>NZ_JBNPXB010000002.1:0-422283 GCF_050433525.1 Aminobacter sp. BE322 | reverse complement strand
GCCGACATCTCTGATAGCGCAGGTGCGCAAACGATCCTCGATGGCATCCGCAAACGCTGGCCTTGGGTGAAGCATCTCTTCGCCGATGGCGCCTATGACCGGCTCAAGCTCATGGACAAGGCCAGCTATCTCGACTTCGTGGTGGAGGTCGTCCGCCGCTGTGACAACCAGCAGGGCTTCAAGGTCCTGCCACGCCGATGGGTCGTCGAGCGCACCTTTGGATGGATGATCCGATGGCGCCGCCTCGTCCGCGACTACGAGAAGCGGATTGACGTCTCCCAGGCCATGATCCTCGTCGCCATGGGCGGCAACCTCCTACGCCGGAATGCCCATCCCTGACTTTCCAAACGGACTCTGAGCATCCTGGGGACCGATGGCGTTAACGAGACGCATGCAAATACGAGTTGATTGTATCTATAAATTTAATTGAGATTTACGAATCTAACGCAATGACCGGACTAATTTTTGAGCGAGCGTAATCTGTTGAAATATAATATAACACTACGTGCGCCCGATTGTACATTGATGAACGATATCAATAGCGTAGCGCAACAGAATCCGGTTTATGGTAATGCGCTGAGGCATGGCGTGGATATACTAAAGCGGGCGGGCCACCCAGGGTTCTAAATAATATGACAAAGCTACGAATTGGTGACGTAATTGAAATTAAAACAAAAAAAGGCTTTGCATATGCACAATACACTCAAAATAATAAACGGTATGGAGAGCTGCTGCGTGTATATGGCAAAATTTACATAGATAAAAAGCATATATTCGAATTTATTCATAGTGAATCGCCCGTGTTCATTTGCTTCTTCCCGCTGAGAGAAGCTATCAAACAGCAGATTGTGTCAATTGTGGCCAACGAGATTGTTCCCGCTGCGGCCAAAGAATTCCCGACCTTTCGAGCAGGCGTTGTCGATCCCCAAACCAAGAAGGTTGGCGTCTGGTGGCTCTGGGACGGGGAGAACGAATGGAAGGTTAATGTACTAAGCCGTGAGCAACGGTCGTTTCCGATCCGTGGAATTTGGAATGATACCCTGCTGATAGAGCGAATTGATTCGGGTTGGACGGCAGATGCGGAAGATGTTTGATTGTCTGCATCTTATACTAAGATATGGACCACTATTGTCTCGTTTTATTCAATATCGATATGGCGGCGGCTGACAAGAACAGCTTGGAAAGCGCCGTTCATGTATACAGGACTGGCTGTGGCGATGAAGCGGCGCAGGTTCAGGAAGAGTATCGAAGACTCGTTGTTGTCTGTTGGATTTGTGAAAGCGGGTGAAGTGCTGCGCTTGGAGGGCGAAG
Organism: Aminobacter sp. BE322; assembly: GCF_050433525.1. Classification (NCBI taxonomy): domain Bacteria; kingdom Pseudomonadati; phylum Pseudomonadota; class Alphaproteobacteria; order Hyphomicrobiales; family Phyllobacteriaceae; genus Aminobacter; species Aminobacter sp. BE322. The sequence continues at coordinate 420,972 of NZ_JBNPXB010000002.1, read as the reverse complement.
AGATATCTACACTTGTAGGATTCGGAAAAGGGTTTGGGAATCAATGGTTTGTTAATGTCGGATTTTGGATTCACGCACTCGGGAGTCAATGCCCGGAAAAAATTGAGAAGTCCCATATGTACTTTAGAATAGAGAGAATTTTTCCAAATCTTAGAGAGATTATACTGACATCCGGGGATTTGTCGGACAAGCATCAACCGGATGCGCTGGATCGCCTTGTCTCGCACATTCATGGAGACATAGGTGTAAAGCTTCGCGAACTGACGAGCGAGGGAGGCCTGCGTAGGGCTATGGAGGCCGGGGCTCTTACCACTGCCGGCCTAATAAGAAAGGAAGCAATAAATTATTTTGAAGCGCGCTGGCAGGAGTCTCGTCTGGGGAACTGACCCAGTCGCACGTCCACAAGACAAATTGCGCTGTCCGCGATGGGGCGATCAGCGCGAGATCGCAAGACTTCTTCTTCAATCTCAGTTGTGGATATCGCGCCTTAGATGAATGCAAGACCGCGCAATGGAAACATCCAGTGAATAGACTTGATTATGCTAAGAATCGAGCTGCGCTGAATGAGGAATTACAAAATACTCGCAATATCCGGCGCTCTTGCGATCTCGGGCTGCTCTTCGTCCGGTGGCGACTTCTTTTCCGAAACAGTTGATAGCCTCCGTGCCAAAAACTCACCACTGCGCAACTCAAATCCACAATCGCAGTCGCTGAGTTCCGCCGGCGGACAGGCGGCAAGATTCTCCGGCGCTCAATACAAGGGCTCCGGCAACTTCGTCTCCTACGGCGCTCCGATCGCCCGGGTGACCGGCAACAACGCCGGTCAATATGAACTCAATCTCGTGAACGCACCTGTCGCGGATGCGGCCAAGGCGGTCCTCGGAGATGCTCTGCAGGCCAACTACGTCGTCGACCCCCGTGTCCAGGGAACCGTCACGCTTCAGACCTCGAAACCCGTCTCGCAGGACGCCCTGGTCGACATCCTGGAATCGGCTCTTGCTGTGAACGGCGCCGGCATCGTTCGGCGTGGTGGCCTGTTTCAGGTCGTCCCGCTCTCCGAGACGCTTTCCAGCACGCCGTCGGTCAGCGTGCCGTCGATGTCGCCTGCCGGGCCTGGTGTCAAAGTGCAGGTGATCGAGCTTCAATACATCGCCGCCGAAGAGATGAAGACCATCCTCGAGCCGATCACGCGTCAGGGGACCGTGCTTCGGGTGGACCCGACGCGCAACCTGATTACGGTCGCCGGCAACAACGCCGACCTCAACGCGATCCGGGAAGCCATTTCGGTCTTCGACGTCGACTGGATGCGCGGCATGTCGGTTGCGCTGCATCCCCTCAAGACATCCAAACCAAGCTCGGTGGCCACCGAGCTGGAGTCGATCTTCGGCACCAATGGCGGCCCCGGAGCCAACCTCATCAAGTTCATTCCCAACGAGCGGCTCAATGCCGTTCTGGTGATCACATCGCGGCCCGCCTATCTCAGCCGCGCAGCAAGCTGGATCGCCAAGCTCGACAAGCTTGCCCAGACCAACGAAGACCAACTCTTCGTCTATCAGATCCAGAACCGGCCGGCGAAGGAACTGGCGGACGTGCTCACGGCCGTGCTCGGCTCCTCGCGCGGCAAGAAAACGATCGAGGGTGGCAGCAGCCTTTCGCCGGAGATGACCCCGGTGGCGCTCGCCTCCGATGGCGTTACGCCGCTGCCGCTGACAGGGCCGTCGTCCGGCATGGAGATTTCGCCCAATGGCGAGCCCGCCCCAAAGGTCGTGGCGGATGTCGAAAACAACGCCCTGCTCATCCAGTCGACCGCGCGGACCTACGAGCGGATCGAACAGATCCTGGCGCGCGTGGATGTGCTGCCGACGCAGGTCATGCTGGAAGCGGTGATCGCGGAGGTCGCGCTGAACGACGAACTGAAGTTCGGTATGCGCTGGTTCTTCGAAAACAACGGCTTCAAGGTTTCGCTGTCGGATGTCGCAAGCGGTTTCACCGGTGCGGCGTTTCCAGGCTTTGCGTGGAGTTATGCCACCGACAACATCCAGGTGACACTCAACGCGCTTTCGAGCGTGACCGACGTGAACGTCATTTCGGCGCCGACGCTCATGGCCCTGAACAACCAGAAGGCCGTCCTGCAGATCGGCGACCAGGTCCCGATCATCACGCAGCAGGCGATCGGGACCGCCAATCCCAACGCGCCGATCGTCAACTCGGTCCAGATGAAGGACACCGGCGTCATCCTTTCGGTTACACCGCGGATCAACAACGCCGGGCGGGTCATGCTCGATATCTCCCAGGAGGTCAGCAACGTCGTCAAGACAACCACCTCGGGCATAGATTCGCCGACCATCCAGCAGCGCAAGATCGACACCAAGGTTTTGGTCAATGACGGCGAAAGCCTCGCTTTGGGCGGGCTGATCCAGGAGCGGAACAATGTTTCGAGAGGCCAGGTCCCGTTGCTCGGTGACATTCCGATCCTCGGCAACGCCTTCAAGAACAAGACCGACAGCATCACCCGTACCGAGCTGATTATTTTCATTCGACCCCGCGTGGTCCGCAACATTCCTGAGGCGCGGGCGGTGACGGACGAGTTCCGGGGTATGCTCAGTCTGAAGACGCCTATCCAGAAGAGACGCGGCGGTGCGACAAGAACGGAGCAGGATCTGAAGAGGCTGGCATATTGATGGCCGGCGACGGGTGGGCGGTCATCGCGGCTTCGCTGGTTCTGGCAGGCTTGTTGGCTGCCATCGCGGTTGTCGACTTTCGCCGGATGGTCATCCCCAACGGCTTGAACCTGGCATTGGGGTTGTCCGGCGCGTGCTTTCTGCTGATAGCCCGCCCCGACAATTTGCCAGAGCACCTGCTGGCGGCTGCGGGGTTTGGATTGCTGTTCTGGCTGTTGCGCGAGGCGCACAGCCGGCTGAGAGGTGCGACAGGCCTGGGGATGGGCGATGTAAAGATGGCCGCGGCCGCGGCCGTCTGGATCAATCCGCTGCTCCTGCCCGTCCTGCTGTTTGTGGCGAGCGCCAGCGCGCTTGTGTTTGCCGGCCTCAGGCTTGCCGCGACCGGCTCGTCGATCATGGGCACCAGAATACCTTATGGGCCATTCCTGGCCATAGGGCTGGTTAGCGTTTGGACGCTCGAGAATTTTGTTTTATGGAGTGAGGACCCGACCGGATGGTGAAAACCGAGGCAGCCTTCACGCGACGAGGCCGGCGCCAACACAAGACCAACATCGAAGGCTTTACCCTGGTTGAGCTTCTCGTGGTTTTGGCGATCATCGCGCTCGTCGCAACCCTCGCCACTCCACAGGTGCTGCGCTATCTCGGCTCAGCCAAGACAAATGCCGCCAAGGCCCAGATCCGCAACGTCGAGAGCGCTCTCGAACTCTACTACATCGACAACGCGCGCTACCCCACAACCGACGAGGGACTGTCGGCGCTGATGATCGCTCCGAAGGGCGCAACTGGGTGGACCGGTCCGTATCTAAAAGGTTCGGGCGGCTTGGACGACCCCTGGGGGAAACCCTATCAGTACGAGCTCAGCGCCGATGGCAGCGCTGTCAAGGTTCGAACCCTCGGCAGGGATGGCAGCGAGGGAGGCACAGGCGAGGATCTGGATATCAGCAACTGAGCTGAGAGCCTCCATCAGTTCGGTTGCACGTCCAACGAAGATGCGAGCACGAGACGGGCAAATCCCGTCGCTCTGTATTCAGCGCCGCTCCTGTTCACCGAGAGGGTGAACCGAATGGCTAGAGGAAGCTGCCTTGGAACCGTCCACTCGTTTGCCCATTTCGACCTCGGTCCGGCGCCGAGGTACTCGATTGCGATATTGGTGGGGCCCGAAAGCAACTCGACAGTCTCGGCACCTTGCTGTTCCTGCGCGTTGCCCGCCCTTCTTGGAACAAGCTGCAGCACCAAATCGCGTTCTGAATCTCCATCGTTGTCGGGTCGGACGGCAAGCGTGATCTGCCTCAGTGCAGATGCGCCGAAAGCGGTGGGCTGAATTCCAACCAGCTGCAGGCGGTCACGATCACCTGACAGGAAAACGCGATTGTCCGATATCGTCAGGGGAAAGGGTTCAGCCGCAGCGATCAGGTTTTCCAAGAAGGCCGCTGCATTGTCGACCTCGATCTGGGCTTCGTTGTCCTTGGTGATCCTCAAGATTGACCGAGCTTGTCCGAGGAAGACGATCATCAGCGAGGCAATCACGCCAGTCAGCGCCAAGGCAACAAGCGTGTCGACCAGGGCAAAGCCTTCAACGCCTGTTTGGCACTGGGCCATAGAGCTGGAGTGGCGCGATGATCTGCGCGTCATTTGAGCGAGGCCCTGGGGTCGGCTTGCATGAAGGTGACAAAGCCCGACCGACCACGCCTGCCGTCTCCGACGTTCCGCGTGATCCTGAGCGCAACCAGTGCGGTGCCATCGGTATTGAGCAGTCGTCTCTCGATCTTCCAGATATCCCCGAATTCATCGGAACCGGCCTCCAGTGAAACGTCGCCAGCTTGCAACTTCGCCAGGATGCCTCGCAGCTCTCTTATCGATCGCTGCTCGGTCTCTGCTGCGACAATTGCGCGACGGGAGAGTACAATCGACTGACTGATCAAGCCCATCGCCAGGGCCAGGATCATGAAGGCGACGATCATCTCCAGGACGGTGAACCCTTCGTCGCCGGGTGCATGCGTCCGCATCATTCGATGTCCCAGCTTCGGGAAGGCAAACCACTCAACCAGTTGACGCTGATGCGCAGGCGCTCGCGATCGCGCCGAAGATAGAGGTCGAGTCCTGAAGTACTCCCGTTAGGCAAGAATGTGAGCACGGCTTCCTGACCCGCCAGAATCGTGGTCTTCCCGGTCACGACAGTCATTTCCACCCCTTGGGGAATTTCGATTGTTGACCCATCCCCGAAACGCACCTGGTTCTTGGCGGGCACAAGCGACACCCGTTGCTCAGAGGCGCGCGTGATCGCCAATGTTCTCGTCATCTGAAATCGGGCGACCAGTTCCCTGGAAATCGCATCGATACTCGGCGCACGCGATCTGGTCTGAAGCGCTGGCAAGGCTGCGGTCGCAACGAGCGCGAGGATCAGCAGGGCGACCACCATCTCCAGCAGCGTGAAGCCGGCCGCATCGTGCAACTCCGCAGCTCCTGCGTCGCTGGCCGTCATCGGAGAGCCAGCTCATTTATGTTCAGAATTGTCGTCATCACCGACACAACCAGGCTGCCAACCATGAGTCCCAGCAAGATCGTCAGGGCCGGCGTCATGAGTTTCAGCAACCCATCGATCCGTGCCGATACTTGGGTGTGAAGCATTTGCGAAGCGCGCTCGAGCACGGACGGCAGCGCGTTCGCTTCCTCGCCGATGGCGACCAATGACACTGTCGTCTTCTCGAAAACAGAGTGGCCAGCAAGAGCCTCGTTGAGCTTCGAGCCAGCCGCGATGCGCTCGCCGATCTCTGAGAAGACCTGCCGCAAAATGGGTAGCCTGGCGGTGCTGCCGGAGAGCTTGAGCGCCTCGATCATGGTCACCCCATTTGCCAGCAGAAGCGACAGAACTTCGAGGTAGCGGGCAACAGAGGCCCGTATGATCAGGGTGCCGATCAGAGGGGTCCTCACAACGAGATTTGCCCCGAGGGCGCGGACCGAATTCGACCGCGAGAAGGCCACGTAGGCGCTAATGCACAACAATCCGGTCATCGGAAAGACCGCCGGATAGTCCAGGATAATCCGGCGAAGGTTGGCCAGCATCGACATGGCGGCTGGCTTTGCCGTACCTGCCCCCTCAAAAATCGGTTCCAATGCCGGAACCAGAACGGTCGCCAGAACGAACAATGCTCCGCACATCACGAACAGCAGGAAGAGCGGATAGGTAAGGGCTTCGATGATTGCGGCCTTACGTTTTGCCGTGGTCGAATAGGACGCTGTCAGTCGTTCACAAACGGCCGCAAGTCTGCCGCTGCGCTCTCCGCTCGCGATCAAGGCTATCGTCGTAGGCGATAAGCCAGGCAGTGTGGCGAAGGCTTCGGCTGACGAACGGCCACGGGCAATCAGGTCATGAACCGAGCTCAGCTGCGATTTTCTCGTTGCGCTGGTCTCGCCCGCGGCAATGGCGGCCACGGCCCGGTCGATGGTGAAGCCTGCATTGAGCAACATCGACAGATCGGCGAAGAGCCGCTCGGGTCTGATTGGGGATGCCCCCCAGGCGAAGCGAAAGAAGAACGCCGACCCGGTTCTTTGGTCCGCGCGCGCTTGCTCGAGATGATAGGTGCGTCGCCCCTGCCTACTGAGGGTCCGAGCCGCCTCCTGTTTCGAGCTGGCTTCGAGAACGCCTGTTTCAGTGCTGCCGTCGGTCAAATATGCGCGATACTGGAACGTCGGCATTGCTAGTCCCCACCATAGTCCAAGACCCGCGAGACTTCGTCTATGGTCGTGATGTTGTCGCTGACGAGCGACATCGCATGCTCGTGCATCGGCACCATCCCGCCAAGAATTGCTGCTTTCGCAATCTCGGCCTCGCTGCCGCCGGCGTCGATCAGGGCAGCCATGTCGGCGGATACGCGAAGCAGCTCGTATGTCACTGTACGGCCCCGATAGCCTGAACCAGTGCATCTCGGGCAATCTCTGTTCTGTTTGAGGGGCGCACCATGGCATTCGTTGCAGAGGCGCCGCAGGAGGCGCTGCGCGATGAGGCACGCCCGGCGGGTCCCACCTTGCACGCAACGGGGAAATGATGAAACGAGCGCGCTCGACAGCATGGCTTCTGATGGCCCCCGCCCTGACGCTTGTCGGGGCCATTCTGGTCTATCCCAGTATCCGGGCATTGGCGATGAGCCTGTACGACGTGCCTTCGTTGACGGCGCCCGTGGACGATTGGCGTTTTGTCGGATTGCAGAACTACGTGGACCTGTTCTCGATCCGTCTCTACCGGCAGTCGCTGGTCAACATTGCCGAGATTTGGCTGATTTCGGGTGTCTTCACCATCGGCATCGCCTTCCTGCTCGCAAGCGCGCTGACGTCGAACATCCGCTTCCGGCGGATATTCACGACGATCATCTATCTGCCGCAGGTAATTTCGGTGCTGGCCCTGGGCTACATCTGGCTGCTGTTCGTCTACAACCCGAAGTTCGGCCTGTTCTCGACCGTGGCGGGATTGTTTCCCTTCGAGGCGATCTCTCGATTCCGCTGGACCTCGCCCGATCACATATTTCTGGCAATGGTCATTGCGGGGATATTCGCGTCCATCGGCCAGTTTACGCTGATGTACATCGCCGCTCTCAAGAAGGTGCCGCCGTCACTCTATGAAGCCGCCCGGATCGAGGGGGCCAACCGGCTGTCGCGGCTGTTCGACATCACTTTGCCGCTCGTCAGGAGCGAAACGAAATCCATCCTGCTGATCTTTTCGATCGCAACGATCAACTACCTCATTTTCCCCCTCATCTTCACCAGCGTCACCACGATCACCCCCATGCTGTTCACCTACGATCAGATCTTCGGGACGGAACTGGATGCAACAGTCAATGTCGGCGTTGGCGCCGCCTCGACGGTCGTTCTCCTCGCGGCCGCATTGGCGATCTTCGTCTTGAACCATTGGGTGATCCGCGATGCAGAACATCATTTCTAGGCGGGTCGCGCATCCGGTGCCGCCGCGGCTGGCCAATGTGCCGACCTACCTTCTGTTGTCGGTGTACTCCCTCTTCGTGCTCACGCTCGTCGCCTGGGTCGTTCTGGCATCGTTCTCGCCGACGCGGGACATCTTCACCGGAAATCTGATGGCGTTCAATCTGACGCTCAAGAACTATCGGGACATTCTGGGCATCGACGGCGGTCTCTGGAACATCGCCAACACGCTGGGCTACGTGGTGCCGTCCTGCATCCTGACGATCCTGGTGAGCGCACCTGCTGCCTATGCACTCGCGCGCTTTCCGGGAAACGGAAACCGAGCGGTCGAAACGCTGCTGGTTCTGTGCATGGGAATTCCGACGATCATCATCACCTTGTCGATCTTCCAGACGGTTACGCGGCTCGGCATCGCGGAGTCCCGCCTCGTTCTGATCGTCCTCTACACCGCCACACACGTGCCATTTAACGTCTATTTCCTCACGAGCTACTTCCGAACCATCCCTTCGTCGTACGAAGAAGCCGCGATGCTCGAAGGTGCGGGTCCATTCCGGGTGTTTTGGGAAATCATGCTGCCGTTCGTGAAGCCTGCGATCTTCACGCTCACGATCCTGAACTTCATTGGCCTGTGGAACGAATACCTGCTGGCCCTGATCTTCGCCAACACCAACGAAATGCGGCCGATCGGCATCTGGCTGCAGGCGACCATCAACTCGATGAACACGACCGGCAATTGGGCAGGAATGTTTGCCGCCGTGGTCGTGGCTGCGGCTCCGACGGTCGTCATCTACGCGGTGCTTGCCGATCGCCTGATCGGCGCGCGCTCGGCAAGCGGCCTGAAATAGCAATCACGGGGGGAACACAGCAATGCCACGCTTGAATTTCGAGAGCGTCACGAAGACCTACGGGTCGATCTACACCGCGGTCCATGGGTTCGATCTCGAGATCGCCGACGGAGAATTCGTCGTCTTCCTGGGTCCCTCGGGTTGCGGCAAGTCGACCCTGCTGCGCATGGTCGCCGGGCTGGAGGACGTAAGCGGCGGCCGCCTTCTGATCGACGGTCGGGTGGTCAACGAGGTCGACGCCAAGGATCGAAACCTCACCATGGTCTTCCAGGACTATGCCCTGTTCCCGCATATGACGGTCGCGCAGAACATTGGATATGGGCTGAAGGTTCGCGGTGTTCCGAAACCCGAAATTCGAGACCGCGTCAAGGAAGCCGCCGAGCGCGTGAACCTGGGTGCCTTGCTGGAGCGTGTTCCGGGCGCCTTGTCCGGAGGACAGCGACAGCGCGTGGCGCTCGCTCGGGCGATCGTGCGTCATGCCCCCTTGATCCTCATGGACGAGCCGCTGTCCAATCTCGATGCAAAGCTGCGCATCCAAATGCGCAACGAGATCACCTCCCTTCACCGAGAGCTTGGCACGACGACGATCTATGTGACCCACGATCAGACCGAGGCCATGACCATGGCCAACCGGATCGTGGTCATGAAGGACGGCAAGATCCAGCAGGTTGGCAGCCCGTCCGAAATCTACTCGAGCCCTGCGAATACCTTCGTCGCGTCCTTCATCGGCTCGCCACCGATGAACCTGCTGTCGGTGGAACTGTCGACCAAGAGCGCCGAAGACATCCTCCCAAGCTGGCTTCGCGAGAAGGCAGGCAATGGCTCGACTGATGGCCGACGGGAGCGCATCACGCTCGGTATCCGGCCCGAGGACGTGTCGCTCGAACGATGTCGCGACGACGACGTCGCTATTGCCGGAGAGATCGTGTCCGACGAACTGCTCGGGCCAGAGCGCATCGTCGGCATCCGTCATGCCGAAGAACTGCTGTTTTTCCGCACCCACCCTTCGAAGCAGTCCCAATTGGGAGCGCGCGCGCAGGTCTATCTGCCGCGATCCAGGGTCCTTCTCTTCAACCCCGGCACGGGCGAAAGGCTTTTCTGAGAATGGACGTCGCATTTTCATCCGGGCGCAACCGGCAAACGGCTCTCCGGCTCGTCAAGGCGCAGCCAGGGCTGACGGGACTGCCAAACGTCGCCGTGGATGCCGATTTCCCATGCCGACTGATGGACGGCCCTGAATTCTTCTTCGAGACGGAATTGGAAATCGTCATCTTCCTGGAGCATCCGGAACTCAAGGATGCCTGCCTTGCCCGGATCGCCATCGACGCGCCGGAAGACTTCGATGTCGCGGCAGTTCGCTGCGAACTCCAGAACATCATCTTCGTCGGTTCGAAAGAGGCCGGACGGTCCAAGCTTCAGTTCGAAGTGGATGTGAGCGGCCTATATGGGCGCACGAAGTCGCTGAACGTTCACACGGTGCTTTCCGAACCCGGCATCACGCTGCGCGTCGAGCAAAACGACATCCACAGGGTTGGCGCGCACTATGCCGGAACGCCATGGCCGGCCACGCAAATCGATGCGGCGCTGCATTACTGTTTCGCGACGCGCGAGGTCCTCCGTTTCTCCGGGCTTGGGCGATATCTCAACGAGAACCGACTCGGATACATGCTCCTGCTAGGGTTCGAAACGAACAACCCCCATCACCCGGATTTCCCGCCGCATTGGCACATCGTATTTCGCTGGCCGCACTTTTGCGGCTCGCCGGCGCCGCACATCTACATGGACGAGCAAGGCGGCAATGTCGCCAACAAAGTCTATCTCGATGCGATGCCGGGCGTTTCCGGCGAATTTCACGCCGGCGAGCCATTCCTGTTCAAGGACTATCGCGGCGGCGACATTCTATCGCTGACCGTCGAACATGACGGCGGACTGCATTTTCGGTTCACCGACGGAACCACCTATCAGCTTGCAAGATACGACGCTCGGGGCGGGGTCTTCATGCGCCGAAACGGAGTGCCCTTCGGACGGCTTCGGTGCACGAACGATATCTTGTCCGGCGCTATCAGCGTGCTCTGCGAAGGCGGGCACCCCTCGCTCGCGAGCTACGCAGAAACCATTCGATATGACCCCGTCGGCGGCGGGTTCCTTTCCTCCTCCCAGACTTCCACCAAGAACCGCAAAGGCCCGCTTTCCCATGCCGATTGACACAATCCTCTTCGATTTCGGTGCCGTCCTGTACGAATGGAACCCGAGAAAGTTCGTGGCCGCCCTCCGCAAGGAGCCTGCCGAGCAGCAGGTGCTGTTCGAGATCATCGACGGCAAACATTGGGTCGCCATGGACCGCGGCGAGATATCTCAGGATGTGGCACTTCGGAACATCCTGCACGATCTTGCTCCGGAGTTTCAGGCCGATGCGACCAAGCTTGTCCGGGAATGGCATACGCTCGGCAGCCCACTGCCCGAAGTGCATGAGCTGGCACGCAGCCTCATCGACGAGGGCTACCATGTGTATCTCCTGTCGAACATCAACGAGACGTTCCACCGGATCCGCAAGGCCGGCGTCGTGCCGGTACTCGAAGACTTCGACGGCCTGGCCCTTTCCTTCGAACTGGGCGCCGTGAAACCAGATCCGGAAATCTATGCGCGTACCTGCGAGAAATTCTCGCTGACCCCCGCGCAGTGCTTCTTCATCGACGACCGCGCCGACAACATCAAGGCGGCCGTAGATTTCGGGATGAAGGGACATGTTTTCAGCGGCGACGTACAGGCGCTGCGATCAGCGCTAGCGGCCGTCGGTGTGAAACTCTGACAGATGGCTTCTGGACGCGAGATCGTCACTGGACGGCCATTGCCGCACAGCTTCCGGCTACAATCCGACGGTGCTGATCACCGACGAGCACAGCGCCCGGCGCATGATCGAGGCCACCCTGCGTGACTAGGGCTGGCGCGGGAGGGGGCTAGGTGCGTGAAGAGGCCTGAGCGACCTGCCGAAAGCGCGCCGTACAACCCCTTTTACTTGCGCGTCGATGCCGCATATCTAACCATGAGCCGAGCGATGTTGGTGAACCGCCCACGATAAGTCAGATTCACGATTGGAGCGACCCGGAGAATTCGCTTGCGATGCCGGCGCGGGAGTTCCGCAGCAATCTCTTGAATGTCAGCCCAATTGCGCTCCATGCGCTGAACGTCCCTGAGGCGGGATCCGCTAATGAAGTCATGGATGGTTGAGCGAAAGAACCTGGGCGCGATAAAATCCCTGACCCAGTGCTTGTTTAGGCGGGGGTCGTTCGGAAACATCTCCTTGAGCTTACGATAATATATCATCCGAGAGACAGCCATTCTCATGCTGTAAGAAGTTGATTCACCGTGAATCCGCCATTTTGTTACAGGTTTGTTTACATAGGCACTGCGATAGCCTTTACGGAAGATCCTCAGAAAGAGGTCATCATCTTCATACCCAGACAGCCTTTCGTCAAAACGTCCAGCTTCAAAAAAGGCTTTACGATCGACTAGCGAGGCTCCTGGCAGGACAAACATGTCTTGTCCAATGCACTGCTCCAGCGTCGTCTTGGGATGCTTGGAGGAGAAAAAGTCTAGGCAACTGTGCGCAACCATCAGACCATTTGCGTCGACATGATCCAGGTTCCCATACACAACTGCCAGTCTATCATCAGGCGACGCTCCGTCGAATGGCCGCTTGAGAAGTGCAAGGTGCTCAGGATACCAGCTGTCGTCTTGGTCCAGCAGGGCGATATGGCTGCTCCGGCAGTTCTCGGCAGCAAGATTGCGGGCAGATGATTGCCCTCCATTTGCTTTTCGTAGAAGAACTATGGGATGAGTCTTGGATATTTCCTCGACAATTTTCACGCCATCGTCGGTTGAACCATCATCAACAACAATGATCTCGTCCGGCGGCTCAGATTGACTAAAGACACTTTCCAGCGCCTCGCGGATGAAACGGTCACCATTGTACAATGGGATTATCGCCGCAACTGTAATGATTGCCATGTGCCGCCCCCGACCTGAGTTTTTTATGATTACAGCGGGTAACAATCAAGTCTGCATTACCATATACAGGGCCTCGACATGTGCTACAGAATTTGGTCACATGCAAGAATTCGCAAAATAGAGATCTAGTGAGCAGCAAATGAGCACACTTGGCTCAGCACCGGCAGCGCAAGCGGTCCATATGATCGATGCGATTTGGTGTGATGTGCACGGCGTATTTGTAAAAGGCTGGGCGCACGCTTACAGCAAAGCCCCGACGGCCGTCCATCTGAGAAGCGGGCCGCACCGCGCCACGGCAGACATCCTCTTTGATCGACCTGACCTGCAGCCGTTTTTTCCCATGCTTGCCTCTACCCTCTGCGGATTTGCAATCTATCTCCCTTGCAGTCCATTTCGTCCGGTTACGCTGGAGGTGCAAACCATCCATGGGATTGTTGAGTTGGATGTAACCGAGTTGAGCCCGGATCATCCGATGAACGCACATGCGGGTGACCACGGTTATCCTATTGAGCAGTTCACTTCGGAAATGAAACAAGTACGAGGGACCGTACTCGAAATAGGCGCACGCACTGTAAGTCCAACATCAAGATTGAATGCCAAAAAATTCGAACCTGAATGCAAATTTATTGGGCTTGATATTCACGAGGCCCCCGGCGTTGATATAGTTGGTGACGCCCATTTCCTGAGTGATGTAATTGCACCGGGGACCATCGACGGCGTCTTCTCCCTAGCGGTGATCGAACATCTTTCTTGTCCGTGGTTGCTTGCAGCGCAAATCAACAAGGTCCTCAAACCAGGCGGATTGACATTGCACGCCGTACCGCATTCATTCCCCATCCACGAGACGCCCAATGATTTTTGGCGCATGTCGAGCGAAGGGCTGAAAGTGCTCTTCTCATCGGCCATGGGCTTCGAGATAGTCCAGGCGGGAATGGCCGATCCGGTAAGGATGTTCATACACCCATCTGCGCGGGTTGGCCCGATGCTGGAGTTTCCACTTCACAATGGCATGGCCTCGTCGTGGATATTGGCCCGAAAGACGTTTGATCTGCAGCATGATGCAGTTGCCTGGCCGCTTCAGCGTGATCAATCTTTCAGCCAAAGCCGGGCCTATCCAGCGCATAGCCAAGTCTGAGCGACTTGCTGCTGCGATCCCGTGAGGACTCTGATCTTGAATGCCAGTCTTGTCGAATTCAGCGATGGCCGGACCAGTCCATCCGCATTTCCCTGCCCGGTTTGCCAAAGCTCCGGCGACAAGTCCTGTGTGCTTACGGCAAAAAATACGCAGCTGGCAACGGACAGGACATTGGAGATTTGTCTCTATCGTTGCGAAACCTGTAGATCTCTGGTGTATCACCCCTATCCAAAGATCGACTACACTCAACATACATCCAATGAACTCAGCATCCGAGACTATATCGAGTTCAACGCGGCAATAGACCTTATCACCAAGAACATCCTGAAGGTGATACCCGACGGTGGTCGACCTGGCAGGCTTCTCGATATCGGCTGCGGCTTCGGATTTGGCTTGGATGCCATTCGATCCATTATGGGCTGGCAGGTTAAGGGCTTCGAGCCCTCGCACTATGGAGACCTTGGCCGAGAGCAACTGGCGCTCGACGTCGTCAACGACTTCGCAGCCCCGAATGTGTCCGAAGAGCTTTATGACGTCGTGCACTGCTCTGAGGTCATCGAGCATGTGCACGACCCACATGAGTTTATCGCTATCCTCAAGTCATTCCTGGCCGAAGACGGCGTCCTGGTTCTGACGACCCCCGATGCGGATCGCATCCACGGCCGAACCGACCCCAGCTCGTTGCTGGCACTGCTCTCACCCGGCGCGCACACCATCATCTTCAATGACCAAGCATTGGTGGAGGCTCTGAAGAAGGCAGGGTTTCAATATGTGGAAATCGACAAAAGCGCCGCGAGCATGTTGGTCTATGCATCGAGAGTACCGCTTGGGTTCCATGCGCGGTCGGAAAGCCAATTGGCGACACTCCTGCACCGGTATTTGAAAGAAGCCCTTGGCAAAGCCCGTCCCGGGTCCTCGCTGGAGATCGGCCTGCGCTATCGTCTCTTCCGAAGTGCAATGGACAGCGGAAACTATAGGCTTGCCGAGGAAGCTTTCGCACCCAATCTGGCAGATGCTAGGCCTTCCCTGGGCGGGATCGCGACGCTGGATGATTTTGCAGCTCGCTGGCCGCTCTGCATTGCAGCGTCCACGTACTATCTCGGCATGCTGAAATTGATTCATCGTTGCGAATATGTTGATGCCGCTCGCCATTTTCGCGCAGCGACTCGGCTCTGCCGCGTAAAGATCGACTTGTCCCCCTCCACGGCCGTTGTCGAGTCCGACCTGATCTGGAGGGCCGTATACCATGAGGCGCTCGCTTTGAAGTACGCGGGCGACCACCTTCGTGCTCTTGCTCTGCTGGCCAACTTTGTAGGCTTCCAGAACGCACACAATCCACCCGTTCCAGAAGACCTGCAATCAGCGGTCACTGCATTGCGGGACTCCCTGGCCGGCGAGATCAGGTCAGTCTGATAAACGTTCGGTTCCGACCGTGCTGGCGCGGGGCGCCAGCACGGTCTTCTCTTCAGGGACCGCAGTGTCGCAGCGACTTACCTCCAACAGCCCCCCGCTACCGCCCCCTGATCCGCGGATCGAGCGCATCGCGCAGACCATCGCCGATGTAGTTGACGCTGAGAACGGTCAGCGAGATGGCGAGGCCAGGCCAGAGCACGCGCTGGGGGTAGAGCTGCATGTATTCCACCCCCTCGAACAGCAGCCGGCCCCAGGTCGGAAAGTCGGGCGGGAAGCCGAGGCCGAGGAAGCTGAGCGCCGATTCGGTGATGATGGCGCTGGCGATGCCCAGCGTCGCCGCGACCATCACCGGCGAGATCACGTTGGGCAGGATGTGCCGCAGGATCATGCGATGCGGCGGTGTGCCGATGGAGCGCGCGGCGAGCACGAATTCCCGCTCCTTCAGCGCCAGCACCTCGCCGCGGACGATCCGCGCCGCCTGCATCCAGGAGGTCGCGCCGATGGCGCTGACGATGAGCACGAAGGTTCCGGTTTCGGGACCGAGGGCCCTGGCCAGCGCATCGCGGAAGAGGAAGACCATGACCAGCAGCAACGGCAGCAGCGGCAGGGCGAGGACGAGGTCGGTGAGCCGCATCAACGGCCCGTCGAGCCGCTTGAACAGGCCCGCCAGCACGCCGACGGTGGTGCCGAGAAGGACGGCGATCGACATGGCGACGAGGCCCACGGCGATCGAGACCTGGCCGCCCGCCATCACCCGCGCCAGCATGTCGCGTCCGAGCTGGTCGGTACCGAGCGGCCATTCGAACGAGGGCGGCTTGTTCCGCGTCATGATCATCTTGGCCGCGTCGGGATTGACGTAGGTCGGATCGACCGTCCAGACGAGCGGCCCGACGGTGACGAAGGCGATCAGCGCCAGGAAGACGAACATCCCGCCGAGCGCGCCGCCATGGGTCTTGAACTGCATCCAGACGTCGCGCCAATGGCTGCGCGGCTTTTCGACGAGGGTGGCTGCGGCGTCAGTCATAGCGGATCCTCGGGTCAAGGATGCCGTAGAGGATGTCGGCAACCAGATTGAAGAACACGATCAGCACGGCGAAGATGAAGGTAAGCGTCTGGACCGTGGGCAGGTCGCTGGCGTTGATCGCGCCGATCAGCGCGGTGCCGAGCCCGTTCACCTTGAACACCTGCTCGGCGATGATGGCGCCGCCGAAGATCGTCGGGATGCCGAGGGCGATCACCGTCACCACCGGGATGAGGCTGTTCCTGAGCACATGCTTCAGCACCACCACGCGCTCACCCATGCCCTTGGCGCGCGCGGTGCGGACGTAATCCTGCCCGAGGTTCTCGAGCATCGAGGAGCGCATGTAGCGGCTGATCTCGGTGGCGTTGTGCAGCGCGAGCACGGTGACCGGCAGGGCCATCTGCATCACCTGCTTCTTGAAGGAAGCCCAGTCGGTCACCTGCAGCGTCGTGTCGTAGATCGAGGGGAACCAGCCGAGATTGACCGAGAAGACGATGATCAGCAGCACCCCGGTGAAGAAGGTCGGAACCGAAGAGCCCACCATCGCGACGAAGGTGCCGAGCTGGTCGAACCAGGAATATTGCCGGTAGGCCGAATAGATGCCGATGGGAAGTGCGATGAGGATGCCGACGACATAGGCGGTGCCGATCACCATCATGGTCTGGGGCAGGCGCTGGCCGATGATGTCGAACACCGGCGCGCGGCTCTGCCAGGAAAGGACGCGCTGGGCGTTGCCCGCGAGATTGGTCCCCAGCCAGCCGTCGATGACATAGGCGGGCTCGATCAGGAAGAATTGCCTGAGCCAGAGCAGGTAGCGGACGACGACAGGCTCGTTCGCGCCCATGGCTTGCATCATCTTTTCGCGCACCTCGGGCGGCACGGTCCGGGGGATTTCCGACATCGGGCTGCCGGGCGCCAGATCGACCAGGAGGAAGATCACGAGGCTGATCAGCAGAAGCGTCGGGATGGCAAGCAACAGCCTGCGGATCACAAAAGTCAGCATGGTCGTCGGCAGTCCAGGTGGTGCGGCGGTCTGGTGGCGTCGGCGGGGCGGGACCGTCCGGCCCCGCCCCGCCCGTCACATCACTTGATGCGGTACCAGTCGGACACGTTCCACAGTTCGCTGTCCCAGGCGTTGAGGACCACGCCGCCCAGCGTCTTGGCCTTGGCCGAAAGGCGGGCGCGATCGACCAGCGGAATGCTCACATAGCCGTCCTTGGTCAGCAGGTCGTTCATCGAAATGACGATCTTGGCACGCTCGTTGATGTCGCTGGTCTTCGACAGTTGCCCCAGCAATTCCTCGTAGCGCGGGTCGCAGAGGCGGTTGATGTTGGTGCCCCGCCAGCCGTTGCCCGGTCCCGGGATGTTGCCGCAGACATATTGCGCCAGATAGGATTCGGGATCGGTGCCGTCGTAGTCGAGGGTGTCCAGCTGGGCCTCGGCATAGAACCTCTGGTAGGTGTCGGGCGTGCCCGGATCGCCGCCGAAGAAGACGCTGGGCTCGATGGCCTTCAGTTCCGCCTCGACCCCGATCTGGCTCCACCAGCCCTTGACCAGCGCCTGGAAGTCCTGGCGCACCGCATTGACCGAGGTCTGGAACAGCAGCGAGAGCTTCTTGCCGTCCTTGTCGCGGATGCCGTCGCCGTTGCTGTCGGTCCAGCCGGCCTGGTCGAGCAGCGCCTTGGCGCCCTCGACGTCCTGCACGAGGCAATCGGTGTTGGGGCTGGCATAGATCGCGGGCGCCGGGATCACGTTGCAGGTCGGCCGGCCCGCCGCGCCATACCCGACCTCGACCAGGAGCTTGCGGTCGATGGCCATGGAAAGCGCCTTGCGCACGCGGACGTCCGACAGGATCGGGTGGGGGTTCTTGATCGTGGAGCGCTCGCCCTCGGGCAGGTCGGGCGAGGGGTCGGTCAGGTTCAGCTCGATCCGTTCGACATTGTTGCTGAAGGCCGAGATCAGCTCGCCCTTGCCGCCCGCGGCCATCTGGGCCTGGAACTCGGGGTTGATCTGGGTGTTCCAGGCATAGTCGAACTCGCCCGTCTCCATCACCGCGCGGGCCGACGCCCTGGCATCGCCGCCGCCCTTGAGCGTCACCGTGGCGAAGGCGGGCTTCGCCGGATCGCGGTATTTCGGGTTGGCAGCCAGCTGCACGACGTCGTTCACCTTGAAATCGGTGACGGTGAAGGGACCGGTGCCGATGGGCCGGGTGTTCTGCTCGGTGCAGGTCTGGGCCGCGGCCCCCAGGCAGCCGGCGAACTGCGCCTTCTGCAGCACGGGCGAGGCCGCGCCGACGAATGCGTTGAAGGGATTGGGCTTCGGCGCGGTGAAGGTGATCTTGATCGTCTGCGGGTCGGGGGCCTCGACGGTCTTGATCCCGGTGAAGCGTGCGGCCTGCGAGCAGCCCATGTCGGCGTTGGTGCAGTATTCATAGGTGAAGACCGCATCGGCGGCGGTAACCGGCGTGCCGTCGGACCACAGGAGGCCCGGGGTCAGCTTCCAGGTGATCGTGGTGAGGTCCTTCGAGATGCCGCCGTTCTCGATCGAGGGGATCTCGGTCACCAGGCGCGGGATCAGATCGCCCTTTTCGTTGAAGCCGGCGAGCGGCTCGATGACGAGGCTGGCCCCGTGCACGTCCTTGGTGCCCGAGGACATGTAGGGGTTCATGACCGACACGGCCTGGAAGTAGAGAATGTTCACATTGCCGTCGGTGGCGCGCTGGGCAAGGGCGGCGGGCACGAGGCCGATGACGGCCGTTGCCGCCGCTGTTGTCCCGAGTAGAGCCGTTCTGAAGTTCATTGGTTTCCTCCCTGTAGGTTGTGCTCGTTGGCCTTGGTCGCGCCGGTTGGTCCGGCGGATTTCGTTACGCGGTGGCAGGCGACGAAGCGCCCGGGTGCGACCTCCTGGAGCCGGGGCGCGACGCCGTGGCAGCGCTCCTGCGCTTCGGGACAGCGGGTGCAGAAAGTGCAGCCCTTCGGCGGATTGGCGGGTGAAGGAACGTCGCCCTTCAGGATGATGCGCTGGCGGGCGCCCTCGCGGCTCGGATTCGGCTCGGGCACGGCGGAGAGCAGCGCCTTGGCATAGGGGTGCAGCGGCTCGGAATAGAGCGCCTCGCGTGGCGAAAGCTCGGCGATCTGGCCGAGATACATCACCGCCACCCGGTCGGCGATGTGGCGCACCATCGACAGATCGTGGCTGATGAACAGGTAGGTGAGCCCGAACTTGTCCTGCAGGTCCTCGAGCAGATTCACCACCTGCGCCTGGATCGAGACGTCGAGGGCTGCGATCGGCTCGTCGCAGACGACGAACTTCGGATTGAGCGCGAGCGCCCTGGCAATGCCGATCCTTTGCCGCTGTCCGCCCGAGAACTCATGCGGATAGCGGTTGGCGAAGCGGCGGTTCAGGCCCACCGCATCCATCAGCTCGTAGATGCGGGCAAGTTTGTCGTCGCGGCTGAGCGTCGTGTGCTCGTCCAGCGGCTCGCCGATGATGGCGGCCACGGTCATGCGCGGGTTGAGGCTCGCCTGCGGATCCTGGAAGACCATCTGCATCAAGGGCCGGGCCTTGCGCAGTTCCGAAGGCGAAAGAGTGGCAACGTCCACGCCGCCGATGGTCACCTGGCCGCTGGTGATCTCGCAAAGCCGCAGCAGCGCCCGCCCTACGGTGGATTTGCCGCATCCCGTTTCGCCCACCAGGCCGAGCGTCTCGCCCTCCATGATGTCGAAGGAAACGCCGTCCACCGCCTTCACGTCGCCGGTGTGGCGGCGGAAGACGCCGGTATGGATCGGGAAGTACATCTTCAGGTCGCGGACCTGAACCAGGGGCTTCGCCGCGGGGCCGGTCGCATCAAGCATCGGCGGTTTCCGGATTCCAGTGGCAGGCGACGTCGTGCCCGTGATCGATCGGTTTGTCGTCGAGTGGGCGGCGGGCCGGATTTTCCGTCGCGCAGCGGTCAAAGGCATGGGCGCAGCGGCTGCGGAAGGGACAGGCCGAGGGGGCTGCGCCAAGCATCGGCGGCTGCCCCTCGATCACCTGGAGGCGCGCGGCGCGCGCGCCCGAAAGCGTGGGAACGGCCTTCAGCAGCGCCCGCGTGTAGGGATGGCGTGGACTGCGGAAAAGTTCCTTGACCGGCGCCTGTTCCACCACCTGGCCGCCATACATGACCATCACCCGGTCGGCGATGCCCGCGATGACGCCGAGATCATGGGTGATCCAGACGATGGCCATGCCGAGCTTCCGGCGCAGTTCCGCCACCAGCTCGAGGATCTGAGCCTGGATGGTGACGTCGAGCGCCGTCGTCGGCTCGTCGGCGATCAGCACCTCCGGATCGCAGGCAAGCGCCATGGCAATCATCACCCGCTGGCGCATTCCGCCGGAGAACTGGTGCGGATAGTTCTTCAGCCGCCTCTCGGCATCGGGGATGCCGACGAGCACCAGGAGTTCGGCCGCGCGCCGTCTCGCGTCGGCCTTGCTCATCCCCATGTGGCGGCGCAGGGGTTCCATGATCTGGTCGCCCACCGTGAGGACCGGGTTGAGACTGGTCATCGGGTCCTGGAAGACGAAGCCCACGCGCGCGCCCCGCACGCGCCGCAGCTCGACCGGCGAGAGCTTCAGGATATCCTTTCCGCCGAGCAGGACCTCGCCCGAGCGTACCTCGGCCGGGGGCGACGGCAGAAGCCCGATCAGCGACATCATCGTGACCGACTTGCCCGAACCGCTTTCCCCGACAACGCCCAGCAACTCGCCGGGCTTCAGATGAAAGCTGACCTTGTTGACGGCATGGATATCTCCGCCTCTTGTGCAAAAGACGGTCTCGAGCCCTCGAACATCGAGGACGGCCTGCGCCCCATCGGGCATATGATATTCCCCTAGTATTTTGTTTTTATTTTTATTTCAGTTCTCACATCCTCTGCGATCGGCAAATCGCGAAGCTGCGTGCTGATTTTTGCGAATCCTTATCCGGTTTTACTCAGGCATTGATAACAAATAATCGTGAATAACCTTCCAGTAATCTCAGTCTGGACTCCGTTCTTAAAATCGTATGGGTAGATCGGCCTTGTTTCGTACTTGGAGAACGCCCGTGTGAACTCAGCGCGGGCGAGCGGTTTTTGTTGTGCCTGCAAGCGAAGTCGTTCGGCAGTGCGTTGCGCAGGTGGGGTCGGTATTGCGCCGCCGGCGGTTGCTGGCCTGATACGTTCGCCGGGCAACTTGAACCGGCGGAGCTCATGCCGGTGATTGCGCAGGCCCCGGCATTCGCCAGTCCAATCCCGCCAAAGCCGGGCGATGTCGCCGCTGACGTCATGCCTGGTGATGCTTTGGCAGTTCGCCAGGTCGATGAACTGATACCGGCAGTCACAGCCAGCCCCGCAGCCAAGTCACAAACGCCCGCCTGGCAAACCACGCGGGCTTGGCGCTCCAGGGGCCGCGCGGCACATTGTTCCGTCGGTCCAGACAGCCCCAAGCGCTGAACCAGGCCTTCCTGAGGCAAGGCTGCCGGCCTAAAAATGCGGTCGGATTCAGGACATGGCCGCCGCGCGCGCCGGTCTAAGACCTTATTTCGGAACAGGGAGCCTGCCATGCTGCGCAAGACGGATTTCTTCATCGACGGCAAATGGGTGGCGCCGGCCGTCGCCAGGGAATTCGCGGTCATCAATCCGGCCGACGAGCAGCCGTTTGCGGTGATCTCGCTCGGTTCGGCGGCGGACGTCGACAAGGCGGTGGCCGCCGCGCAGCGGGCGTTCCCGGCGTGGAGCGCCACCAGCCGCGCCGAACGCATCGGCTATCTCGAAAAGCTGCTCGCGGCCTACAGGCGGCGCATGCGCGACATGGCCGAGGCGATCTCGGCCGAGATGGGCGCGCCGATCAAACTGGCGCTAGACTCGCAGGCGGCCTGCGGCGCCGGCCACATCGAAAGCTTCATCGAGGTGCTCGGCGAATTCGAGTTCGAGGAACCGCTGAACGCGACCAACCCGCAGGAGCGGATCGTGCGCGAGCCGATCGGCGTGTGCGGGCTGATCACGCCGTGGAACTGGCCGATGAACCAGGTGACGCTGAAGGTGGTGCCGGCACTGGCCGCGGGCTGCACCGTGGTGCTGAAGCCGTCCGAGATCGCGCCGATGTCGTCCATCGTCTTCGCCGAGATGATGGAGGAGGCGGGCTTTCCCGCCGGCGTGTTCAACATGGTCAACGGCGACGGGCCGACGGTGGGCGAGGCGATGTCGCGGCATACAGGCATCGACATGATGTCGTTCACCGGCTCCACCCGCGCCGGCACGGCGGTGACCAGGGCCGCGGCCGAGACGGTCAAGCGCGTGGCGCTCGAACTCGGCGGCAAGTCGCCCAACATCGTCTTCGCCGACGTCGACCTGGAGGATGCGGTGACGCGCGGGCTGGCGCATTGCTTCGAGAACACCGGCCAGTCCTGCAACGCGCCGACGCGCATGCTGGTGCAGCGTCCGGTCTACGACAAGGCGGTCGACATCGCGGCCAGATACACCGCGACCGTCAGGGTCGGGCAACCGGCCGAGGACGGCGACCATATCGGCCCGCTGTCGTCGGACGTGCAGTTCGACAAGGTGCAGGGCATGATCGAGGCCGGCATCAAGGAGGGCGCGCGGCTGGTCGCCGGCGGGCTCGGGCGCCCCGAGGGCTTCAACCGCGGCTATTTCGTGCGGCCAACCGTCTTCGCCGACGTCAACAACGACATGCGCATCGCCCGCGAGGAGGTGTTCGGCCCGGTGCTGGCGATGATCCCGTTCGAGACCGAGGAAGAGGCGATTGCGATTGCCAACGACACGCCCTACGGCCTGTCGGCCTATGTGCAGTCGGCCGACAAGGCGCGCGCCCAGCGCGTCGCGCGCAAGCTGCGTGCCGGCATGGTGCAGATCAACGGCACCGACCGCCCCTATGGCAGCCCGTTCGGCGGCTACAAGCAGTCGGGCCTCGGCCGCGAGGGCGGCAAGTGGGGGCTCGAGGACTTCCTCGAGGTCAAGGCAATCAGCGGGTTCGAGGAAGGGCTGGGCTGATCCCACAGCCGCAGCTCGCAGCAGGTTCCCCCTGACCGTCACGGCGAAGCGGTGACGGTCAGGGGGCTTGCTTTCGCTGCTACCTCTCGTTCCGTCTCAGGTAATCCTCGGCGATCTCGCGCATCCTGGCCCCGTCGATGCTCTCGGCGTGGCCGCCATGGACGACCCGGACTGGAAGCTCGATCAGCCGCGGCATGGTCGCGCAATAGTCGGTACGGTTGGAATCCGGCATGTCGTCGACCAGAAGCCCGCCGTGGATGGCATCGCCGGAAAACAGCGTGCCGTCATGCTCATCGAACAGGCCGATGGAGCCGGGCGAATGTCCGGGCAGGTGCAGGACGCGGAAGCTGCGGTCGCCGAGGTCGATGACGTCGCCTTCGTCGAGAAGGCGATGCAGCGGCGCGGGGCTGATCGCGTAGTCGGCGGAACTCCAGCCGGGGCAGGGCAGTTCGGAAACGGCGCCCGGCAGGTCGCGGAACATCTGGGCGTAAGTCGCTCCGTCCGGCATGGTCTCGAACAACGCCGCCTCGATGCGCGGCCCGGCGCGCCAGGCAAATTCGTGCAGCGAGCCGACATGGTCGAGATGGACGTGGGTCGCGACGGCAAGCAGCGGCTTGCCCAAGGAACTTGCCTCGCGATGTGTCGTCCCGATTTCGGGCGCGAGCGGGCAGATGCCCATGCCTGTGTCGACCAGCATGTCGAGGTCGCGGCCGCGCACGAGCCAGATGTTGGCGCGGCAATAGTCGGTGACGAAGGGCTCGGTCAGCATCGTCGTCCTGTCGTCGACGATACGTTTCGAAAACCAGCCCGGCTGTCGCCTCACACGAACGGCCTGCCGATCTTGAAGCGCCCGGGCACGAGCCGGCGGAGATAGTCCATCCCCTTCTCCGACAGGTGATTGGCGTCGGGCAGCATGAAGTCGTCGGGCATGTGGCGGGTCTTGCCGGCGACATTGGCAAGCGGCACCAGCCTCAGCACGGTCTTGCCGCCCTCGTATTTGAGCGCGACCGAGCCGCCGCCCTTGTCGGCGGCATCGATGGCGAAGACGCCGGCGTCGAAGGCTTCCTGCGCATCGACCGCATTGACTGCGCCGACATAGCCGCGCGGCATGTAGCCGAGCGCGTCGACACGGGCGCGCTTGCCGGGCAGGCCCTCGGCCAGAGCCTGTTCGAAGGCGCGGGGCAGGTCGCTGCCGGAAAGCTTGATGTTGCCGTGGGCATCGCGCTCGAGCTTGTCGGCGGGAACGATGCTCTCGACCAGGGCGCGGCCGTCCTCGGTGGTGACGCCCTCTGACACGGCCACCACGCAGCGGCGGTGGCGGGCGAGCGTCGCCTTCACGTCGTCGATGAAGCGGGGCACCGAGAAGGCCCGCTCGGGAACGTAGACGAGGTGCGGGCCGTCGCTGTCGTCGTCGCGCCAGGCCGCGGCCGCGGCCGTCAGGAAGCCGGCATGGCGTCCCATGACGATGCCGACATAGATGCCGGGCAGCGCCCGGAAGTCGAGGTCGACGCTGAGGAAGGCGCCGGCGACGAACTCGGCGGCCGAGATAAAGCCCGGCACGTGGTCGTTTTCCTCGAGGTCGTTGTCGATGGTCTTGGGCGCGTGCACGAAGGCCATGCTGCCCTGGGCCGCGTCGGTGAGGATCTGCTGGGTGCCGGCGGTGTCGTTGCCGCCGATATAGATGAAGGCCCGGGCATCGGCCTTCTTCAGGCCTTCGAGGATGACCTCGCAATAGGCAGCGTCGGGCTTGTCGCGGGTGCTGCCCAGGGCCGCGCCGGGGGTGGCGGCGATGCGCAGGAGCTGCTCCTCGGCGATGTCGGTCAAGTCGACATAGTCGCCGTCGCGGATGCCGCGGACGCCGTGGCGCGAGCCGAGGATGCGGGCCTTGGGATGGCGGCGGCGGATTTCGAGCACCGCGCCGGCCATGGTCTGGTTGATGACGGCGGTCGGTCCGCCGCCCTGCGCGATCACGAATGTCGAAGGCATGGTGGTCGTCCTCCCCAATGATATCGGCAAACTTTCGTCCTTATCGGGAAGGGACGCAATGGGGGAGATGGCGCGGCCTGGGGACGATCGTCCTAACCGACGACGATCGGGCTCTTGCCGTGGACTCGGCTGAAGAGGTCGATGACGTCCTGGTTGATCATGCGCACGCAGCCCGACGACATGGCCTGACCGATCGTCCACCATTCGGGCGAGCCGTGCACGCGGTAGCCGGTGTCGCGGCCGTCCTGGAAGATGTACAGCGCACGCGCGCCGAGCGGATTGTCGAGGCCGCCGGGCTGGCCGCCGCGCCATTTCTCCAGTTCCGGCTTGCGGGCGATCATCTCCGGCGGCGGTGTCCAGGTCGGCCACTTCTTGCCGTACTGGATGTTGGCGCGGCCGGACCAGCGGAAGCCGTCGCGGCCGATGCCGACGCCGTAGCGGATGGCGTCGCCGCCCGGCTGGACGAGATAGAGATATCTTTCCTGCAGCCGCACGACGATGGTGCCGGGCGCTTCGCCGGTCGGATCGACGACGATCTGGCGGCGGAACTTGGGGTCGACCTTGGCGAAGGGGATCTCCGGCAGCTGGTAGCCTTCGTCGGTGAAGGAGGCATACATCAGCGCGGGGCTGGTGACCTGCTTGTCGACGCTGATGCTGGGCCGGATCGATCCGGTGGGCGTGGTGTCGAGCCCCATTTCCGGCACCTGCAGCATCTCCATGTCCAGCGTGCGGCTGCAGCCGGCGAGCAGGCCGGCGGCGCCGATGCCGAGGAGGACGCTGCGGCGCGAGGCGGCTTTCGGGGCAATATGGTCGTTCGGGCCGGAGACCGGCAAAGCAGGCGATTTCGACACGGCACAATTCCACTGGCTACGCGGGCGGCCAGGCCCCGGGAAAACTCCGGCCGGATAGACCGCATTTTCAACATTCATGGTTGAGAAAGGGTGAATGCTACGGCCGCCCCGTTAAGGGCTTTACAACGGCACCGCCGCGGAGCTTGATCGCCGCTCAACCGGGAGACCGCCATGTCGTTCGAAAGCTGGGCCGCCTTTGCCGCCGCATCCGCCGTGCTGCTCGTGATCCCCGGGCCGACCATCCTCCTGGTCGTCTCCTATGCGCTCGGCCAGGGCTGGCGCACGGCGCTGCCGATGGCGATCGGCGTGGCGCTGGGCGATTTCACCGCCATGACGCTGTCGATGCTTGGCATCGGCGCGCTGCTTGCCGCTTCCGCAACCGTCTTCACCATCGTCAAGTGGATCGGCGCGGCGTACCTGATCTATCTCGGCGTCAAGCTGTTCCGCGCCGGGGGTGCGCTGGACGCCAAGCCGCGCAGGGATGCCGCGTCCGCGGCGAAAATGATGGTCCATGCCTGGATCGTGACGGCGCTGAATCCCAAGAGCATCACCTTCTTCGTCGCCTTCCTGCCGCAGTTCATCGACCGCAGCGCTGATTTCTGGACCCAGATGGCGATCTTCGAGGTCACCTTCCTGACGTTGGCCTTCGCCAATGCCTTCGGCTACGCGCTGGTGGCGGCGCGCGCCCGCAAATTGGTGTCCAACCCGCGCGCGATCCGCATCTTCAACCGCACCGGCGGCACGCTGCTGGTCGGCGCCGGCATCGCCGCGGCTGCCGCACGCTCCGGGCATTGAGGATCTCGCCATGGCGAAGGACGTGCTCGGCCTCGCGCTTTCGGGTGCCGACGAGGCCGCCGCCACGCATTACGAGCGCGGGGTGAGCGAACTGCAGCGCTTCGTCGGCGATCCGGTCGGCTCCGCCGACAAGGCGATCGCGGCTGCACCCGACTTCGTCATGGCGCATGTGCTGAAGGGCTGGCTCTACGGCCTGTCGACCGAGCGGGAAGCGATGGCTGTGGCGCGGGATTGCCACCAGACGGCGGCCGGTCTTGCCGCAACGGCGCGCGAGAAGGCACATGTCGCCGCCCTCGGGCGTCTCGCCGGCGGTCACTGGCACGAAGCCGGGCATATCCTGGCGGAGCTGACGGCGGAGCATCCCACCGATGCGCTGGCGCTGCAGGCCGGGCACCAGATCGACTTCTTCACCGGCAACGCTCTGATGCTGCGCGACCGCATCGCACGTGCGATGCCGGCATGGGGCAGGGGCATGCCGGGCTATCACGCCATCCTCGGCATGCAGGCCTTCGGCTTCGAGGAGATGGGCGACTATAAGACCGCGGAGTCGCTCGGCCGCGAGGCGGTGGCGCTGGAGCCGCGCGACGGCTGGGCGCAGCATGCGGTGGCGCATGTGATGGAGATGCAGAGCCGCCAGGGCGACGGCATCGCCTGGATGCGCGGCAATGTCGACGCCTGGACGAAGGACAGCTTCCTGCAGGTCCACAACTGGTGGCACCTGGCGCTGTTCCACTACGATCTCGGCGAGACCGACGAGGTGCTCGCGCTTTATGACGGGCCGATCTACGGGGCACAGTCGAAGCTGGCGCTCAACATGGTCGACGCCTCGGCGATCCTGTGGCGGCTCAATCTCGGCGGCGTCGATGTCGGCGGGCGCTGGGCCAGCCTCGCGGCCAACTGGGCGCCGAAGGCCCAGGCCGGCAACTACGCCTTCAACGACGCGCATGCGATGATGGCCTTCGTCGGGGCCGGGCTCGAAGCGCCGGCCAGGGCGATGCTCGACGCCCAGCGCGAAGCGATTGCCCGCGACGACGACAATGCCGCCTTCACCCGCGATGTCGGCCACCCGGTGACGCTGGCGGTCAAGGCCTTCGGCAAGGGGAGGTACGGCGAAACGGTGCGGCTGCTCGAACCGGTGCGGAAGATCGCGCATCGTTTTGGTGGCAGCCACGCCCAGCGCGACGTGATCGAGCTGACGCTGATCGAGGCTGCCCTGCGTGACGGCAATGACGCGCTGGCAGTGCGGCTCGCCAACGAGCGCAACCATGCGCGGCCGGCAAGCCCGCTGTCGGGCCTGTTCGTGCAGCGTGCAGCACTTCTTGCCCATGGCTGACTGAGACCGAAGGCCCGTCGCCGAGGCGCTCGATTTATTTTTTGCGAGTTCCGAAATAAATGTCGACCCGACCCGGGAATGTTTGCTAATAAGCATCGTCCGTCGG
The DNA here is from genome assembly GCF_050433525.1 of Aminobacter sp. BE322. NCBI lineage: Bacteria > Pseudomonadati > Pseudomonadota > Alphaproteobacteria > Hyphomicrobiales > Phyllobacteriaceae > Aminobacter > Aminobacter sp. BE322. The sequence goes on along the minus strand of NZ_JBNPXB010000002.1, from coordinate 392,841 downwards.
AGGAACGGGCAGGTGGCCCGGCCGTTTGCCTCTTGGCGACAACGCCGGCCAATGACGTGAGAGGATGGACGCGACGAGCGTCCGCGTCGCTCATTCGGGAGGAATGGCATGTATCTCGGGCTCGATCTCGGCACGTCAGGCGTGAAGGCGCTTTTGATGGACGCCGACCAGAAGATCATCGGCTCCGGCCACGGTTCGCTCGACGTGTCGCGGCCGCGTCACGGCTGGTCCGAGCAGGACCCGGCCGACTGGATCGCCGCCACGGAAGAGGCGATCGCCGAACTCAAGGCGGCACATCCCGGGGAAATCGCCGCCGTGCGCGGCATCGGCCTGTCGGGCCAGATGCATGGCGCGACGCTGCTCGACGTCTCGGGCAGGGTGCTGCGGCCGTGCATCCTTTGGAACGACACGCGCAGCTTTGCCGAGGCGGCCGCGCTAGACGCGGATCCGCGCTTCCGCAAGATGACCGGCAACATCGTTTTCCCCGGCTTCACCGCGCCCAAGCTCGCCTGGGTGAAGGCCAACGAGCCCGACATCTTCGCCAAGGTGGCCAAGGTGCTGCTGCCCAAGGACTATCTGCGGCTCTGGCTGTCGGGCGAATACACTTCGGAGATGTCCGATTCCGCCGGAACCTCGTGGCTGGACGTCGCGGCGCGGCGCTGGTCGCCCGAGCTTCTGGCCGCCACCGGCCTCGGCATCGAGCACATGCCGTCGCTGGTCGAGGGCACCGACAGGGCCGGGGTGCTGCGCGGTGAACTCGCGGCAAATTGGGGCATGGGGCAGGGCGTCGTGATCGCCGGCGGCGCCGGCGACAACGCGGCTTCCGCCTGCGGCATGGGCACGGTCAAGCCGGGCGCGGCCTTCGTGTCGCTCGGCACCTCGGGCGTGCTGTTTGCCGCCAACGGCGCCTATCTGCCCAATCCGGAAAGCGCCGTGCACACGTTCTGTCATGCGCTGCCCAATGCCTGGCACCAGATGGGCGTCATCCTGTCGGCGACGGACTCGCTCAACTGGCTGAGCGGCATCACCGGCAGGGACGCGGCCGAGCTGACCCGCGAGCTGGGCGAGGAGCTGCGCGCACCCTCGGGCGTGACCTTCCTGCCTTATCTCTCGGGCGAACGCACTCCGCACAACGACGCGGCGATCCGCGGTTCGTTCAGCGGCATCGCGCATGAGACCGGCAGGGCGGCGATGACGCAGGCCGTGCTCGAGGGCGTGGCCTTCGCCTTCCGCGACAGCCTTGAAGCCTTGGCCACGGCCGGGACCACGCTGACGCGCGTGACGGCAATCGGCGGCGGCTCGCGCTCGCGCTACTGGCTGAGGTCGATCGCCACCGCGCTCGGCCTGCCGGTCGACATTCCCGCCGACGGCGATTTCGGCGCCGCCTTCGGTGCCGCGCGCCTCGGCCTCATCGCCGCCGAGGGCGCCGACCCGCACCGGGTCTGCACGCCGCCGGCGACCGCCGAAACCATCGAGCCGGTCGCGGCGCTGGCGGGCGCCTATGACGAGGCCTACCAGCGCTACCGCAAGCTCTATCCGGCGATCCGGGGGACGATGTGAGGTCGCACTCCTTCGCACCCCCCTCTGCCCTGCCGGGCATCTCCCCCACAAGGGGGGAGATCAGTCGCGTCGCCTCAGCCCGGCACCTTGTCGAGGAAGCCGGTGATGGCGCTCAGGCGGCCGCCTTCGATGGTGGCGAAGTCGGTGCCTTCGACCACCGCGTCGACGCCGTCGGGGCCAAGGCCCCAGGAGAAGCGGATGGTGTCGCCGAAGCCGTCGGCCTTGCGGACGGCTGCGTCGGTCTCGTTCCAGGCGGCGAAGTAGGCGTCAGTGATGGCGTTGTAGTCGGTCATTGCCGCTCTCCGTCGGGTTCGTCCTGGTTGACGCAGCCCTTTTCGCAGCAGGCGCGTCTGAGACCAATTACGCCTGAGGTAATCGAATTCGGAATTTCGGCAGCAGCCCGGCAGCGGGCGGCGATGCGTACTCACTGAAAGGAGTTCTCCCATGAGCACCGGCTATTTCGGCGACACCAAGCCCGTCAAGTATGAGGGTCCCGACAGCACCAATCCGCTGGCCTACCGGCACTACAACGCCGACGAGGTGGTGCTGGGCAAGCGGCTGGAGGACCACCTGCGCTTCGCCGTCGCCTACTGGCATACATTCGCCTGGCCGGGCGGCGACCCGTTCGGCGGCCAGACTTTTGAACGCCCCTGGTTCGGCGAGACGATGGAGCACGCCAAGCTGAAGGCCGACGTCGCCTTCGAGCTGTTCTCGCTTTTGGGCGTTCCCTACTACTGCTTCCACGACGCCGACGTGCGGCCCGAGGGTGCCAATTTCGCCGAGAGTGCCAAGCGCCTCGACGAGATCGCCGACCATTTCGAGGCCAAGATGGCCAAGACCGGCGTCAAGCTTCTGTGGGGCACGGCGAACCTGTTCTCCAACCGCCGCTTCATGGCGGGTGCGGCGACCAACCCCGATCCGGACGTCTTCGCCTATGCGGCGGCGACGGTGAAGCACTGCATCGACGTGACCAAGCGGCTGAATGGCGAGAACTACGTTCTGTGGGGCGGTCGCGAAGGTTACGAGACGCTGCTCAACACCGACATGGGCCGCGAACTCGACCAGCTCGGCCGCTTCCTCAACCTCGTGGTCGACTACAAGCACAGGATCGGCTTCACCGGCACGATCCTGATCGAGCCCAAGCCGCAGGAGCCGACCAAGCACCAGTACGACTACGACGTCGCCACCGTCTACGGCTTCCTCAGGAAGTACGGGCTGGAGAAGGAGGTGAAGGTCAACATCGAGCAGGGCCACGCGATCCTCGCCGGCCACTCGTTCGAGCACGAGCTGGCGACCGCCAATGCGCTCGGCATCTTCGGCTCCATCGACATGAACCGCAACGACTACCAGTCGGGCTGGGACACCGACCAGTTCCCCAACAACGTGCCGGAGATGGCGCTCGCCTATTACCAGGTGCTGCTCGGCGGCGGCTTCAAGACGGGCGGCACCAATTTCGATGCCAAGCTGCGCCGCCAGTCGCTCGACCCCGAGGACCTGCTGGTCGCCCATATCGGCGGCATGGACGCCTGCGCCCGTGGCCTCAAGGCGGCGGCCAGGATGATCGAGGACAAGGCGCTGTCCGGCCCGCTCGACGCTCGCTATGCCGGCTGGAACTCGGCCGAGGCCAAGGCGATGCTTGCGGGCGAGCGCAGCCTCGAGGAGATCGCCGCGCGCGTGGTGAAGGACGGCATCGAGCCGCAGCCGAAGTCGGGCCGGCAGGAGTATCTGGAGAACGTCGTCAACCGCTACGTCTGATGCGCCTTCCGGGCATGGCTGTCGGAAACCGTTGAGGCCCCACGCGCCGCCGATGGCGCGTGGATAGGGCGGTTGAGGTTCCGGCGGGGGCACACCTTGCCCCCGAATTGCCCCTTTCTCGCCCTCATGGCGCCAGTCGAATCAGCCACTTAGTGCCGCATGAGACGGGAACAAAAGACTTTCACCACCCATGATCCGGCGATCGAGGCGCTCCTGGACAAGTCGGAGGCCGTTTCCATCGTCGATCGCCTGATGGCGCTGCCGCCTGTGGCGGAGACCGAACTGTCCGACGAATGGAGCCGGGCAGTGGCAAAGCGGCTCGAACTCGTGCTCGCCGAGAGCATGCGGGCGCGCATCGACCACGAGGGCCGCGACGCGGCATAGCCTTCTCGCCGTTGCGTTTGACGAACGGAGGATGGTCCGCCATCCTCCGTCGATGATACGCGCCGTGCTCCTGGATCTCTCGGGCGTCGTCTATGACGGCGACACGCCGATCCCGGGCGCGGTCGAGGCGATCGCGCGACTGCGCGATGCCGGTTTGCCCATCCGCTTCGTCAGCAACACCACGCGCTCGCCGCGACAGGCGATCGTGGCGCAACTCGACGGCCTCGGCATCGCTGTATCCGACGACGAATTGCTCACGCCGGCGAATGCCGCGGTCGCCTGGCTGACGGCGCATGGCTGCAGCCCGCATCTGCTTGTCCATCCGGATCTCGAACCGGAGTTTTCCGGCGTCCAAGAGGGCGGGCTGAAAGCCGTCGTGGTCGGCGACGCTGCCGAGGCGTTCGGCTACACCGCGATGAACGCGGCCTTCCGGCAACTCGTCGACGGCGCCGAGTTCCTGGCGCTCGCCACCAACCGCACCTTCAAGGATGCCGACGGAGGGCTCAGCCTCGATGCAGGCGCGTTCGTCGCGGCACTGGAATTCGCGGCAGGCAAGCAGGCGATCGTGCTGGGCAAACCGTCGAGGGACTTTTTCCATGCAGCGCTCGTCGGTCTCGACTGCACGCCGGGACAGGCGGTCATGGTCGGCGACGATGCCGAAAGCGATGTGGCGGGGGCGTTGCGGGCCGGCATCGGATTGGCCTTGCTGGTGAGGACCGGCAAGTATCGTACCGGCGACGAGAGCCGGTATGCGCCGCATCCGACTGCCGTCGTCGACGACCTGGAAGCTGCGGTCGAGTGGGTTGTTCGCAAGCGAGGCTGAGGGCTGCCTTGGTCGCCGACATCCTCCTCACCGCCCGGCGCCTACGAGGTTACCCCCACCCCTAACCCCCACCCACAAGGGGGAGGGGGATTCCGGCACTGCCCACGCCAAGCGAGATGGGCTCACCATTGGATCGCAAGGCGCGACGCAAGCCTCCCTCCCCCTTGTGGGGAGGGATTGAGGGTGGGGGTCTGAAGCCGCGAGACCGTCCCTGCAGTGTGCTGGTTATCCCCGGCGCATCCTGACGGGCGCCGTTCCGAACGCGCGCGAAAAGCTGCGCGAGAAGGCGGCGGCCGAGGAGAAGCCGGCTCGCTCGGCAACTTCGGCCATGCTGACGCGGGTATCCACCACCAGCCGGCGGGCGGCACTCAATCTGAGCCTCAGATAATAGGCGCCCGGCGTTTCGCCGATAGAAGTGCGGAAGATGCTTTCGAGCGTGCGCGCCGTCACCCCGGCGCGCCTGGCGATCGCGGCGATCGTCAGCGGGCGGTCGACATGCGCCTCCATCAGCCGGATCGCCTGGGCGAGCCGCGGATCGTAACCGTCGAGCCGGCCGAGCGAGACCAGCGGCTGGGCGTCGGTCGCCGCCCGCGACTGGTCGTAGATGAAGACGCTCGCCACATCGAGCGCCACGGCCATGCCGAGCCGCGACCGCACCAGATGCAGCATCAGGTCGAAAGTCGGGGCGGCACCGCCGCAGGTGAACACCGGGCCGTCGATGATGTAGCGGTCGGGGCGCACCTCGACCTCGGGAAAAGCCACTGAAAAGTCCTCCAGGTCCTCCCAGTGCGTGGTCGCGGCCCGCCCGTCCAGCAGGCCGGCGCGAGCGACCAGCCAGGTGCCGGCCTCGACGCCGCCGACGGCCCGCGCGCCACGCGCGGCGCGGCGGAGGCCGCCAAGCAGTTTCGACGTCGTGTAGCCCTGGGTGCCGAAGCCGGCGACGACGACGAGCACGTCGCACGGCTCCGCGGGATCGAAGGCGCCGGATACGGCTACCGGCAGGCCGCAGGTGGTGACCGCCGGCTCCCCGGTGGCCGAGACGAGGCGGAAATCGAACAGCGTTTCGCCGGCGATGCGGTTGGCGGCGCGCAGCGGATCGATGGCGGAGGCCACGCACATGATGGACGCGCCGGAGAAGACCAGCATCGTCACCCTGAGCGGGGCGCGCTCGCTGCGAAAGATTGTCGGTTTTTCGCTCTTGGCCATTTGGATTTCGTAAAACGCAAAACAGATGCACGCAAGCGGCGCGATGATCGCGGCCAGATGTTTCGTATGGGAGGAATGCGATGCCGCTCGAGATGAACCGCGAGGTCTTCATTACCTGTGCCGTGACCGGGTCCGGCGGCACGCAGGATCGCAGCCATCTGGTGCCGCGCTCGCCCAAAGAGATCGCCGACTCGGCCATCGAGGCGGCCAAGGCGGGTTCGGCGATCGTGCACTGCCACGTCCGCGACCCCGAGACCGGCAAGCCGCGCCGCGACATCCATCTCTACCGCGAGGTGACCGAGCGCATCCGCGAGGCCGACGTCGACGTGGTGCTCAACCTCACCGCCGGCATGGGCGGCGACATGGTGTTCGGTGGCGTCGAGAGCCCGCTGCCGCTGAAGGAAGCCGGCACCGACATGGGCGGCGCGTCGAACCGCGTCGAGCATGTGCGCCAGTGCCTGCCGGAGATCTGCACGCTCGACTGCGGCACGATGAACTTCGCCGAGGCCGACTACGTCATGACCAACACGCCGGGCATGCTGCGCGCCATGGGCGGCATGATGACGGCGATGGGCGTGAAGCCCGAGATCGAGGCCTTCGACACCGGCCACCTGTGGTTTGCCAAGCAGCTGGTGGAGGAGGGCGTGCTTGCTCCCGACGCGCTGGTGCAGCTGTGCATGGGGGTGCCGTGGGGGGCGCCCGACGACCTCAACACCTTCATGGCCATGGTCAACAACGTGCCGAAGAGCTGGACCTTTTCGGCCTTCTCGCTCGGCCGCAACCAGATGGCCTATGCGGCGGCGGCCGTGCTTGCCGGCGGCAACGTGCGCGTCGGCCTCGAGGATAATCTCTGGCTCGACAAGGGCGTGCTGGCGACCAACGCGCAGCTGGTTGAGAAGGCGGTGACCATCGTCGAGAATCTGGGCGCGCGGGTGATCGGGCCGGAGGAGGTGCGCAAGAAGCTGAACCTGGTGAAGCGCGCGCCGCTGGCGGCGTAGGAAAATCGCGAACATGGCATTCCTTCGCGCCCCCCCTCTGTCCTGCCGGACATCTCCCCCACAAGGGGGGAGATCAGCCAGCCGCACAGGGGGCGCCAACTTTCGGCGTCGCGGGGAAGGTAGGGAAATCGAAGCTGCCAATCTCCCCCCTTGTGGGGGAGATGTCCGGCAGGACAGAGGGGGGCAACGTAGAGTGCTACGCCCTCGGTGAGAGGGAGTTCACACGATGACAATTTCCAAGGCAGCCGCCATCGGCGGCGGGGTGATCGGCGCCGGATGGGTGGCGCGGCTGCTGCTCAACGGCATCGACGTGTCGATCTACGATCCCGACCCGGAGGCCTCCCGCAAGGTCGGCGAGGTGATGAAGGGCGCGCGCCGCGCCTACAAGCAGATGCTGCCCGGCGGCCTGCCCAAGGAGGGCAAGCTGACCTTCGCCAAGACCATCGCCGAGGCCGTGGCCGATGCCGACTTCATCCAGGAAAGCGTGCCCGAACGGCTCGACCTCAAGCACAAGGTGCTGGCGGAGATCGACAGCCACGCCCCCGCCAATTCGATCATCGGTTCGTCCACCTCGGGCATCAAGCCGTCGGACATGCAGGTGGCGATGAAGAAGCATCCCGAGCGGCTGGTGGTCGGCCATCCGTTCAATCCGGTCTACCTGCTGCCGATCGTCGAGATCGTCGGCGGCGCCCAGACCTTCCCCGAGGCCATCGAGGTGGCCAAGGAGATCTACGCCTCCATCGGCATGAAGCCGGTGGTGATCCGCAAGGAGATCGAGGCCTTCGTCGGCGATCGTTTGCTGGAGGCGGCATGGCGCGAGGCGCTGTGGCTGATCAAGGACGGCATCTGCTCGGTCGAGGAGCTCGACGACATCATGCGCTACGGCTTCGGTCTGCGCTGGGCCCAGATGGGCATGTTCCAGGTCTATCGCGTCGCCGGCGGCGAGGCCGGCATGCGCCACTTCATGGCCCAGTTCGGCCCGTGCCTGAAATGGCCGTGGACCAAGCTGATGGACGTGCCCGAGTTCAACGACGAGCTTGTCGACCTGATCGCGACCCAGTCGGACGAGCAATCCGACAAATGGTCGATCCGCGAACTGGAAAAGATCCGCGACGACAATCTCGTGGCGATCATGGATGCGCTGTCGAAGCAGAACAAGGGCAAGGGATGGGGCGCCGGCGCGCTCTACAAGGACTACACCAGGCAGCTGGCGGCCCAGGCCAAGCCGAAGGTTTCCAAGGCAGCCGAAAAGGCCAAGGCAAGCAAGCCCGTGAAGACGGTGAAGAAGGCTGCGGCCAAGAAGAAGGGCTAGCGCCATGCATTTCGGTCTGTCCGAGGAACAGCAGCTGATCGTCGACACGACGCGCGCCTTCGTCGAGAACGAGCTCTACCCGCATGAGCGCGAAGTCGAGCGCACGGGCCATCTGCGGCGCGAGCTGATCGAGGAGATCAAGCAAAAGGCGATCGCCGCCGGGCTCTATGCCGCCAACATGCCGGCGGATGTCGGTGGCGCCGGGCTCGATACGCTGACCTGGCTGCTCTACGAGAAGGAGCTCGGCCGCGCCAACTATGCGCTGCATTGGACCTGCGTGGCGCGCCCGTCGAACATCCTGCTCGCCGGCACGCCGGAGCAGCGCGAGAAGTATCTCTTCCCCTGCATACGCGGCGAGAAATGGGACTGCCTCGCCATGACCGAGCCGGGCGCCGGCTCCGACCTGCGCGGCATGAAGGCATCCGCCGTCGAGAAGGGCGGCGACTGGGTGCTGAACGGCACCAAGCATTTCATCTCCCACGCCGACCTCGCCGATTTCGCCATCGTGTTCATGGCATCGGGCGAGGAAGACACGCCGCGCGGAAAACGCAAGAAGATCACCGCCTTCTTCGTCGACAAGGGCACGCCGGGCTTCACCGTGCGCGACGGCTACCGCAACGTCTCGCATCGCGGCTACACCAATTCGGTGTTGGAGTTCGACGACTGCCGCCTGCCGGCGAGCCAGGTTCTGGGCGAGGTGCACAAGGGTTTCGAGGTCGCCAACAGCTGGCTGGGGGCGACGCGCCTGCAGGTGGGCGCCACCTGCCTCGGCCGCGCCGAACGGGCGCTGGGCCACGCCGTCGAATATGCGGCGCAGCGCGAGCAGTTCGGCCAGCAGATCGGCAAGTTCCAGGGCGTGTCGTTCAAGCTCGCCGACATGGCGACCGAACTCAAGGCGGCCGAGCTGATGGTGATGGAGGCCGGCTGGAAATACGACCAGGGCACGGTCACCGACCAGGACATGGCGATGGCCAAGCTGAAGGCCACCGAGATGCTGGCCTTCGTCGCCGACGAGGCGATCCAGGTCCATGGCGGCATGGGCCTGATGGACGACCTGCCGCTGGAGCGCATCTGGCGCGACGCCCGCGTCGAGCGCATCTGGGAAGGAACGTCGGAAATCCAGCGGCACATCATCTCCCGCGCCCTGCTCAGGGCGGTGGGCGGATGATGTCGCGGCTTCCTGGTTCGACCCTCCCCCTTGTGGGGAGGATGGCCCGCAGGGCCGGGTGGGGGTAAATATGTCTGGCTCGACTTCATCTACCCCCACCCCGAAGCCGGCGCCGCCCGAACCCGGCAAGGGCAGGCTCGAACGCCTGCTGCGGCCGAAATCGATTGCCGTGTTCGGCGGCTCGCAGGCAGCCGCCGTGGTCAGGCAATGCCTGAAAATGGGCTTTGCCGGCGACATTTGGCCGGTGCACCCGACGAAGGAGGTAGTCGAGGGGATAAAAACCTTCCGCTCCGTCGCCGAACTGCCGGGCGCGCCCGACGCGGCCTTCGTCGGCGTCAACCGCTTCCTGACCATCGAGGTGATCGCGCAGCTGTCTGCGCGCGGCGCGGGCGGGGCGATCTCTTTTGCCTCCGGCTTCCTCGAGGCCGGCAACGACGATGCCGATGGCGAGCGGCTGCAGGCCGAGCTGGTGGCGGCCGCCGGTGCCATGCCGGTCATCGGACCCAACTGCTACGGCCTGATCAACTATGCCGACGGCGCGCTATTGTGGCCCGACCAGCATGGCGGTCAGCGGCTTGCGCCTGGTGGGCGGGGTGTCGCCATCATCACGCAATCGTCCAACATCGCCTGCAACCTGACCATGCAGAAGCGCGGCCTGCCGGTGGCCTTCCTGATGACCGCGGGCAACCAGGCGCAGACGGGCCTGTCCGAGATGGCGCTGGGCCTGATCGAGGACGAGCGGGTGTCCTGCCTCGGCCTGCATATCGAGGGCTTCGACAAGGTCGAGGGCTTCGAGCGGCTGGCGGCGCGGGCGCGGGAACTGAACAAGCCGATCGTCGCCATGAAGGTCGGCCGCTCCGAGCAGGCGCGCAAGGCGACGATCTCGCACACGGCGTCGCTGGCTGGTTCGGACGCAGCGTCCGACGCCTTCCTCAAACGCCTCGGCATTGCCCGTGTCGACACCATCCCGTCGCTGCTCGAGACGCTGAAGCTCCTGCACGCCGTCGGCCCGCTGCCGGGATTTTCGCTGTCGTCGATGAGCTGCTCGGGCGGCGAGGCATCGGTCATGGCCGACAGCGCCGAGGGCCGGCGGCTCCACTTCCCGGCGCTGTCGCCGGAGCATTATGCCCGGGTCAAGTCGACGCTCGGCGCCTTCGTGGCGGTCGCCAACCCGCTCGACTACCACACCTTCATCTGGAACGACGAACCGGCGATGACAGCCACCTTCACGGCGATGGCGTCGAGCGGGTTCGACCTCAACATGCTGGTGCTCGATTTCCCGCGCAGCGACCGCTGCTCCGACGCCGACTGGTGGCCGACCGTACGTGCCTTCGAGGCGGCGCTGAAGGCCAACGGCGCGCGCGGGGCGATCGTGGCGTCGATGTCGGAGAACCTGACCGAGGCGCACGCGGCCGACCTGTTTGCGCGCGGCATCGTGCCGTTGCAGGGCATCGCCGAGGCGATGGACGCGGCGGAGGCGGCGGCGATGATTGGCGAGGCGTGGGCGAAGCCCTTTGCCTCCCTCTTGTGGGGAGGTCGCGCCGAAGGCGCGGGTGGGGGTAACCGAGCCGCCGCCAATACCCCCACCCCGGCGCTGCGCGCCGACCCTCCCCTCAAGGGTGAGGGTGGAACCCTCGACGAAGCTGCCGCCAAATCCCTGCTGCGCGAAGCAGGCCTTGCCGTGCCGGCGGGTCGTCGCGCGAAAAGCGTAGCCGAAGCCATCGCGGCAGCCGAGGCGCTCGGCTATCCCGTCGCGCTCAAGGCGCTGGGCGTCGCCCACAAGAGCGAGCTGGGCGCCGTGCGGCTCAACTTGAAGAACGGCGAGGACGTCGGCGCGGCGGCTGCCGCCCTGCTGCCGCTCGGCTTCGGCCTCTATGTCGAGAAGATGGTTTCAGGCGGGGTGGCGGAGCTGATCGTTGGAATCGTACGCGATCCGCTTTTCGGGCCGGTGATGACCATCGGTACCGGCGGCGTGCTGGTCGAGCTGATCAAGGACAGCGCCACGCTGCTTTTGCCCGCATCGCGCGGCGAGGTCGAGCTAGCGCTCAAGCGGCTGAAGATGTTCCCGCTGCTCGACGGCTACCGCGGCCGCGCCCGGGCGGACGTTGGCGCCGCCGTCTATGCGATCATGGCGATCGCCGAATTCGTCTCCGATCATGCCGATGCAATCGAGGAACTCGACATCAACCCGCTGATCGTCTGCGGCGAAGGGCAGGGCGCCTGGATCGCGGACGCGCTGCTGGTAGGTTCAAATGGCCCCTCATCCCCTGCCGGACCTTCTCCCCGTCGTGACGGGGAGAAGGAGGATGGCCGCGGCGTTGACGCCCCCCTCTCTCCGTCATCTACGGGGAGAGGGAAAGGGTGAGGGGCCAAAGGTCGTGAGGGCCATCCAGGCCAAGGGTGAGTGAGGGCAATGGAGGGAAAAATGTCCGACGTCGTGAAAACCCGCCGCGAGGGCGCCATCCTCGAGGTCACGCTCGACCGGCCCAAGGCGAACGCCATCGATCTCGCGACGTCGCGGCTGCTGGGCGAAACCTTCAAGGCCTTCCGCGACGATCCGGAGCTGCGCGTCGCCATCGTCAAGACGGCGGGGGAGAAGTTCTTCTCCGCCGGCTGGGACCTCAAGGCCGCCGCCAATGGCGATGCGGTCGACGGCGACTATGGCGTCGGCGGCTTCGGCGGGCTGCAGGAGCTGCGCGACCTCAACAAGCCGGTCATCGCCTGCGTCAACGGCATGGCGGTGGGCGGCGGCTTCGAGCTGGCGCTGTCCTGCGACCTGATCTACGCCTCCGAACATTCGAGCTTCGCGTTGCCCGAGATCAAGGCCGGCACGCTGGCGGATGCGGCGACCATCAAGCTGCCCAAGCGCATTCCCTATCACGTGGCGATGGACCTCCTGCTCACCGGCCGCTGGATGGACGTGGCCGAGGCGCATCGCTGGGGCCTGGTCAACGAGGTGCTGCCGTCCGACAAGCTCGAGGACCGCGTCTGGGAGATCGCCCGGCTGCTCGCCGGCGGCCCGCCGCTGGTCTTCGCCGCCATCAAGGAGGTGGCGCGCGCGGCCGAGGTGATGGGCTTTCAGGAAACTATGAACCGCATCACCAAGCGCCAGTTCCGCACGGTGGACGAACTCTACGCCTCGGAGGACAATCTCGAGGGCTTCAAGGCATTCGCCGAAAAGCGCGATCCGGTGTGGAAGGGGAAGTAGGTTCGTGGAGATGACTGCGTTCTCTCGCGCCCCCCCTCTGGCCTGCCGGCCATCTCCCCCACGAGGGGGGAGATCAGTCGCGTCGGCCTCGCGCCAAGCTCCTCGGCTTCGCAACGCGGCGTACATCTGGGAAGCTTGCGATTGGTCGCGACGTCGGCGGCAGCCTGATCTCCCCCCTCGTGGGGGAGATGGCCGGCAGGCCAGAGGGGGGCAACGTAGAGTGCAATTCATGCCGGAGTCAGCACCAATGACCGATTACGCCAAACTCATCGACGCCGAAACCTGGGCCTTCATCGAGCGGACCAATTCCTACTATCCGCCCGACACGATCGACTACACCATCGCCGAGCAGCGCGCGATCTACGACCGCATGTGCCGCGAGTTCTTCGCCGGCTATCCCGAGGGCGTTGCAGCCGAGACGACGGCCATCGCCGTCCCGGGGCGGAAAATCCCGATCCGCATCTACAGGGCAGCCGGCAAGACGCCGGAAGCGGTGGTGCTCTATCTTCATGGCGGCGGCTTCGTGGTCGGCGGGCTCGACAGCCATGACGATGTCTGCGCCGAACTCTGCAGCCGCACCGGCTGCGAAGTCGTGTCGGTCGACTACCGGCTGGCGCCCGAGCACCGGCATCCGGCGGCCTTCGACGACGCCATGGCCGCGTTCGAATGGGCGATCCAAAACTACGCTCAGCCAATCGTGCTCGTCGGCGACAGCGCCGGCGGCAACCTCGCCGCCGCCGTCAGCCACGCCACGCGCGGCCACAAGCGCCGACCGGTCGGGCAGGTGATGATCTATCCCGGGCTGGGCGGCGACCAGTCGCGCGGCTCCTATGTCCGTCACGCCGAGGCGCCGATGCTGACCATGCGCGACGTCGAATTCTACAGGGACATACGCACCGGCGGCGAGGACCGCACCGGCGACATCACGCTTACGCCGCTCGCCGACGCCGATTTCTGCAATCTGCCGCCGACGGTGATCATCACCGCCGAATGCGACCCGCTGTCTTCCGACGGCGAGGCCTATGGCGAACGCGTGGTCGCCGCCGGCGGCAAGGCGTTCTGGCACGAGGAACCGGGGCTGGTGCACGGCTACCTGCGCGCCCGTCACACCGTCGGCCGCGCGCGCGCCAGCTTCACCCGCATCGTCGATGCGGTCGCCGTGCTGGGGCGAGCGGAGTGGGTGTGGTGAGGCTCGGCCGGATGCAGCAGGTTGGGCACATGCGCATTCGCGGGTTCGGAACTACTCGTCCAGCCGAGCCTCGATATCCATGCGCCGGTGAAGAATACGGACGACGTCTACCGCGTCGCCTACAATGCTGTAGACGACAAGATGCGATCCGACATTCGCCTTGAAATAGCCGGGACGGATACTCGCAAGGGATCGGCCTTTGCGCCTGCCTGCCGCTATCTCCAGGCCGCAACCGTGAATTTGCAGCACGTATCGGTCGGCTTGTTCCTGACTCCACTGGCTAGCGGTGTAGCGCCAGATCTGTTCGAGATCCGCTTCGGCTGCCGGTGAGAAGAGCAGGCGCTTATCGGCCATGGCCGGCTCGCATCCGGCCTAGGAATGTCTCGACTTCGAGCGGTTTGGAGGGGCCACTTTCCTCGCCTTCGATGATGGCAGCGCGCAACCGGGCCACCTGCAGCTCATGTTCTTCCAATAGCCGCAGACCCGCCCGGATGACCTCGCTGGCCGAGTTGTAGCGGCCATCCTCGACCTGTCTGTCGACAAAATCGGAGAAATGCTGGCCGAGCGAGATGGAGGTGTTCTTGTTCATGGCAAGACGATACCAAAAATTGGTATCGTTGCCAAATTCGGCAATGTTGCACGACCGGCCAGCTTCACCCGTATCGTCGATGCGGTCGCCGCGCTCGGACGCGGCGCGTGGGTGTGGTGAGGTTCGGCAAGTAGCGCCTCATTTCTTCCCACCCCCCTCTGGCCTGCCGGCCATCTCCCCCACAAGGGGGGAGATCAGGCCTTCGTCGAAGCCGGCCATAATCACCAACTTCGCAAGGGGCTGCTCGGCAAGCACAATTGTTCGAGCCCGCAGTATGAGCGCCGCCGCGGACGTGACTAATCTCCCTCCTTGTGGGGGAGATGGCCGGCAGGCCAGAGGGGGGTGGGAAGGGGCGCGACTTACACAAGAATGTTGTTGCGCACCCCTCAATTCCCCGCGCTTGCCATCCTGCGGCCCTTGATGGCCTTTTCCAGCCAGCCCATCTCCATCTCCGGCACAGACGAGAGCAGCAGGTCGGTATAGGCGTCGAAGGGCGGCTCGAGCACCTGGGACTTCGGCCCGTAGCGCACCACTTCGCCGCGATACATGACGGCGATGGAGTCGGCGATCGACTTCACCGTGGCCAGGTCGTGGGTGATGAAGAGGTAGGCGACGCCTTCCTCCTGCTGCAGCTCGAGCAGCAGCTTGAGGATGCCGTTGGCGACCAGCGGGTCGAGCGCGCTGGTGACCTCGTCGCAGATGATGAGCCTGGGCTTGGCGGCCAGCGCCCGTGCGATGCAGACGCGCTGCTTCTGCCCGCCCGAAAGCTCGGCCGGATAGCGGTCGGCGAAGCCGCGCCCCAGCTCGATCTTGTCGAGCAGTTCGGCGACGCGTGCGTCGCGCTCCTTGCCGCCCATGCCGAAGTAGAATTCCAGCGGCCGGCCGATGATGGTCGCCACCGTTTGGCGCGGGTTCATCGCCACGTCGGCCATCTGGTAGATCATCTGCAGCTCGCGCAGGTCGTCGCGCGTGCGGTCGGACAGGCGGTTGGCGAGCGTGCGCCCGGCGAAGGAGATGCTGCCCTGCTCGGGCGGCAGAAGCCCGGTGATGGCGCGCGCCAGCGTCGACTTGCCGGAACCGGATTCGCCGACGACGGCGAGCGTCTGGCCGGGCAGGACGTCGACCGAGACGTTCTTCAGCACCTTGATCCTGCCGCCGGCATAGGCCGCCGTGACGTTCTTGACCGACAGGAAGGGGGCCGCGTCCGGCTTCTTCTCCTCGTGCGCGATCTCGTGCACGGAGACAAGGGCCGTGGTGTATTCCTGCCGCGGCTCCTTGATGATCTGGCGCGTGCCGCCCCATTCCACCAGCTTGCCGTGCCTGAGCACCATGATCTCGTCGGCGACCTGGGCGACCACGGCGAGGTCGTGGCTGATGTAGAGGGCTGCCACGCCGGTGTCGCGGATCGCCTCCTTGATCGCGGCGAGCACGTCGATCTGGGTGGTGACGTCGAGCGCGGTCGTCGGCTCGTCGAAGACGATCAGGTCGGGTTCGGAGCACAGCGCCATGGCGGTCATGACGCGCTGCAGCTGGCCGCCCGAGACCTGGTGCGGGAAGCGCTTGCCGATGTTTTCCGGATCGGGAAGGCTGAGCTTCCTGAACAGCGCCACGGCGCGCTTCTCGGCCTCTTCGCGGCTGCAGACGCCGTGCAGCACCGAGGCCTCGACCACCTGGTCCATCAGCCGGTGGGCGGGGTTGAAGGCGGCCGCCGCCGACTGCGCGACATAGCAGACCTCGCGGCCGCGCAGGGCACGGACGCTGGGCGTGCCGGCCTTGCGGATGTCGCGGCCGTTGAGGATGATCTCGCCGCCGGTGATCTTCACGCCGCCGCGGCCGTAGGCCATCGACGACAGCCCGATGGTCGACTTGCCGGCGCCGGATTCGCCGATCAGGCCGAGCACCTTGCCCCGATGCAGGCTGAGCGAGACGTCGTGCACGAGCGTGATCGTCCTGGGCGCCTCGCCGGGCGGGTAGACCTTGGCCTCGAGCCGGAGGTTGCGGATGTCGAGCAGCATGTCCGAACCGGCTGCCGGCCTGGGTGTCCTAGCCATTGCCGCGCCCTCCCTTGAGATCAGTCGTCCGGTTGAGCACCCAGTCGGCGACGAGGTTGACGGAGATGGCGAGTGCTGCGATCGCCGCGGCGGGGATCAGCGCCGCCGGGATGCCGAAGACGATGCCGTCCTTGTTCTCCTTGACCATGCCGCCCCAGTCCGCGTCCGGCGGCTGCACGCCGAGGCCGAGGAAGGATAGCGCCGAGAGGAACAGCACCGCATAGATGAAGCGCAGGCCGAGCTCGGAGACGAGCGGGGAGAGCGCATTTGGCAGGATCTCGCGGAAGATGATCCAGCCCTTGCCCTCGCCGCGCAGCTTGGCCGCCTCGACGAAGTCCATGACGTTGATGTCGACGGCGACCGCCCGCGACAGGCGATAGACGCGGGTGGCGTCGAGGATGCCCATGACCAGGATCAGCGTCAAAATCGTCGAGGGCAGCACCGACAGCACCACGAGCGCGAAGATCAGCGTCGGGATCGCCATCAGCAGGTCGACCAGCCGCGACATGGTGGTGTCGAACCAGCCGCCCACGACGGCTGCGGTAAAGCCGAGGATCGAGCCGAGCGAGAACGACAGCGCGGTTGCCAGCACGGCGATGAAGATCGTCGTGCGGGCGCCGTAGATCATGCGCGAGAGCAGGTCGCGGCCGAGATTGTCGGTGCCGAGCAGGAACTGGCCGCTCGATGGTGCCCACACGTCGCCGACGATTTCGGCCTTGCCATAAGGTGCGACCCACGGCGCGAAGACGGCCGCGACCAGGAACAGCGCGGTCAGGATCAAGCCGATCCAGGCGCCGATGGGAATGCGTTTGAGGTCTCGCATGGCGCCGTCCTATTTCGGGTGCCGGAGGCGCGGGTTGGCGACGATGGCGGCGATGTCGGCGACCATGTTGAGGCCGATATAGACCGCGGCGAAGATCAGCCCGACCGCCTGCACCACCGGCACGTCGCGCTTGGCGACATGGTCCACCAGGTACTGCCCCATGCCGGGATAGACGAAGATCACCTCGATGACGACGACGCCGACGATGAGGAAGGCGAGGTTGAGCATGACGACGTTGATGATCGGCGCGATCGCGTTGGGGAAGGCGTGCTTGCGGATGATGTCGAAGGGCGAAAGCCCCTTGAGTTCGGCCGTCTCGATGTAGGCCGACTGCATGACGTTGAGGATCGCCGCGCGCGTCATGCGCATCATGTGGGCGAGTACCACGAGGGTCAGCGCCGTGGCGGGCAGGGCGATCGCCTTCATCCGCTCGAGGAAGGGCATGCCGTCATAGACGGTGGAGATGCCGGGGAAGATCTGCCACTTCACGGCGAAGAAATAGACGAGCAGGTAGCCGACGAAGAACTCCGGCAGCGAGGTCGAGGCCAGCGCCAGGCCGGAGATCGCCTTGTCGATGAAGCCGTTGCGGTAGCGCACCGCAAGCAGCCCGAGCAGGATCGCCAGCGGCACCGAGACGATCGCCGCCCAGAAGGCGAGGAACAGGGTGTTCTTGAGGCGCCCGCCGATAGCGGTGGCGATGTCCTGGCGGCTGGAGAGCGCCGTGCCGAGGTCGCCGGTCAGCACCCCGCCCAGCCACCTGAAGTAGCGGATATAGGCAGGATCGTTGAGGCCGAGCGACTCGCGCAAATTGGCGAGCGCCTGCGGCGTCGCCGACTGGCCGAGAATGGATTGGGCGACGTCGCCGGGCAGGATTTGCGTGCCGGCGAAGATCAGGACCGAAACGGCCAGAAGCAGCAGAAGGCCCAGCGCGATGCGCTGGGCGATCAGTTTCAGAATCGGAGTGGACATGCGGGCGTGGCCGATCTCACGCGTTGAGCCAGCACTTGGACAGTGCGTAGCCGCCCATCATCTCCTGGTTGCCGTCGTCGACCCAGCCGCCGACCTTGGCGCTGGTGGCGTCGATGAAGTCGTTGAACATCGGCGTGATGACCCCGCCTTCGTCGCGGACGATCTGGCCCATGTCGGCGTAGATCTTCTTGCGCTTGTCCTTGTCGAGCTCGGCGCGCGCCGCAAACAGCATCTTGTCGAAATCCTCGCGGAAGAAGCGCGTGTCGTTCCAGTCGGCCTTGGAGTAGTAGGCGGTCGAATACATCTGGTCCTGCGTCGGACGCCCGCCCCAGTAGGACGCGGAGAAGGGCTGCTTGTTCCAGACCTCCGACCAGTAGCCGTCGCCGGGCTCGCGCTTGACCTCGATGGTGATGCCGGCCTTGGCTGCACTCTGCTGGTAGAGCTGGGCGGCGTCGACCGCACCCGGGAAGGCGACGTCGGAAGTGCGCAGCAGCACCGAGCCGGAATGGCCGGACTTCTTGTAGTGGAAGGCCGCCTTGTCGGGATCGTACTTGCGCTGCTCCATCTCGGTGAACAGCGGATAGGCCTTGTTGATCGGCGTGTCGTTGCCGACCGAGCCGTAGCCCATCAGGATCTTCTGCAGCATCTCCTCGCGGTCGAGCGCGTATTTGAGCGCCAGCCTAAGATCGTTGTTGTCGAAGGGGGCGGTGTTGCAGTGGGCGATGAAGACGTAGTGGCCGCGGCCGGCGACGTTGCGGATGACCACGCCCGGCACGCGCTTGATCAGTTCGACGATCTTCGGCTCGACGCGGTTGATGATGTCGACCTGGCCGCCCTGCAGCGCCGCGGTGCGGGCCGTGGCGTCATTGATGACGATGATCTCGATCTGGTCGGCGAAGCCGCGGTCGTCGCGCCAGTAATTGGCGAACTTCTCGCCGCCGAGCCGCACGCCCGCCTCGTTGACGGTAACCTTGTAGGGGCCGGTGCCGATGCCGGCGTCGGGCTTGTCCTTGCCGCCGTTGGGCTGGATCATCAGGTGGTAGTCGTCGAGCAGGAAGGGCAGGTCGGCATTGGCCTCCTTGAGCGTGAAGACGACGTTCTGGCCGTCCGTCTTGACCGAGGCGATGCCGCCCATCAGGCCGAGCGCGCCAGACTTCGCCTTTTCGTCCGAGTGGCGTTCCATGGTCGCCACCACGTCGTCGGGGGTCATCTCCTTGCCATTGTGGAACTGCACGCCCTTGCGGATCTTGAAGGTCCAGGTCTTGGCATCGTCGGATGCGCCCCACTCCTCGGCAAGGGCGGGATGCACTTCGCCGGTCGGCGAGATCTGCACCAACTGCTCGCCCCACTGGCGGCCAAAGAAATAGGGAACCTGGCTCGACCAGGATGCCGGGTCGAGGCTGTCGGTTGCGGCGCCACCCTGCATGCCGGCGCGAAGGATGCCGCCCTTGACCGGGCCTTCGGCCCTGGCGGCGTTGGACATGAGCGTGTTGGCGAATGTTGCGGAGACGCCAAGGGCAGCGGCGCGGCCCAGGAAGTCGCGCCGGCTCAATTTGCCTACAGCGACATGACGGCTCAGGAATTCCAGTTCATCGGACATTGGAAGGCTCCTCACTCTGGCGGTCGTTATGGCTCGACTTCTGATGCCGATATTGACCGCACGTAAGGACAGCGGCAAGACCGATTGCGACATCGCATGGCGCAATCGGCATGTCGCTTCTGGACCAATCGCCCGCGAGCGTCAGATCCTGTCGCGGGGGATAACTTCGTCGAAATCGCGTTCGAAGATCAGCTTTTCGCCTTCGTAAGCCTCGATGCGGCCCGTGAGATGGAAATTCATCGCATCCGAGCGCATCGTCGTGAAGGTCTCGGTGCGGACGGCCCAGTCGTTTCTGGACAATGTCTGCGTCCAGTGGGTCTCGCCATGGGCCGAGAGCGGATCGGAAGGGGTGATGGACCAGGTCTCGCGGGCGACGTCGCCGATGATCAGGCCATGGTCGGTATCGCGGATTTCGCCGAAGTCGTCGACGATGGCGAGCGTCACCTTGCCGGTCGCTTCATTGCGCTCGATCCTGCGGCTGTTCGAACTCTCGCGCAGGGTCTCGATCTGCCATGGGTTGGCACCCTCGGGCTCCTCGAAGGTCCATTCGTCGCCTTCGCTGGGCGGACGTACCGGCAGGTCGATCGCGCCCTCGCGCAGGTTGAGCGTGACTGCTTCCGGCGAAGGCCAGACCAGCGGCCAGTAGGCCGACGAGACGGCGACGCGCAGCCTGTTGCCGGCAGCGACGCGATAGGCGATGTCGTCGAGCTTGAAGGCAACCTCGAACGTCTCGCCCGGCACCACGTCCACGGGAAATTCGTGGCCGTTGCGGTGGCAGAGATTGAGCACCCCATAGGTGATGCGCGTCGAGGCGCCGCCGGGCTGGACGTCGCACAGGCGCACCGCGACCATGGCGCGTTTGCGGTCGGCGGAGAGCTTCAGCCGGATCACCGGGCTGCCGACGATGTCCATCGGCGCATCCAGCGGAGCGCTGTCGAAGCAGGTGGATTTCCGGTCGTCGAGGCGCTGGTCGCCCGGCAGCTCGGGCCCGAGCCAGATCGCGCAATATTCGCCGCCGTCCATGCCGCAGTCCTGCGGCGAGGCGATGGTCGCGGGCGCGTCGAGCCTGGCGGCCTCGGCCAGGCGACCGCCTGCGCCGAGCGAGAGGCTCCTGGCGACGATGTTCGGCGATGGCCATTGCTGTTCGGCGATCCAGCGGCCCTTGCGCTCGAGATACCAGTCGCGCGGCGGCTCCGAATCCATGACGTAGAGCCGCATCGCCGGGTCTTCCTCGACGCCGGTGTCCTTGCCCTTGAGCCAGTGGTCCCACCAGCGCAGCGCCTCCTGCAGGAACCCGATCGCGGGCTTCGGCACGGCGAAGTGCGGGTATTTGTGGATCCACGGGCCGACGATGCCCTTGGTGGGCGATTTCAGGTTCCCGACCAGCCGCGATACCGTGTTCTTGTAGGCGTCACCCCAGCCGCCTATGGCCAGGACCGCGGCCTTGATGGCGGAATAGTCCTCGTTGACCGAGCCGCGCTTCCAGTAGGCGTCGCGCCGCTGGTGCCTCAGCCAGACGCCGGGCAGGAAGGGTTCGTGCTCCAGCCGGTCGAGCCACATGTCGCGCCATTTGTCGCCGACCAGCGCCGGATCCGGCGGGCGCGACGAATAGGACAGCATGGTCGCGCCCCAGCCCATGTTCTCGTTGAGCAGAAGGCCGCCCTTGTAGTGGATGTCGTCGGCGTAGCGGTCGTCGGTCGAGCACAGCGTGATGACGGCCTTGAGCGCCCTGGGCTGGAGGGCTGCCACCTGCAGGCCGTTGAAGCCGCCCCAGGAGATGCCCATCATGCCGACCTTGCCGTTGCACCAGGGCTGGGCGGCCGCCCAGGCGATGACCTCGCATGCGTCCTGCCATTCCTGGTCGGTGTATTCGTCCTCCATCAGCCCTTCGGAATCGCCGTTGCCGCGCATGTCGACGCGGATCGAGGCGTAGCCGTGGCCGGCGAAATAGGGGTGGGTCAGGCAGTCGCGCGTCGTGGTGCCGTCGCGCTTGCGATAGGGCAGGTGCTCGACGATGGCGGGCACCGGGTCCTGGTCTGCGTCCGCCGGCATCCACACCCGCGCCGACAGCCGCGTGCCGTCGGGCATGACGATGCCCATGTCGGGAAATTCGACGATGTCGCGCGGAAACTCGGTGATGGTTTTCATTGATATTCCAGTCTTGTGCCTGCCCATTTGTGCACGCCTGCAGCGTTGCTGGCTAGCGCGGAAACGTCACCGACGGCCGCACGACACGGCAGATTGAAGAGACCTGTTAAAGGTACTATTTATAGTTCTCGAAAAGGGGCTACGAAAATGCCGAACACAGTCCTCGCCGAAGTCACGGCCAGCGTCTCCGAGTTGAAGAAGAACCCGATGGGCACGGTTGCTGCCGGGGAAGGCTTCCCCGTCGCCATTCTCAACCGGAACGAGCCGGCCTTCTATTGCGTGCCGGCGAAGGCATTCGAGGCGATGATGGAGCGGCTCGAGGATATCGAACTCAATGCGCTCGCCGACGCCCGCAAGGGCGAGAAGCGCATTCGGGTCGATCTCGATGCCCTATGAGGTCGAGTTCCTCGAAACCGCATTGAAGGAATGGAAGGCGCTCGACGCCAACACGCGCGAGCAATTCCGCAAGAAGCTGAAGGAGCGTTGCGACAACCCGCGCGTTGCCTCGGCCAAGCTGCACGGCGCCAAGGACCGCTACAAGATCAAGCTCCGCAGCGCCGGCTATCGCCTCGTCTATGAAGTGGAGGACGGCCGGCTGGTGATCCTGGTCATAGCCGTGGGCCGGCGGGACCGCTTTGAGGTCTATGCCAAGGCGGCCAGGCGCTGAGCTAGTTCAGCGGGATGTCGTTGTCGGCCTTGCTCTCCTGGTAGGTCTCCGACATTTCGTCGTAGCGCTTGGAGATTCTGGCGACGCGTTCTTCCAGGCGCTTGCGGTCGGCCTCGGGCAGTTCGCGCACCAGCTTGCGCAGGGAAAAACTCTTCCAGTAGGCGTTTTCGGCGTTGTAGCCGCCCGGCTCCAGCGTGAAGACCTCCTTCAGGATCTTGAGATCATGCGGGATGGCGAAGCTGTCGCGCGAATCCTCGTGGCTGAAGAGATAATAGAAATTGTCGAATCCGGCCCAGGTGATGGCCGACAGGCAGAGCGAGCAGGGCTCGTGGGTCGACAGGAAGATCAGTTCCTTGGTGTCCGGCCGGCCAGCCTTCGGCATCTCGTAGAAGCGTTTCAGGCAATGCATCTCGCCGTGCCAGAGCGGGTTTTCGAGCTCGTTGTTGGTCTCGGCGATGACCAGGGAGCGGTCGTCCTTGGCGAGCAGGGCCGCGCCGAACAGCTTGTTGCCCTTCTTCACGCCCTCGGCGGTCTTGGGCACGATGTCGTCTTCGATGACGTCGAACAGGCGCTCGATCAGGGAGAGTTCGGCCATCTGCTCAAAAGCCTTCCGGGAGGACGATTTCGTAAGGGTGGGAGAAGTGGAATTCTTCGAGGTTCGAGCCCGAGCCGCCGCGGTCGACGACGATGAAATCCTGGTTCTCGCCGATCGGGGTCAGCACCGCGTGCCAGAGATTGCGCGGATAGTTGACGCCCTGGCCGGGCGCCGTGACGAAGGCGTGCGGTTCGCCCGGGCCGTCGTCGGTGTCGGGGCAGACGACCACGAGATAGGGACGCGGCGAAAGCGGGATGAAGGCCTGGCTGCCGAGCGGATGGCGCTCGACCATCGAGAGCTTCAGGGGGAGGTCGTAGGGCGTCCCCTTGAAGATGTTGATGATGACGCAGGCGTCCGGTCCGGTTGCCTCGGCGCGGGCGAGCGCGTGGAAGCGCTCGCATTTGCCGGCATTGATCGGGTAGTGCGTGTCGCAGTTGGTGTCGATGACCTCGCCGAATTCGGCGAAGTTTTCGCGGGTCAGGGGTCTTGCGACGATGCGCTTCACGATCGGCTCCCGGTGATCAGCCGCGGCGCGAGGCGAACGGCGCGCCGAGCTTCATGTGGCGGTTGACGTCCTTGTAGAGCAGGTAGCGGAACCTGCCAGGCCCGCCGGCATAGCAGGCCTGCGGGCAGAAGGCGCGCAGCCACATGAAATCGCCGGCCTCGACCTCGACCCAGTCGTTGTTCAGCCGGTAGACCGCCTTGCCTTCGAGCACATAGAGCCCGTGCTCCATGACGTGGGTTTCGGGGAAGGGGATGATGCCGCCCGGCTCGAAGGTCACGACGGTGACGTGCATGTCGTGGCGCAGGTCGTCGGGATCGACGAAGCGGGTCGTCGCCCAGGTGCCGTTGGTATCCGGCATGGCGTTCGGCTCGACGTCGTTGTCGTTGAGGAACAGCGGCTCGGGCGCGTCGAGGCCGTCGACATATTCGTAGGCCTTGCGGATCCAGTGGAAACGCGCGGTCGCCGAGCCGGCGTTGCGGGCCGTCCATTTGCTGGCCGGCGGCAGGTAGGCGTAGCCGCCGGGCGTCAGCACGTGGCTCTTGCCGGCGACGGTCACGGTCACTTCGCCCTCGACCACGAAGAACACGCCTTCGGCGCCCGCATCCGGTTCCGGCCGGTCGCTGCCGCCGCCCGGCTGCACTTCCATGATGTATTGCGAGAAGGTCTCGGCGAAGCCCGACAGCGGGCGGGCGATGACCCACAGCCGCGTCTTGTCCCAGTGCGGCAGGAAGCTGGTGACGATGTCCGAGAACTCGCGCTTCGGGATCACCGCATAGGCTTCGGTGAAGACGGCGCGGTCGGTGATCAGGTCCGTCTGGGGAGGCAGGCCGCCTTTCGGCGCATAATAGGAGCGTTTTGTCATCGGTCTTAATGTGGAAGGAGGTCGTTGAGGCGATACCAGGCGATGCGTTCCACCTGCTTGCAGGCAGTCGTGAATTCCTGGTCTCGGGAGTTGGCTATGCGGGTCTCGAATGCCTTGAGGATGCTTGCCTTGTCATTGTCGCGCACGGCGATGATGAAGGGGAAGCCGAACTTCTCGACATAGGCGGTATTGAGCTCGGTGAAGCGGGCGCGCTCGGCGTCGGTCAGCGCGTCGAGGCCGGCGGAGGCCTGCTCCCTGGTCGATTCCTCGGTCAGGCGCTTGGCCTGGGCCAGCTTGCCGGCGAGATCGGGGTGGGCGGTCAGCACGCCGAGCCGCTCCGCGTCGGTTCCCGAACGGAAGGCGCGGCAGAGCGCATTGTGCAGGCCGCCGGAGCTGTCATGGGCCGGGCCCAGCTCGAGGTCGAAGGCGCGCTCGGCGACCCAGGGCGAGTGCTCGAAGATCGAGCCGAAGCGCTGGACGAACTCCGGGCGCTCCATGCGCGAGGGGCGCAGCGCCTGCGCCTGGTAGGGATGGTTTGCGCGCCAGTGCCTGGCGATGTCTGCGCGGCGGGCGATCCACACCTTGTCGTGGCTCTGCACATATTCGATGAAGCGGCGCAGCGATTCGGCGCGGCCGGGGCGGCCGACGAGGCGGCAGTGCAGGCCGATGCTCATCATGCGCGGCCGGCCGGCGGCACCCTCGCGGTAGAGCGTGTCGAAGCTGTCCTTCAGATAGGCATAGAACTGGTCGCCCGAGTTGAAGCCCTGGGCGGTGGCAAAACGCATGTCGTTGGCGTCGAGCGTGTAGGGGATGACCAGCTGCGGCGGAATGGCGTTGCCGTGGCCGTCATGGTCGAGCCAATAGGGCAGCTCGTCGTCATAGGTGTCGGAGATCCAGTCGAAACCGCCTTCGGCAGCGGCAAGCCGCACCGAATAGACCGAGGTGCGGCCGAGATAGAGGCCGGTCGGGCGTTCGCCGACGACTTCCTTGTGCAGGCGGATCGCTTCCAAAAGGTCGGCGCGCTCGGCGGCTTCCTCATGGTCGCGGTAGTCGATCCAGCGCAGGCCGTGCGAGGCGACTTCCCAGTCGGCGTCCTGCATCGCCGCGACATGGTCGGGCGAGCGGGCGAGCGCGGAGGCAACGCCATAGACGGTCACCGGCACCTTGGTTTCGGTGAACATGCGATAGAGCCGCCAGAAGCCGGCGCGGGCGCCGTATTCGTAGATCGATTCCATGTTCCAGTGGCGCTTGCCCGGCCAGGGGGCCGCGCCCACGACCTCGGAGAGGAAGGCTTCCGAGGCGGCGTCGCCGTGCAGGACGTTGTTCTCGCCGCCCTCTTCGTAGTTGACCACGAATTGCACGCACACATTGGCACCACCCGGCCATTTCGGGTCTGGTGGGTTCGCGCCGTAGCCGCGCATATCTCTTACGTAACGCATGGTCCCTCGAAAGCCGTGTTTTCTGCCACTTGAGCAGGATAGCGAAAGGAACGGCAGATATTCCCTCGAAAAATTTTGAAAGTCTTTTTGTACGCCTCTTCTCGACCGCACCTTATGCAATGCCCTTAAATGGCGCAAAATCCATAGTCATGGCGTGCATAGCCAACAGGGAGAGAGAATGACAAAGGCCGAAGGCGGGCGCCTCACCACCCATGTCCTCGATACTGCAACCGGCAAGCCTGCCGAGGGCCTGTCGATCACGCTGTTCCATATCGAGGGCGATGTGCGGACGCTGCTCAAGAGGGTCGTGACCAATTCCGACGGCCGCTGCGATGCGCCGCTGCTTGCCGGCGACGAATTCCTGACCGGCGAATACGAGCTGGTGTTCGAAGCCGGCGACTATTTGCGCCGCCAGGGAACCGAACTGCCGAAGCCGGCTTTCCTCGACGTCGTGCCGATCCGCTTTGGCATGGCCGAGCGGACGCACTATCATGTACCCTTGCTGATTTCCCCCTACGGCTACTCCACCTACAGGGGCAGTTGAGCCATGGCGACGGTCAAGACACGCAACCAGATCCGCTTCATCCTCAACGGCGAGGACGTGGTGCTCTCCGACGTTGCGCCCGCCGAGACGCTGCTCGACTATCTGCGCCTCAGCCGTTCGCTGCGCGGCACCAAGGAGGGCTGCGCCGAGGGCGACTGCGGCGCCTGCACCGTGCTGGTCGGCCGGCTTTCGGGCGGCAAGCTGGTATACGAGAGCGTCAATGCCTGCATCCGCTTCGTCGGCTCGCTCGACGGCTGCCATGTCGTGACCATCGAACATCTCGCCGGCCAAGGCGACAAGCTGCATCCGGTGCAGCAGGCGATGGTCGATTTCCACGGCTCGCAGTGCGGCTTCTGCACGCCGGGCTTCGTGATGTCGCTCTACGGCCTGTGGATGGTCTCGCCCGAACCGTCGGACGCGGCGATCGAAAAGGCGCTGCAGGGCAATCTCTGCCGCTGCACCGGCTATGAGGCGATCATGCGCGCCGCGCGTGCCATCTCCGACTATGGCAAGGTGGCCAAGGACCCGCTGCTCGTCGAGCGCAAGGCGACCATCGCCCGGCTCGAGGCGCTGAAGGACGGCACCCGCGTCGAGGTTGGCGAGGGCAGGGACCGCTTCGTCATCCCGGCCGATGTCGACGATCTCGCCGCCGTGCTCGAAGCCGAGCCGGGTGCCACCGTGGTCGCCGGCTCGACCGACGTCGGTCTCTGGGTCACCAAGCAGATGCGCGACATCGCGCCCGCCGTCTTCATCGCCAATGTCGACGGCCTGCATTCGCTGAGCGAGGACAAGGGCGTCGTCTCCATCGGCGCCGGCGTCACTTACACCGAGGCGTTCGAGACGCTGTCGAAGCGCATCCCGGCGCTCGGACCGCTCATCGACCGCATCGGCGGCGAGCAGGTGCGCAACATGGGCACCATCGGCGGCAACGTCGCCAACGGCTCCCCCATCGGCGACACGCCGCCGCCGCTGATCGCGCTCGGCGCGACGCTCACCCTGCGCAAGGGCAAGACCCGTCGCACCATCCCGCTGCAGGACTTCTTCGTCGCCTATGGCAAGCAGGATCGCGCACCGGGCGAATTCGTCGAGGCCGTGCACGTGCCGGTGCCGGCGAAGGGCGACCATTTCGCCGTCTACAAGGTCACCAAGAGGCGCGACGAGGACATCACCGCGACGCTCGGTGCCTTCTGGCTGAAGCTCGCCAAGGACGGCACCGTGGCGGACGTCCGCATCGCCTATGGCGGCATGGCGGCGACGCCGAAGCGTGCGAGCGCGGTGGAAAAGGCGCTTGTGGGCCAGCCATGGACCGAGGCTACGGTGGAAGCGGCGATGGCGAAGTACGCCGAGGACTTCACGCCACTGACCGACATGCGGGCCACCGCCGAGTATCGTGCGCTTGCAGCGAAAAACCTGCTGTTGCGTTTCTACACGGAAACCACCGGTACCAAGGCGCCGCTGACGGTGTCGAGATACGAGGCTGCGTGACATGACCCAGCACCAACCGAACCTCAAGGCCGCCAAGATCACCGGCGGCGTGCATTCCGACCAGCGCCACGATTCCGCGCACAAGCACGTGGCCGGCGAGGCCGTCTACATCGACGACATGCCGGAACCGGCGGGAACGCTGCATGTCGGGCTCGGCCTGTCCAATGTCGCGCACGGCATGCTGAAGTCGGTCGACCTTTCGGCCGTCCGCGCCGCTCCCGGCGTCGTCGACGTGCTCACCTATGCCGACGTGCCTGGCGACAACGACGTGTCGCCGAGCGGCATGCATGACGACCCGGTGTTCGCCGAGGGCAAGGTGCAGTTCCACGGCCAGCCGATCTTCGCGGTGGTCGCCAGGACCCGCGAGCAGGCCCGCCGCGCGGCGCGCCTCGCCAAGATCGAATATGAAGAGCTGCCGGCGATCATCAATATCTGGGACCTCGATCCGGAAAAGGACAAGCAGGTCACCTCGCCGCTGACGCTGAACCGCGGCGACGCTGCCGCCGCCATCGCCGCTGCCCCGCGCAAGGTGAAGGCGCGGATGAAGCTCGGCGGCCAGGACCATTTCTATCTCGAGGGCCAGGTGTCGATGGCGGTGCCGGGCGAAGACGACGAAGTCGTCGTCTATTGCTCGACGCAGGGGCCGAGCGAGACCCAGCACCTCGTTTCCCATGTGCTCGGCGTGCCGAGCCATGCGGTGACGGTTGAAGTGCGCCGCATGGGCGGCGGCTTCGGCGGCAAGGAAACCCAGGCCAACCAGTGCGCGGCGATTGCTGCGATCGCGGCCAAGAAGCACAAGCGCGCCGTCAAGGTCCGGCTCGACCGCGACGAGGACATGACCGCCACCGGCAAGCGCCACGACTTCGCCATCGACTACGAGGTCGGCTTCGACGACGAGGGCAGGATCCTCGGCGTCGACTTCATGTTCGCGCTCAACGCCGGCTTCTCGGCCGACCTGTCGGGACCGGTGGGCGACCGGGCGCTGTTCCACTGCGACAACGCCTATTTCTATCCGAACGTGCACGCCAAGTCGGCGCCGCTCTACACCAACACGGTGTCGAACACGGCGTTCCGCGGCTTCGGCGGCCCGCAGGGCATGGTCGGCGCCGAGCGCGTCATCGAGGAGGTGGCGTTCGCGGTGGGCAAGGACCCGCTCGAGATCCGCAAGCTCAACTTCTACGATGCCATGGGCACGCCGGGCGAACGCAACCTGACGCCCTATCACCAGAAGGTCGAGGACAACATCATCCACCGCATCGTGGCGGAACTGGAGGAAAGCTCGTCCTACCAGCGCCGCCGGCGCGAGATCGCGGCCTTCAACAACAACAGCCGCTTCGTCAAGCGCGGCCTGGCACTTACGCCGGTCAAGTTCGGCATCTCGTTCACCAAGACCGAGTCCAACCAGGCAGGTGCCTTGGTGCATGTCTATGCCGACGGCTCGGTGCACATGAACCACGGCGGCACCGAGATGGGGCAGGGCCTGCACCTCAAGGTGGCGCAGGTGGTGGCCGAGGAGTTCCAGATCGACCTCGACCGGGTGAAGATCACCGCGACGACCACGGCCAAGGTGCCGAACACCGCGCCGACGGCGGCGTCGTCGGGCGCCGACCTCAACGGCATGGCGGCGCAGAACGCGGCGCGGCAGATCCGCAAGCGCCTGACCGACTTCGCCGCCGACAAGTACCAGGTGCCGGCCGACCAGATCGTGTTCCTGCCCAACCGGGTGCGCGTCGGCAACCAGGAAATCTCCTTCAACGACCTGGTCAAGCAGGCCTATCTCAACCGCATCCAGCTTTCGGCGGCCGGCCACTACAAGACGCCGAAGATCCACTGGGACCGCAGCAAGGGCAGGGGCCATGCCTTCTACTACTACGCCTATGGCGCGGCCTGTTCGGAGGTCTCGGTCGACACGCTGACCGGCGAATACGTCATCGAGCGCGCCGACATCCTGCACGACACCGGCCGCTCGCTGAACCGGGCCATCGACATCGGCCAGGTCGAGGGCGGCTTCGTCCAGGGCGTGGGCTGGCTGACGACCGAGGAGCTGTGGTGGGACGGCAAGGGCCGGCTGCGCACGCATGCGCCGTCGACCTACAAGATCCCGCTGGCATCGGACCGGCCGAAGGTCTTCAACGTGGCGCTGACTGACTGGTCGGAGGCCTACGAGCCGACCATCCACCGCTCCAAGGCCGTCGGCGAGCCGCCGCTGCCGCTCGGCATCTCGGTGCTGCAGGCGCTGTCGGATGCGGTCGCCAGCGTCGCCGACCACAAGATCAGCCCGCGTCTCGACGCACCGGCGACCCCGGAGCGGGTGCTGATGGCGATCGAACGCCTCCGGGCCGAGGCGGCCCAGGCCAAGTGAGCAGGACGGCCAGGCGCCTCCGGGCATTCCTCGACGCAGCACCCTCGGCGGCGCTGGTCGAGGTGACCGAGGCCAAGGGCTCGACCCCGCGCGAAAAGGGCGCGTGGATGCTGGTGTCGCCGGAGCGCATCTTCGGCACCATCGGCGGCGGCCAGCTCGAATTCATGGCGATCGACGCGGCGCGGGCGATGCTGAGAGATGCCCCTCACCCTTACCCTCTCCCCGTGAAAGACGGGGAGAGGGGGGCGTCGACGTCGATGCCGGCCTCCTTCTCCCCGCCTGCGGGGAGAAGGTCCCGGCAGGGGGATGAGGGGCAACTTGCCGACATAACAAAGGATGTCACCCTCGACATCCCGCTTGGCCCGGAGATCGGCCAGTGCTGCGGCGGGCGCGTCGAGATCGCCGTGCGCGCGGTGGACGAGGCGATCGCGGCGGAGCTGGTCGCCTTGGCCGAGACGTCGGACGCGGCCCTGCCGCATGTCTATGTCTTCGGCGGCGGCCATGTCGGCCATGCGCTGGCATCCGCCTTCGCGCTGCTGCCGCTCAATGTGGTGGTCGTCGAGACCCGCGCCGATGCGCTGGACGGCATGCCCGTTGGCATCGACACCCGGCTGACCCCTGTGCCGGAGGAGATGGTGCGCGAGGCGCCGCCCGGGGCGGCCTTCGTCGTGCTCACCCATGACCACGCGCTGGATTTCCTGATCGTCGCCGAGGCGCTCAAGCGCAACGACGCCGCCTATGTCGGCATGATCGGCTCGAAGACCAAGAAGGCGACGTTCAGGAGCTGGTTCCTGAAGACCGCCGGCGGCAGCGAGAAGGTCTTCGCCCGGCTCGTCTGCCCGATCGGCGGGAGCGCGGTGAAGGACAAGCGTCCCGCCGTGATCGCCGCGCTCGCCGCCGCCGAGATCATGAGGGCGCTGGCGGGCGCCGCGAAGGGCTGAGCCTCAGTCGGCCATAGCTGTGGCATTTTTGGCCACGACAGCAAGATAGGCGGCCTGCAGTTCGGCGCGAACCGGCAGGCGTTTGGCGGCGGCCTGCGACAGCGGCTCGCCAAGATGGTCGGCGCGCAGTTCCTCCATGAAGCGGTCCCACATCTCCGGTCCGCCCTTTTCCAGAAGTTCGGCGCGGATGCTGAGTTCCTCGCTCACCGGCAGCCATTTACGTCCCCATGCGGCGATGTGGGCGAACACCGGCAGCAGTTCGATCGCCATTTCGGTCAGGCTGTAGATCGCCTTCTGCTTGTGGCTGGGGTCGTCCGCCTTGCTGATCAGCCCGTCCTCGAGCAGCCGCTTCAGCCGGTCGGCCAGGATGTTGGAGGCGATGCCCTCCTCGGACTGGGTCAGCAGTTCGCGAAAGTGGCGGCGATTGCCGAACATCATGTCGCGTAGGACGATCAGGCTCCATTTGTCGCCGACGACCTCGAGGGTGAGGTTGATCGGACAGCCCGAGCGATGCTGCTGGTTCATGCAAGGGAACTCCCCGGAAAACTGGTTGCAATATAAAATCAGTTGAGCTGGCGTGCAACTGATTAGTGATTGCAACTGGTTGGTGGAAGTCTGTCGCAAGGGCTGGAGCGTGCGAAAGCGCCGGCGGCCGAAGCCTATGCTCGACCGAATGCGAGGACCGTGGCGGGCTATGGCGAGCGCGGCGTCGTGCCGGGCCTGGTGTGGGTGGTCGACCGAGGTGGCTCGAGCGAACGGCGTAATCGGCCAAGACAGGCTCAGCGTCCGGCCAATATGTCCTTGATCAGCCGTTGGCAGCGGTCGGCCATGAAGTCGAGCAGCAGCCGGACCTTCGGGTCCTGCAGCTTCTTGTGCGGATAGACGGCCGCGAACTGCACGGGAACGGGCGGGGTCTGCGGCAGGATGACCTTCAGCCGCTGGTCGCGGAGGAAGGGCTCGACCTCGAAGCGCGGCTTGTTGACGATGCCGCGGCCGGCCAGCGCCCAGCCGGTCAGCACGTCGCCGTCGTCGGAATCGAACGGGCCGTGGACCTCGAACTTGGCCGGGCCCGCGCCCGTCTCCAGCAGCCAGAAGAACTCGCGCGAACCGGGATAGCGCAGCATCAGGCAATCGTGCTTGTTGGAGACCAGCTCCTGCGGCGACTGCGGCTCGCCGCGTCGCTCCAGATATTTGGGCGAGGCGACCAGCACGCGCTCGCATTCCATGATGCCGCGCATCCTGAGGCTCGAATCCTCGATCAGGCCGAGCCGGAAGGCGACGTCCAGGCCTTCCTTGAGGATGTCGACATTGTGGTCGGAAAGCCGGAGCCGGACCTCGATGTCGGGATATTTGTCGTGGAACTCGGGGATGCCCGAGGCGATCAGCCTGCGCCCGAGGCCGAGCGGGGCGGTGACGCGGATCGTGCCGCGCGGCTGGCCCGAGAGCGCCGCGACGGCCGCCTCCGCCTCGACGATCGAATCCAGCACCTGCTTGGCGCCGGCGTAGAACACCGTGCCGTGTTCGGTCGGCATCAGCTGCCGCGTCGTGCGGTTGAACAGGCGCACGCCCAGGTGCTTCTCCAACTCCTTGATTCGGTTGGAGGCGACAGCCGGGGAAATGCGCATGTCGCGGCCTGCGGCGGAGAGATTGCCGAGCTCCACGACGCGCACGAAAACGGCGATGTTGTCCAGATATGCCATTGGCGTCCCATAGCCGGCTTATGCCGTGCGGCAATACGCTAGTATTTTCCAGATTTTTTTGAAAGTCATCGCGAATCCGTCCTCTTCCGCAGGGCGTGCGGCGTCGTAAGATTGCCGCCACGTTGGGAAGAGGAACGGCGGATGGTGAACGATTACGCGCTTTTGTGGGATTGGCTGAGCTTCGGCGTCAGATGGCTGCACGTCATCACCGCCATCGCCTGGATCGGATCGTCGTTCTACTTCATCGCCCTCGACCTCGGGCTTAGAAAGCACGCGAACCTGCCGGCCGGCGCCCATGGCGAGGAATGGCAGGTGCATGGCGGCGGCTTCTACCACATCCAGAAGTACCTGGTGGCGCCGGCGCAGATGCCCGAGCACCTGACCTGGTTCAAATGGGAATCATACGCCACCTGGATGTCGGGCTTCGCGCTGCTGTGGGTGGTCTACTACGGCGGGGCCGAACTGTTCCTGATCGACCGCAACGTGCTCGACGTCTCGGTGCCGGTGGCGATCGGCATTTCGCTGGCCTCGATCGCGCTCGGCTGGGTGGTCTACGACCTGCTGTGCAAATCGCGCCTCGGCGACAACGACACCCTTTTGATGCTGGTGCTCTACGGCGTCGTCGTGTTCATGAGCTGGGGCTACACGCAGCTCTTCACCGGCCGCGCGGCCTTCCTGCATCTCGGTGCCTTCACCGCGACGATCATGTCGGCCAACGTCTTCATGATCATCATCCCGAACCAGAAGATTGTCGTGGCCGACCTGATCGCCGGTCGCACCCCGGACCCGAAATACGGCAAGATCGCCAAGACCCGCTCGACGCACAACAACTACCTGACCCTGCCGGTCCTGTTCTTCATGCTGTCGAACCACTATCCGCTGGCATTCGGCACGCAGTTCAACTGGGTCATCGCCGCGCTCATCTTCATCATCGGCGTGCTGATCCGCCACTACTTCAACACGGTCCACAAGCGTGCCGGCAACCCGCACTGGACCTGGCTCGCCGCCACCCTGCTGTTCATCGTCATCATGTGGCTGTCGACGGTGCCGAAGGTGCTGACCGGCGAGGACAAGAACGCCGCCAATGCCGCGGCCGCCGCCCAGCCGCTAATCGCAGCGGCGCAGTTCCCGGCGGTCCGCGACACGGTGCTCGGCCGCTGCGCAATGTGCCATGCCGACACGCCTTCCTACGAGGGTGTCTACCAGGCGCCCAAGGGGGTGAAGCTCGAGACCGACGCCCAGATTGCCCAGCATGCGCGCGAGATCTACCTGCAGGCCGGGCGCAGCCATGCGATGCCGCCCGGCAACGTCACCCAGATCACGCCGGAAGAGCGCCAGATGCTCGCCAGCTGGTTCGAAGAAGCGCAGAAGCTGCGCTGACTGAGAAGACCCGGATTGAAACCGGAAGTACGTTTCCGCGAGGAAACGGCCGATTTCGCCTGGGCAGAAAAGCTCGTAGGGTTCCATCATGACGACAACACTCCTCCGCGGCCGCACGCTCTCCTTCCTGCGCTGGCCCGACAGTGCCGACGACCACGCCTCCTATGCCCATGAGGCGGATGGCGCCGTGCTCATGCGCGACGGCAGGATAGCGGCCGTCGGCGCCTACGAGCGGGTGGCCGCCGAGGCGGGCAGCGGCGTGAGCGTGGTCGATCACCGGCCCCACCTCATCCTGCCCGGCTTCATCGACGCCCACGTGCATGTGCCGCAGATGCAGATCATCGCCTCCTACGGCGCCGAGCTGCTGGAGTGGCTGAACAAGTACACCTTCCCCGAGGAAACGCGCTTCATCAATGCCCAGCATGGGCGCCGCATCGCCAGGACCTTCCTCGACGAGATGGTGCGGCACGGCACCACCACCGTCGCCGCCTACTGCTCCGTGCACAAGCAGTCGGCCGAAGCCTTCTTCGCCGAATCGCACGACCGCAACATGCTCAACATCGCCGGCAAGGTGATGATGGACCGCAACGCCCCCGAGGGCGTGCTCGACACGCCGCAGGCGAGCTACGACGACACCAAGGCGCTGATCGCCGAGTGGCACGGCAGGGGCCGCCAGCACTATGCAATCACGCCCCGCTTCGCGATCACGTCTTCGCCGGAGCAGATGGAGATGGCGGGCCAGCTCGCGAAGGAGCATCCCGACCTGCACATCCAGACGCACCTGTCGGAGAACCACGCCGAGATCGCCTTCACCCAGGAGCTCTATCCCTGGTCGCGCGACTACACCGACATCTACGAACACTACGGCCTGCTCGGCAAGCGCACGCTGCTCGGCCACTGCATCCATCTCGGCGAGCGCGAATCCGACGCGCTCTCCGAGCATGGCTCGATCGCGGTGTTCTGCCCGACCTCCAACCTGTTCCTCGGCTCGGGGCTGTTCGACTACCATCGCTATCGGCGGCGCGAAAAGCCGCTGCGCATCGCGACCGCGACCGACGTCGGCGGCGGCACCAACTATTCGATGCTGCGCACCATGGACGAGGCCTACAAGGTCATCGCGCTCAACGGCGAGAAGCTGAACCCGCTCGCTTCCTATTGGCAGCTGACGCGCGGCAACGCCGAATCGCTGTCGATCGCCGACAAGGTGGGCACGCTGGAGGTCGGCACCGATGCCGACATCGTCGTGCTCGACGCCCGCGCGACGCCCGGAATGCGGCTGCGCATGGAGCGCGTCGAGACGCTGGCCGAGGAGCTGTTCCTGCTCCAGACGCTGGGCGACGACCGCGCGGTGGTCGAGGTCTATGTCGCCGGCCGCCCCGCCAAGTCGACCATGGATCAGGCGGCCTGACCTTGCGTCATCGCCCGGTGTCTGCCATGTGACCTCTGGTCTGAAGGAGGAGCGGACGATGGCGGCAGCCGATGACGTGAAGAAGATCGCCGAGCAGGAGGCCCGGCTGGTCTTTGACGGTTTCGACGAGGCAGCCGCGTTCGAGATCGGATCGGCCATCCGCGCCCGCGGCCTCGCCGAGAAATTCCCCATCGTCGTCGACATCCGCCTGTGGGACCGCACGCTTTTCTACTGCGCGCTGCCCGGCTCGACGGTCAGCAACACCGAATGGGCGCGGCGCAAGTTCAATGTCGTCCGGATGTTCCACCGCAGCAGCTACCGGATGGTGCTGACCAAGGCACGCGAGGACCGGACCTTCCCGGTCGGCGAGGCGCTGCCGATCGAGGACTACGTGCTTGCCGGCGGCGGTTTCCCGATCCGGGTCAAGGGCACGGGCGTGATCGGCTCGATCGCGGTGTCCGGACTGCCGGAGCGCCAGGATCACGAGGTCGTGGTGGCGGCGATCGCCGATCATCTCGGCATCGACCGGCGGGAACTGGCGCTGCCTCCCGTTTCGAAAAGCTGAAAAGAGACCCGGCATTCCATGGCAACGACCGACCCGAAGCAGTTCCTGACGAAGATCTTCGAGGCCGCCGTCGCGGCCGCCGATCCCGAGCTGACCATCCGCCGGCATCTGCCGGAAAAGCCCAAGGGACGGACCATCGTCATCGGCGCCGGCAAGGGCTCGGCGCAGATGGCGGCGGCCTTCGAGAAGGCATGGGACGGGCCGCTGGAGGGCGTGGTCGTCACCCGCTACGGCTTTTCAGCACCCTGCGAGCGCATCCGCATCGTTGAAGCCTCGCATCCGGTGCCGGATGCCAACGGCCTCGAGGCGGCGAAGCTGCTGCTCGACACCGTATCCGGCCTGACCGAGGACGATCTGGTCGTGGCGCTGGTCTCGGGCGGCGGCTCGGCGCTGCTGCCGTCGCCGGCGGGCGGGCTGACGCTCGCCGACGAGATCGCGGTCAACGAGGCGCTGCTTGCGTCGGGCGCGCCGATCTCGGCGATGAACACCATCCGCAAGCACATCTCGACCATCAAGGGCGGCCGGCTGGCCGCAGCCGCCCATCCGGCGCGCGTCGTCTCGCTGGTGGTGTCGGACATTCCCGGCGACAACCCGGCGCTGGTCGCCTCCGGCCCCACCGTGCCCGACGCGGCGTCACGCGCGGACGCGCTGCGCCTCATCGAGACCTACCGCATCCAGCTTCCGGCCAATGTCATTGCGCATATCAATTCGGCTGCCGCCGACGCCCCGTCGCCGTCCGATCCGCGCTTCGACCGCAACGAGGTGCATGTCATAGCCTCCGCCGCCGTGTCGCTCGATGCCGCCGCCGAAGCTGCGCGCAAGCTCGGCGTCGAGACGGTGATCCTCTCCGACGCCATCGAGGGTGAGGCGCGCGAGGTCGGCGGCGTGCATGCTGCGATCGCGCGTGAGGTCGTGCAGCGCAACCGTCCGTTCAACAAGCCGGTGCTGATCCTGTCGGGCGGCGAGACCACGGTGACCTTGCGCGCCAAACCTGGTGAAAAGGGAGGCAAGGGTGGCCGCAACAGCGAGTTCCTGCTCGCCTTCGCCATCGGCATCGACGGGCTTTACGGCATCGACGCGCTCGCCGCCGACACCGACGGCATCGACGGCTCCGAGGACAATGCCGGCGCCTTCGCCGACGGCTCGACGGTCGCCCGCATGCGCTCGGCCGGCGTCGACGCCAAGGCGATGCTCGCCGGCAACAACGCCTGGACCGCGTTCAATTCGGTGGGCGGCCTCTTCGTCCCCGGGCCGACCGGGACCAACGTCAACGACCTCAGGGCCATCCTTATCCGCTAACCGGGATGGTTTGCGCCTTGTGGCGCCAGCATTGATTTGCGAGCCTATGTAAACTATAGTTTACATATGTTCGAGGTCCGTCAGACCGACACATTCCGCGATTGGATTGATGGGCTTCGGGACTTGGCGGCCCGGCGCAAGATCGCCCAGCGCGTGGTTCGGCTTGAGGCCGGCCTGTTCGGCGATGTCAAATTCTTCGACGGCATCGGCGAACTGCGCGTGGATTTCGGTCCCGGCTACCGCGTCTATTTCGTGCAGCGCGGAAGGGTACTGATCATCCTGCTATGTGGCGGCGACAAGTCCACCCAGGGCCGCGACATCAAGCGGGCCCTCGAACTGGCCAAGGAGGTGTGAGCATGGTCCTCAAGACAACTCCGTTCGACGCGGCGGCGTATCTCGATACGCCTGAAGCGCAGGCCGAGCTGCTTTCCGATGCTTTCGAAACCGGCGATGCCGGCTACATTGCCCACGCTCTTGGTGTCGTTGCACGCGCTCGTGGCATGAGCCAGGTCGCGAAGGATGCCGGGGTGACGCGCGAGGGACTGTACAAGGCCCTCAGCGCCGATGGCGATCCGCGGCTGACGACGCTGCTCGGCGTCGTCAAAAGCCTCGGCCTGACGGTCACGGTCCAGCCAGCGACCAAGCCTTGACCTTAGGACCCCGCCCTCACACCTCGTGCAGATAGAGGTGGTAGTCGAGTTCGCTCACCGTGCGGGCGACGCGCAGGTATTCGCTTTCCTTGATCGACGTGAAGGTGCGGTGCAGGTCGTGTCCCAATGCCGTGCGCAGGAACTCCGAGGCCTTGGCAGCCTCGATGGCCGAGCGCCAGTCCGGCGGCATCACGCTTTCGGTGCCTTCGGCCTGCTCGTAGCCGTTGCCTGACGTCTCCGGGCCGGGATCGAGCTGTTCCTCCAGCCCCTTGGAGATGCCGGCAAGGATGGTCGCGGCGACGAGATAGGGGTTGGCGTCGACGCCCGAGGGTCGGTGCTCGATGCGGCGGTTCCTGGCGTCGCCGGCCGGCACGCGCAGCGCCACCGAGCGGTTGTTGACGCCCCAGGTGGGCGCCACCGGCGCATAGGACTGCGACACGAAGCGGCGCCATGAGTTGGCGTGCGGCGCGAACACCAGCATCGATTCCGCCATGGTTTCGGCGAGGCCGCCGAGCGCGTGCAAGAGCTTCGGCTCCCAGCTGCCTTCCTCGGCCTCGGTGAAGACGTTGCGGTCGTCCTTGTCGAGCAGCGAGACATGGAAGTGCATGCCCGAGCCCGCGTATTTCTCGATGGGCTTGGCCATGAAGCAGGCCGTCACGCCATGGCGGCGGGCCTGGGCGCGCACCAGCCGCTTCAGCAGGATCAGGTCGTCGGCGGCCTGCATCACGTCCTTGCGGTAGCGCAGGGTGAGCTCGTACTGGCCGGGGGCATACTCGGAAATCACGGTCTCGGCCGGGATTCCTTGCGCCTTGGCGGCGGCATAGATGTCGGAGAACAGCGGCTCCATGCCGTGCAGGTGGTCGACCGAATAGACCTCGGTCTTGCCCGAGGCGCGGCCGTCGAGCACGGCGCGCGCCGGCTGGACCTTGCCGTCGCCGTCGCGGTCATTGGCGAGCAGGAAGAATTCGAGCTCGAAGGCGCCGGCTGGGCGGAGACCCTTTTCGGCCAGCCTGTCGACCTGGCGCTGCAGGGCCAGCCGCGGGTCCGAGGTCATCGGCGCGCCGTCGAGATGGTACATCGACATCAGCACCTGGCCGCGCGCCGGGCTCGTGCCGTAGAGCGGCTTCAGCGTGCCGGGGATCGGCCAGGCGCGCAGGTCGCCGTCGCCGGAATCCCAGATCAGGCCGGTCTCGTGCACGTCCTCGCCGGTGATGTCGAGGCCGAGGATGGAGATGGGCAGGTGCCGCCCGCCTTCGTAAAGCCCCATCAGTTCGTGGCGGCGGATGATCTTGCCGCGGCCGACGCCGTTGGAGTCCGTCAGTACGATGTCGAAGGCTTCGATGCCGGGGTTGGCGTCCAGAAAGGCCCGCGCCTCGTCGATGGTCGAGCCGGAAGGTGATGTCATGATGTCACTCGATTGTCCGAAATGCCTTGTCTCACGCCGCAAGCCGGGCGGCAACATCGCCGAAAGCAGCAACCAGCCCGTCGACCTGCCGCGCGGTGGTGGCCGGCGAGACCAGCATCATGTTGTGAAAGGGCGCGATCAGCGCGCCGCGATTGACCAGCGCCACGTGCACGGCGGCCTCGAGCCGGGAGGCATGCGCATGCTCGGCCTCGCCGCCGTTGCGCAGCGGGCCGGGGGCGCAGATGAACTCGACGCGGGCGCCGACACGCATGACGTGCCAGGGCAGCTTCCGTTTTCGGATGGCTTTGTCGAGGCCGGTCGCCAGCCGCTCGGCCAGCTTCTCCATGCGGGCGTAGTTGGCCTCGGTCATCACCTCTTCCAGTGCCGCGCGCATCGCCGCGAACTGGAGGGGATTGGCCGACAGCGTCGTGCCCATGCCGGAATAGCCCGGCTCCTTGGTGCCGTTGTAGGCGGCGTAGCGGGCGGCGACTTCCTCGCTCAGGCCCCAGACGCTGGCCGGCACGCCGCCGGCGACGGGCTTGCCGAGCACGAACAGGTCGGGGTCGAGACCGTGTTTCCGGGTGTAGCCGCCCGGGCCGGTCGAGATGGTGTGGGTCTCGTCGATCAAAAGCAGCGTGCCGGCCTTGCGGGTGAGCTTGCGCACGCCTTCGAGGAAACCGGGCTCGGGCAGCACCATGCAGGAATTGGTCAGCACCGGCTCGGTGATGACGCAGGCGACGTCGCCATGCGCGAGGGCTGCTTCAAGGGCCGCAAGGTCGTTGAACTCGACGATGCGGGTGCGGGCGGTGAGGTCGCGGAACTCGCCGGCGAGGCCCGGTCGGTTGATCGGCTTGCCGTCGTCGAGCCGCACCATCGTCTCGTCGACCGAGCCGTGGTAGCAGCCGTTGAAGACGAGGATCTTGTCGCGCCCTGTCACGGCGCGCGCGACGCGCAGCGCAAAGCGGTTGGCGTCGGTGGCGGTGGTGGCGATCTGCCAGTGCGGCAGGCCGAAGCGTTTTGCCAGCAGCAGGCCGAGGGTGAGCGAATCCTCCGACGGCAGCATGTAGGTCAGACCGCGGCCCGCCTGCCTGCGGATGGCGCGGGCAACGGGAGCCGGCGAGTGGCCGAACATCGAACCGGTGTCGCCCAGGCAGAAGTCGGCGAGCGTGTTGCCGTCGGCATCGGTGATGGTTGCGCCGCGCGCCCTGTCGACCAAGATCGGGAAGGGCGTCGGCCAGTCCTTCATCCAATGCATCGGAACGCCGTTGAAGAAGCCCGCCATGCCGTTGCCGAGAGCGGCCTCGGATTTCGGCCGCGCCCGGCGGAAGACTTCCGCCTCCGTCGCCGCAAGCTCGGCGATGCGTGACAGCGGCACGCCGCCCTCCGTGGCTTCTGGTCGTTCGACGCGGTTCATCATGCCTCCCCATCCGACAGTCGGCGCCACTCTAGCCAGCCGCCACCGTTGACGGCAACTGGCCGCCATCGGAGTGTCGATTGGCTCAGCCATATTGATGTTCGGCGATCGTCGTCGATCATGCCGATGGGCTTTGGGGGGATGTGCCGATGCGTGCTATCATGACAGCCATGTCGATCCTGCTTGCGGCGGGCCCGGCCGTTGCCTCTGGCGGGCTCTCCTGCGGTGCCAAGGACGAGGCAGTGAAACTGACCATCGAGAGCGGCGTCACGCGTGGCATGGGAAGCCCCGTTTTTGATTTCCGGGGCGAGATCGAGATCCTCGACAATGCGGTGGCGCAGGACCTGCGCAGGATGAGCTTCGACAAGGCGCATCTCGCCCAGTACTGGCTCGACGGCGAGGAGCTTCGGCTGATCGTCTACCGCGAGCGGGAGGCCGACAAGCCGCACGGCTATGTCGAGGTCATGGTCAGGACGAAGTCGGGCGACGAAGGCGACTATATCGGCCAGTACTCGGTCACCGTGTTCGACATGGCCGATGCCACCGGCGGCGAGGGCAAGACCTTCAATTTCAGCGGCCGCGCCACCTGCCTGGTGGAGTGATCACCCTGCGATGTCGATGACGCCGCAGTCGCCGGCGGCACTGCCGAAGGCGATGCGGCGTTCCTGCTTGTCCCAGGCCATCGAGGTGATGGCGCCCTTGCCGGGGCGGCGCAAGAGCACTTCCTTTGCGTCGGCGAAGCGCACGGCGAGCACCATGCCGTCGTCGTAGCCGACGGCGACGATGTCCTCGCTCGGATGGCAGCAGACGGTGGTGACCATGACATTGCCGCGGGTGCCGAGTTCCAGCGGCGCCTTGCCCATCGGGCCGTCCTTGCCGGTGAAGGGCCAGACGATCGCCGCGGGTGCGCCGGAACTCGCCAGCCACTTGCCCTTGGCGCTCCACGACAGGCTCTTCACCTTGGCGGGATAGCCGGTCATGCGCATGTGCTTGCCGTCGGCGAGCTTCCAGCCGTGCAGGGCGTTCTCCTGCATGGTGGTCACGACATAGGCGCCGTCGGGTGAGAAGGTGATGCCGGTATGGGCGCCGTCCCACTGCAGTTCGGTCGGCGCGCCTGCGGCGGCGGGGAAATGCAGGGTCGCGCCGTTGTAGCGGGCGACGCCGAAACGCATGCCCTTGGGCGAGAAGGCGACACCTTCGACCGAGCGCGGGTGGGCGAATTCCTTCACCTTGCCGTCGGCGAAGCGCACCCAGGCGTTGCGGCCGCTGGCATAGGCGACGGCACCCTGCGGGCCCGATGCCACCGAGGTCACCCATTTCTTGCCGGCGCTGGCCAGTTCTTCCGCGGTTCCGGCGGAGGAAAGCGACATCACCTTGCCGTCCTCGCCGCCCGAGATCAGCAGGTCGTTCCTGGCCGTCGTGGTCGCCGCCAGAAGCCCATCGTGCAGCTTCAGCGACTTCTGGCCGTGGTCGAGCCAGTGCACCATGCCGTCGGCGAGGGCGAAAAAGGGAATGTCGTCGAGGAAGGCAGTAGCGACGCAATGGCCTTCGAGATCAAGCGGGGCGACTGTGGGCATGAGAAGGCTGGTTCCGTCTTCGATGTATCTTTGCCCCTCACCCTTACCCTCTCCCCGCAAGCGGGGCGAGGGGGGCGTCGACGTTGCGGCCATCTTCCTTCTCCCCGTCATTTACGGGGAGAAGGTGGCGGCAGCCGGATGAGGGGCGGATCAACTTGAGAAGAAAACAGGGCTCACGCCGCCTGGCAGGCCTCGAAGCTGCGCGTCAGGCGCTCGGCGTCGAGTTCGCGGCCGATGAACACCA
Source organism: Aminobacter sp. BE322 (assembly GCF_050433525.1). NCBI lineage: Bacteria > Pseudomonadati > Pseudomonadota > Alphaproteobacteria > Hyphomicrobiales > Phyllobacteriaceae > Aminobacter > Aminobacter sp. BE322. The sequence goes on along the minus strand of NZ_JBNPXB010000002.1, from coordinate 350,016 downwards.
GCCGGCTCTCGCGCTTCTCGCCGTCCTTCCAGGCGCGCTGATGGTCGCCCTCGATGATCATGTGCACGCCCTGGATGACGTAGCGATCGGGATCGTCCGCGATCGCGATGATGCCCTTGAGGCGCAGGATGTTCGGCCCTTCCATCTGGGTGATCTTCTCGATCCAGGGGAAGAACTTCTTCGGGTCCATGTCGCCGCCGCGCAGCGACACCGACTTCACCGTCACGTCGTGGATCGGCGATGCCGAGCCGTGGTCGTGATCGTGATCATGATGATGGTGATCGTGGTGATGATGGTCGTGGTCGCAGTCCGGACCGCATTCATGGTCGTGGTCATGGTCGTGGTCGTGCGCATCGAGGAAATGCGGGTCGTCGGCCAGCACGCGCTGGAGGTCGAAGGCGCCGCGGTCGAGCACCTGGTCGAGCGCCACGCCGGCGCGGGTGGTGCGATGGATCCTGGCGGTCGGGTTGATGGCGCGGATGGTTGCCTCGACCTGGCGCAGTTCGTCCTCGTTGACCAGGTCCGTCTTGTTGAGCAGCACGACGTCGGCGAAGGCGATCTGGTCCTCGGCCTCGCGGGAATCCTTCAGCCGCAGCGGCAGGTGCTTGGCGTCGACGAGCGCGACGACCGCGTCGAGCTTGGTCTTGGCGCGCACGTCCTCGTCCATGAAGAAGGTCTGGGCGACCGGCACCGGGTCGGCGAGGCCGGTGGTCTCGACGACGATGGCGTCGAAGCGGCCGGGGCGGCGCATCAGGCCCTCGACGACGCGGATCAGGTCGCCGCGCACGGTGCAGCAGACGCAGCCGTTGTTCATCTCGTAGATTTCCTCGTCGGATTCCACGATCAGGTCGTTGTCGATGCCGATCTCGCCGAATTCGTTGACGATGACCGCATAACGCTTGCCGTGGTTCTCCGACAGGATGCGGTTGAGCAGCGTCGTCTTGCCCGAGCCGAGATAGCCGGTCAGCACGGTCACGGGGATTTGGGTCTGGGCTTCGGTCATGGTCGTCCTCGGGTCGGATAGAGGCTCCATATAGGATGCCGCCCACGCTTTTGCACGCGGCAAACCGCTCGTCAGCGAGATTCCAGCTCGTCGAGCAGCGCCAGCATCTCGCGCAGCTTCAGCCGCGCGTCGACCAGCTTCTTCGCCGACACCAGGCCCGGCCGGCCGGACAGTGTGAGGAAGGTTTCCAGTACCTGATCCGAATGCCGGCACAGCATCACCAGGAACTCGCCGGAAGGGGCGTTCCTGCCGTCGAACCAGTTCTTGACCGCGCGCTCGTTGGCGAGGGTCAGGCCGGCGACGGTCTTCACGCCGCCGATCGGGAAGTCCCTGCGCAGGGCGCCGGCGATCGCGGCGGCGAATGCCGCCGATCCCATCCGCCCGACATTGCCCTCCGCAAAGGTCTTTCCGGAAATGGACCGATGATTTCTGTCTCTATTCGCAGACGACATTCCACCTAGCGCCCAATATCGTCGGTCTCGCCTGAGGAGGCCCGCCCACCAATCGTTTTGGACATCCGATCTTCGCCGCATCCGACGATGCCGGCGCAAGGCTGCCCGCGTGCGTCTGCGCGGGGGCTCCGAAGGCACAAACGACGTATCCCGAGAGGAGAAGCAAATGAGTGCCACATTGGATGCCACGATCGACCTGAACGCGTTCTACAAGCTGGCTCGCGAAGACATCAAATCGCTGTTGGGTGCGGCTGCGGTCAATTCCGCGGTCATCTTCAACAACAGCGCGAGCCCGGTCACCTTCTACGTCTACAACTACATCGACACCGTCTACTGGGTTTCGGCCCAGCGGGTGCTCGTCGCGCCCCAGACCTATGGCACGGTCGCGGCCTCGGGGTCGTTCTTCAAGATCCACCCGAACGACAACGCAAACGGGGAATTCCTGGTCGCTCCGAACCGGGCCTACGTCTACTCCGGCCCCGGCAACGTGCGACCGGCCTGAAACGGGACGATCGGGAGTTCATCAGGGAACAGGAGCTGATCATGGGAAGCTACACACCTGTGCGACTGGCGGGAGACCGCCTCGTGTCGGAGGGCAGGCCGATCGAGAAGACCGAGGCGATGCGACGCATCCGCCAGGGCCTGGATGTCCATGCCGACAAGAAGAAGGCGCACAGCCTGGCGCTGGCGCTGAGCGAAGGCCAGGGCGACTGGAAGGATGCGCCACACGTGCCGGGCGGCTACCGGCACTATCATGACGCCTCGCACCAGTACCGCGGGCACATATTCTACGGCGGCCCAAGCTGAGCCGCGTCGTGCCGCCTGAAAGGTCAGGCGTTGCCGCCGGGCTCCCGCGGACAGGGTGCCCGGTGGCAATTCTCTCATGGCGGGTCGGCGGATGTACAATTGCGCGGGAGCGCGACGGCCGGACCGTGACTGAACTTGCGGATCGGCAAGGCGGCGATCTTTCGCATTCGGTCATGGAGCGCTCGTCCCCGAGTCCCATGGGCCTATTTCGCATGCTGGACCCGTGATGAGCTGACATTCCGACTTTTCTGCAAAGATGCTGGGTTGCGCGCTCTGCCGGGGTCAAGGAGTTCGCAAATCGATAAAATTGCTCGCAAAGATTGTATATTGCAAGTATTTCGGTTGTAAAGACGTGCCCGGGTTTGGTCCTGGGGCAGATACGTCGCAAGATTAACGAAACTTAACTAGGCCTGGCGCGGATGGCCTCCTAGATTGATGGTCGGGCCGTGGGCATCGACCCTCAGAGGAGCTGGCGACCATGCCGGATCAGCCATTGCGCGCCAATCTCACCCGCCGCCGGGCGCTCGGCCTCATTGCCGTCACCGCAAGCGGCGGCGCCTTCATGCCGGCAACCGCGCGAGCGCAGGGCCAGCCGCTCCTGTTGCCCAATGCCGGGGTCTGCACGATCACGCCCGAGACGACGGAGGGGCCGTATTATTTCGATCCGGCGCTGAAACGCAGCGACATCACCGAGGGGCGCAAGGGGGTGGCGCTGACCGTCCGCCTCCAGGTCGTGGACCAGCACTGCCGGCCCATCGAGGGCGCCCGCGTCGACATCTGGCATTGCGACGCCGAGGGGCACTATTCGGGCTATCCGGGCCAGGGCGACGGGCGGGACGTGGACACCACCGGCGAGAAGTTCCTGCGCGGCTGGCAGCGTACCGGCAAGGACGGCATCGTCGCCTTCGGCACCATCTATCCGGGCTGGTATCGCGGCCGGACCACGCACATCCATTTCAAGGCGTTCCCGGACGAGGCTTCGGTGATGACCGGGCAGATGTTCTTTCCCGACGACGTCAGCGATCGCATCTTCGCCGGCGTCGTGCCCTACAACGGTCGGCGCGGCAAGCGCGACACGATGAACGCCGACGACGGCATCCTGCGCCGCGCCGGGACAGGCGTGGAGAGCAGGGTGCGTCGGATCGCTTCGGCCTATGAGGCGGCGATGATCGTCGCGATCGAGCGCCAGGGCTAGCGCGCCGGCAAATTTGCCGGCGAAACGTTTCTGTCATCGAACTGTAACATCCGTCTGGCAAGACGCCGTTGCGGGAGACGGTTGCCGGCAAAGCGACATGGCAACCTTCCGCCCAAATCGATTGCCAACGGCCACGCGGCAACTATTCTCAGCCGGCGCGGTGCGGGGCGTGGCGCGGGAGATGCGGATGTCCAAGTCCAACAAAGGCGCGGCGATGAGCCGACTTCATTCGGTGGCCCGGCTGGCGCGCACCACGCTCGCAGCCCGCCTCCTGGCGCACGGCTTCTACGCCGGCCAAGACCAGATCATGCTGTCGCTGCACGAAGAGGACGGCCAGACCCCCGGCCAGCTGGCCGCGCGGCTCGGCGTGCGGCCGCCGACGATCACCAAGACCATCAACCGGCTGCAGGCGCAGGGCTTCCTCGAGAAGCGCGCCTCCGACACCGATGCCCGCCAGGCGCACATCTTCCTCACCGAGGCCGGGCACAATGCCATTCGCGCCGTCGAGAAATCGGTCAAGAAGACCGAGAAGCAGGCGCTGAAGGGCTTCGACAAGAAGGACGTCAAGCAGCTGTCGAAGCTTCTGGTCCGGATCGAAGCCAATCTTTCGGATCTCGACCTCGTCGACGACGAGGCAGGCACCGAAGCCGATCCGGCGGCGGACGCGGAGCAGGAGCTGGAGGCCGAAGCGGCGGAATAGGCGTTTATTTGCCTGGTCCACCGATTTTGCCTTGCCGCGCGGCGGGCGTTGGCGCAATAGAGCACATCCGTTGTCCTTCGAACCGCGGAAACGCTCTATCTCTTTGTTTTGACGCAATTCCGGACGGAAAGCCGCTTCGCACTTTTCCTGGGATTGCTCTAGCCACACGACCTCGTCCTTACCCGGCCCGCCAGCGTGACCTCCCACAAGCCAGCAGAGACTGCGACGCCGACCTCGGCGATCCTGCTGATATTCGCCTCCGGCCTGGTGTTCTCCTTCCTCGACACCAGCGCCAAGCACCTCGTCACCTCGGGTATGGCCGCGCCCTTCGTCACCTGGGTGCGGTTCGCCGTCCACACGCTGCTCGTGCTGCTGCTCTTCAAGGCCTGGCAGCGGCCGGAGCGACTGGTGCCGCAGAGCCTGTCGCTGCAGATCCTGCGCGCCGTCTTCATGTTCGGCTCGACCATCTTCAACTTCATGGCGCTGCAGACGCTGCAGCTCGCCGAGACCGTGTCGATCAATTTCGCCAGCCCTATGGTCATCACCGCGCTCGCCGGGCCGCTGCTCGGCGAATGGGCGGGCTGGCGGCGCTGGCTCGCGGTCGGCGTCGGCTTCGTCGGCGTGATGGTCATCACCCGGCCGGGCTTCGGCGGCTTCAGCATCGGCTACGTTTTCTCGATCTGCGCCATGTTGAGCTCGTCGCTCTACACCATCATGACCCGCAAGATGGGCGCCAGCGAGACCGCCGAAAGCCTGATCCTCTATTCGGCCGCCGTGCCGGCGCTGTTCATGCTGCCGGCGGTGCCGCTGGCCGGCTCGCTGCCGGCGCGCGCCTATGACTGGCTGGTGCTGTTCGGGCTGGGCGTCTTCGGCGGCTTCGGCCACTGGCTGCTGATCAAGGCCTACCAGCGCGCCACCGCCACCGCGCTCGCTCCCTATCCCTATCTGCAACTGGTCTGGATGATCATTCTCGGCTGGCTGGTCTTCGGCCAGCTGCCCGACCGATGGACGCTCGCCGGCGGCGCGATCATCGTCGCCAGCGGCCTCTACATCATCCACCGCGAGCATACGCTGAGGGTACGTAACCGTGCGGCACCCAATGCCGAGGCCGAGGAACTGGCAAAAAAGCTTTGATTTGCCGTTGAACAATGGCATAGGGCTTTAAACGGTTTAAAAGACCGTCCGTTCACGCTTGCGGATGGAGGCCCCGCTGGCCCAGAAGATCAAGCTCTCGACGATCGCCGACGCGCTCGGCGTCTCGACCGCCACCGTGTCGCTTGCGCTGCGCGACAGCCCTCTGGTCGCCGATGTCACCCGTGACCGCATCAAGCAGCATGCCCGCGAGATCGGCTACATCTACAACCGCCGCGCCGCCAGCCTGCGCACCTCCCGCTCCGGCATCGTCGGCGTCGTCGTGCACGACATCATGAACCCGTTCTATGCCGAGATCCTGCGCTCCATCGAGAGCGAGCTCGACCGCAGCGGCCAGACCTTCATCCTGTCCAACCACTACGACCAGCTGGAGAAGCAGCGCACCTTCGTCGACACGCTCCTGCAGCTCGGTGCCGACGGCGTGATCATGTCGCCGGCCATCGGCACCCCGGCCGAGGACATCATCATGGCCGAGGAGAACGGCCTGCCGGCGGTGCTGATCGCGCGTACGGTGGAGGGTGCGGAGGTCCCGGTCTTCCGCGGCGACGATGCCTACGGCACGGCGCTCGCCACCAACCACCTGATCTCGCTCGGCCACAAGCGCATCGCCATGATCGGCGGCACCGACCAGACGTCGACCGGCCGCGACCGCTACCAGGGCTATCTCAACGCCATGCAGGCGGCGGGTCTCGAGGTCATGCCGTGGTGGCGTATCTCCGGGCCGCGCACCAAGCAGGGCGGCTTCGAGGCGGCGGGGCAGTTCCTGGCGCTCAAGGACAAGCCGACCGCAGCATGCTGCTGGAACGACCTCGTCGCCATCGGCCTGATGAACGGCATCGCCCGCGCCGGCCTGGTGCCGGGCATCGACGCATCCGTCACCGGCTACGACGACCTCGAGGAGGCCCAGATCGCCACGCCGGCGCTGACCACGGTGTGGAACGGCCAGCGCGAGGTCGGCCGGCGCGCCGCGAGCGCCCTGCTCGACAAGCTCAACGGCCAGCAGGTGCGCCCCTCGCAGGAGCTCATCAAGCCCGAGCTGCACGTCCGCCAGTCGACCGGACGGCCAAAGGAACGCGGCTGAGCGATCGTTGCTGCCTGGAGGCGGCACGGAATCAAAATCCCCATGGTTCGACAGGCTCACCATGAGGATTTTGGGAGGGCGGCGCCAAGGCCCGAGATGCCTGTGCTTCAATGTTGAAACGCGCGGCTGAACGCACGAGGCAGGCGCTACGCCTCGGTAGCCCTCATGATGAGCCTGTCGAACCACGAGGGCGCCGGGAGCTGCGTTCTGAAAGCCCTCCGCTAGGCGAGGCTTTGGCGACCAGCCGGACGGCGGCTTACTCCGCCGCCGTCCTCGCCGCCTGCCGCGCCACCGCATGGGCGCGGGCGGCGTCGCCGAAGGCCTTGAAGATGCGCTGCGAGACGTCGTCGGACTTCACCCAGTATTCGGGGTGCCACTGCACGCCGACGGCGAAGGCGCGGGCGTCGCGTACAGACACGGCCTCGACCGTGCCGTCGGGGGCGACGGCCTCGACCTGGAGCTTCGAGCCGAGCCGCTCGACCGCCTGGCGGTGAACCGAGTTGACCATGATGTCGCCCGCGCCGAACACGCCGGCAAGGCAGCTGCCCGGCTTGATGGTCGCCACCTGGCGGATGGCGAAGCGTTCGTCCTGGTTGTCGCTGACCGGGGCGCGGTGATCGTCGATGCCGTCGCGCTCCTGGATCTCGGTGGCGAGAGAACCGCCCAGCGCCACGTTCAGCTCCTGGATGCCGCGGCAGATGGCGAGCAGCGGCACGCCGCGCTCGATCGCCTTGCGGATCAGAGGCATGGTGGTCGAGTCGCGGGCGAAGTCGTAAGGACCATTTGCTTCAATCGCTTCTTCGCCATAGAGGCGCGGGTCGACGTTCGACTTCGAACCCGTCAGCATCACGCCGTCGACGGAAGACAGGAGTTCGTCGAGATCGAGGCGGCCGCCGAAGGAGGGGACCAGGACGGGCAGCACGCCGGCACCCGCGATCGCCGCCTCGAGATATTGCTGCGGCGCCGCATGCCAGGTGTAGTTCTCGAACTGCTTGACATCGGTCGAGACGGCGACGAGCGGCTGGCGCATGATTGGATTCTGGTCCTTCTGAGAAACAGGCGGTTTCCTCGACTACAAAATAGGCGAAGCCAAGGCGCATTTCCAATGCAAGTTTGATCGTGCAGCCAAGCGGTCGACACAAGAGTTAGACTATAGTTTTAGGCGCGCGCGGCGGCCGCAGGATTTGCGTCGTCAATCGGCGAGAGCTGGCCGGCGCGCGCTTTACTCGCATCATCGGCCGTGTATTGATGCCCGCGACGTTGGTTGCGGGAGGCCAAAGAGTCCCCCCCTACGTCATGCATTTTCGTTCGGTCCAGCATGGGAGGATCTTAATGGATCGCCGTTCATTCATCAGGAAAGCCGGCGCGACCGGCGTGGGCGCAGCGGCTGCGGCCACAACACTTGCCGCACCGGCTATCGCCCAGGCCAACCCCAAGGTGACCTGGCGCCTGACTTCGTCGTTCCCGAAGTCGCTCGACACCATCTATGGCGGCGCCGAGGTGCTGTCGAAGTACCTGTCGGAAGCGACGGACGGCAACTTCACGATCCAGCCCTTCGCGGCCGGCGAGATCGTTCCCGGCCTGCAGGCGGCGGACGCCACCACGGCCGGCACCGTCGAGGCCTGCCACACTGTCGCCTATTACTACTGGGGCAAGGACCCGGCCTGGGCGCTCGGCGCGGCCGTGCCGTTCTCGCTCAATGCGCGCGGTATCAACGCCTGGCACTATCACGGCGGCGGCATCGACCTGTTCAACGAGTTCCTGGCGACCCAGGGCCTGTTCGGCCTGCCCGGCGGCAATACCGGCGTGCAGATGGGCGGCTGGTTCCGCAAGGAGATCAACACGGTCGCCGACCTGCAGGGCCTGAAGATGCGCGTCGGCGGTTTCGCCGGCAAGGTCCTCGAGAAGCTCGGCGTCGTGCCGCAGCAGCTCGCCGGCGGCGACATCTACCCGGCGCTCGAAAAGGGCACCATCGACGCCGCCGAATGGGTCGGCCCCTATGACGACGAGAAGCTCGGCTTCCAGAAGGTCGCGCCCTACTACTACTACCCCGGCTGGTGGGAAGGCGGCCCGACCGTCCACTTCATGTTCAACAAGGCCAAGTACGAGGAGCTGCCGGCGGCCTACAAGTCGCTGCTGCGCACCGCCTGCCATGCGGCCGACGCCAACATGCTGCAGAAGTACGACTTCCTGAACCCGACGGCGGTGAAGAACCTCGTCGCCAACGGCGCCCAGCTGCGCCCGTTCAGCCCGGAAATCCTGTCGGCCTGCTTCGACGCGGCCAACGAGGTCTATGCCGGCATGGAAGCCTCCAACGCCAACTTCAAGAAGATCTGGGATTCGATCAAGGCGTTCCGCAAGGAGCACTACCTCTGGGCCCAGATCGCCGAGTACAACTACGATACGTTCCTGATGATCCAGCAGCGCAACGGCAAGCTCTGAGCGCAGCACCGATCAGTTGAAAGGGCCTCGCGGCGCGAGCCGCGGGGCCTTTTATTTTCTGCGCAATTCCCATTCGCTTCGGTTATTCTGCGCCCGCGCCGGTTAAGACAGAACACATGGGGTCCGGCGCGCATTCAAGAAAATGTCCAACAACGAATGGGAGCAAGGGATGGATCGCAGATCTTTCATCCGCAGGGCAGGTGCATCCGGCCTTGGGGCGGCCGCAACCGCGTCGATGCTGGCAGCGCCGGCAATCGCGCAATCATTGCCGAAGGTGACCTGGCGCTGCACCTCGTCGTTCCCCAAGGCGCTCGACACGATCTATGGCGCCGCCGAGACGATGGCGAGCTACGTGCGCGAGGCGACCGACGGCAACTTCAGCATCCAGGTCTTCGCGGCCGGCGAGATCGTGCCTGGCCTGCAGGCCGCCGACGCGGCGTCCGCCGGCACGGTGGAGTGCTGCCACACGGCCTCCTACTACTACTGGGGCAAGGACCCGACATATGCGCTGGCGACGGCGGTGCCGTTCATGTTCAACGCGCGCCAGATGAATGCCTGGATCTACCACGGCGGCGGGCAAGACCTGCTCAACGGATTCTACGCCACGCAGGGCCTCTACGGCCTGGCCTGCGGCAACACCGGTGCGCAGATGGGCGGCTGGTACCGCAAGGAGATCAACACGGTCGCCGATCTCAAGGGCCTGAAGATGCGCGTCGGCGGTTTCGCCGGCAAGGTGCTCGAGACGCTCGGCCTGGTGCCGCAGCAGATCGCCGGCGGCGACATCTATCCGGCGCTGGAGAAGGGCACCATCGACGCGGCCGAATGGGTCGGTCCCTATGACGACGAGAAGCTCGGCTTCCACAAGGTCGCGCCCTACTACTACTATCCCGGCTGGTGGGAGGGCGGCCCGACGCTGCACACGCTGGTCAATCTCGCCAAGTGGCAGGAACTGCCCAAGCCCTACCAGGTGGCGCTCACCTCGGCCTGCCAGGCCGCCAATACCGACATGATGGCGAACTACGACTACAAGAACCCGGCGGCGCTGCGCCGGCTCGTGGCCAACGGCGCGCAACTGCGTCCGTTCAGCCAGGAGATATTGAAGGCCTGCTTCGACGCCGCGCACCGGACCTATGGCGAGATCTCGGCCTCCAATGCCGCGTTCAAGAAGATCTTCGACAGCCAGGCCGCCTTCCGCAAGGACGCGTATCTGTGGGCGCAGCTGTCGGAGTACAGCTTCGACACCTTCATGATGGTGCAGCAGCGCAGCCAGGCGCTGTGATCCCACAAGGATCGCGGCTTGTGCCGCCGGTCCGGTCATCGAAACGACAAAGGGCGCCGCGAGGGCGCCCTTTCCGTTCCTGCAGGTCAGTTGAAGCTCGGCGGCTTCGACAGGTCGTTTGCCGGTGCCGCCGGCTGCGCCGGAGCGGTTCCCGGTTGCGCGGGAGCCGTACCGCCGGCGGGCGCACCGAGCGGCGGCAGGCCGAGACCGCCGCCAAGGCCCGGCATGTCCGGCATCTTGATCTCGATGGTCGAGGGATCGACCGGCTTGCCCTTGTAGTGCATGACCATCTGCGGGAAGGCGATGGTGAGGCCGATCATGATGATCTGGATGCCGACGAACGGCACCGCGCCCCAGTAGATCTGGCCTGTCGTCACCGGCTGGATCGCCTTGCCCGTCAGCCTGTCGAGATAGGGCACGCGGGCCGCGACCGAGCGCAGGTAGAACAGCGCGAAGCCGAAGGGCGGGTGCATGAAGCTGGTCTGCATGTTGACGCCCAAGAGCACGCCGAACCAGATCAGGTCGATGCCGAGCTTGTCGGCGGCCGGCGCGAGCAGCGGCACGATGATGAAGGCGAGTTCGAAGAAGTCGAGGAAGAAGGCGAGCAGGAACACCAGTATGTTCACCGCGATCAGGAAGCCGATCTCGCCGCCGGGCAAGGACACCAGCAGGTGCTCGACCCAGAGGTGGCCGTTGACGCCGTAGAAGGTGAGCGAGAAGACGCGGGCGCCGATCAGGATGAAGATGACGAAGGAGGAGAGCTTGGTCGTCGAGGCCAGCGCCTGGCGGATCACGTCGAGCGACAGCCGGCCCTTGACCGCGGCCATGATGAGGGCGCCCACCGCGCCCATGGCGCCGCCCTCGGTCGGGGTGGCGATGCCGAGGAAGATGGTGCCGAGCACCAGGAAGATCAGTGCCAGCGGCGGGATCAGCACGATGATGACCTGCTGCGCCAGCTTCGACATCATGTTGATGCCGAGACCGCGGTCGGCGATGGCGATGAGATAGATCGCAACCACGCCCACGCAGGCGCCGAGGATGTCGGCGTTGGCGCCGTGGGTCGGCGAAAGGTAGACATGCGCGCCATAGGCGAGGGCGCCGGCGAAGATCAACGCCACGATCAGCGAGGTGATGCCGTGGCCGAGCGTCCTGGCCTCGGGCGGCAATGCCGGCATCGAGTTCGGCCGGATGATCGACATCAGCAGGATGTAGCCCATGTAGAGCCCGGTCAGCACGAGGCCGGGGATGAGCGCGCCCTTGTACATGTCGCCGACGGAACGGCCGAGCTGGTCGGCCAGGACGATCAGCACCAGCGAGGGGGGGATGATCTGGGCGAGCGTGCCGGACGCCGCGATGACGCCCGAGGCGAGGCGGCGGTCATAGCCGTAGCGCAGCATGATCGGCAGCGAGATCAGGCCCATGGCGATGACCGAGGCCGCGACCACGCCGGTGGTGGCGGCAAGGAGCGCGCCGACGAAGATGACCGCATAGGCGAGGCCGCCGCGGATCGGACCGAACAGCTGGCCGATCGTGTCGAGCAGGTCCTCGGCCATGCCCGAGCGTTCGAGCACGATGCCCATGAATGTGAAGAACGGGATGGCGAGCAGCGTCTCGTTCGACATCACCCCCCAGAAGCGTTCGGGGAGGGCGTAGAGAAGCGGCCAGGACAGGTTGATGGTGCCGTTGGACAGCGGCGCAAGCTCGACGCCGATAAGGAAGAACAGGAGCCCGTTCGCTGCGAGCGAGAAGGCGACCGGATAGCCGAGGAGCAGGAAGATGACGAGCGAAAAGAACATGATCGGCGCCATGTTCTGGGCGATGAACTCCATCATGAGCGCACCTCGTCGGCAATGGCCTTGCCCTCGAGTTCGGCCGCTTCATGGGCGGAGACGAAGGGGTTGGGGTCGTCCATGTCGCCGCGCATGACGGCGATCTTCTTGATGATCTCGGATACGCCCTGGAGGCCAAGCTGGAGGAAGCCGATCAGGAGCAGCGCCTTGGCCGGCCAGATGATCAGGCCGCCGGCGCTGGCCGATACTTCGCCCGAGCGGACCGACAGGCTCACATAGGGGATGAAGTAGAAGATCATCAGGACGACGAAGGGCATGAGGAAGAACAGGTGCCCGAGCAGGTCGATCCAGTGCTGCACCCTGCGAGAGAACATGCCGTAGACGATGTCGATGCGGATGTGTTCGTTCTGCTTCAGCGTGTAGGCGGCCGCCAGCATGAAGGCCGCGCCGAACAGATACCACTGCAGCTCCAGCCAGGCGTTGGAGGACATGTTGAAGGTCTTGCGGATGACCGCGTTGCCGGCGCTGACCAGGATGGCGAGCAGGATCGCCCACGCCACCGTCTTGCCGATCGCCTCGTTGATACGGTCTATCAGTCTGGATAGAGCCAGAAGCCCTGCCATGCCTTCCTCCCTTGTTGTGTTCTTGGGGTGGCCGTGTTCCCCGAATTTCTTGTTCGGCGCTCCCCTTGTGTTCATGGGTATGCCGGCCAAGGGTGCCGCGTCAACATAACGGCCGTGCGGCGTCAACCGCGGCAGCCCGCGCAAAACCTGGAAATTGTGGAATGATCCGGCGGCATTCAACCAAAGTTGAATCGGCCGGCGCGCCTGGTCAGCCCGATGCCCGCTGGTCCCTGCGATCGCCGGTGAGCACCAGCATGGCGGCAAGCAGCGCATACATCCACGCGTCGCGCCATTCGATGGGGAAATACCCCGCCCACAGCGACTCGGCCATGCCGAAGGCGGCGGCCCCGAGTGCTGCGCGGGTCGGCGCATGGTAGCTGCCGACGGCGGTGACGAAGAGAATCTTCAGCCCATAGACGAGCCCGGCGCCGAAGCCGAGATTGCCGTAGTAGAGTGCCGCCAGCACGCCGGCCAAGGCGGCGCAGAGGCCGCCCAGCAGGACCGTCCGGTTGAAGACGCGCGCGGTGTCGACGCCGCACAGCCTGGCGGCGAGGGGGTCGTCGGCGATGGCGCGCCAGTCCCTGCCGAAGCGCGACCGCGCGAGATGGAAGGCGCCGCCTGCGACAACCGCGGACGCAAGCGCGACGTTGACCAGCTGGATCACCGTCAGGGTCGCGGCAAAGCCGCCGCCGGAGGCGAAGGCGACCGGCGTCGCCAGCATCGGCGGCAGCCAGAAGTCGTGTGTGTCGGCGGAGATGCGGGTCAGTTCCATCAGCACGATGAGCACGCCGAGCGTCGCGGCGACGATCGTGTTCGGCGAGTGACCGGCGAGCGGCGCAAACACGAGGCGCGACAGCAGGCGACTGATGAGACCGGCATAGGCGAATGCGACCGCGATGCCGAAGGCGACGGTCGCCGGCAGCGTCAGCCACAGCACCTGGTAGCCGTAGACCGCGGCCAGGATCATCGTCTGGCCGCAGAAGGCGAAGATCGCGCCATGCGCCAGGTTGGTGCGCTTGAGCAGTCCGTTTGCCAGCGCATAGCCGAAGGCGAGCAGCGCATAGATCGCAGCCGAATGCAGGCCATTGAGGAGCTGTTGCAGGAAATAGAGCATGCGCGGACCGGCGCGCGGGCTCATCCCGCGCCGGTTGACGTTGCGCCTTGAAATCTAACTTGTCAAACGACGTTTACCAGTTAGATTTGGACCATGGCAGTTTCCTGGACACGGCATCGCTTCTCCGGCGGCGCGCTCGCGCTCGACGCGGCCAACACGGTCGTCCTGCGTGGCGACGCGGAGCGGAGTTTCGACCGCTTCGCCGAGCCGGCCGAGATCGCGCGTTTTGCCACGGCGGCGAGCGAGTACCGGGCGGACGAGCTTCGGGGCAGGGCGGTGGCGGTGTCAGACACTTTCGCAGTTGCGGGCAAGGTCCTCGCCATCCGCGAGGCGGCGGACAGGCTGTTCCGGCGAGGGGTGGTCGATGGCGCATTTGCCGCCCCGGACATGGCCCCGCTGCTGGTCGCCTGTGCCGAGGGGCTTGCCGGCATCACCGAGACGTTCAGCGCGGCCGCGCCCTTCGGGAAGGGCGCGCAACCGCTGGCGCTCGAGGCGGCGCTCGCCGTGTCGGCGCTCTCACTGCTCGCGTCCGAAAATCTCGGCCGCTTGCGTATCTGCCCGAACTGCAACTGGCTGTTCCTCGACCGCAGCCGCAACGGCAGCCGGCTCTGGTGCGACATGGCGGTGTGCGGCAACCGCCAGAAGGCCAGGCGGCACTATCGCCGCCGCAGCAAGGGGGAGGCGGTCGATGCCTAGTCGGTGCAGGATAGCGCTTGGCCTCGCGGCATTGGCGCTGCTCGGCCTGGCCGGCTGCCGCGAAAGCGGCGGCGAGGGCGAGCACTTCGAGCTTTCCGGCCGCCTGTTCGTGTTCAACTATCGGGTGGCGACCGTGCGTTACATGGTGACGCTGAGGCCGCTGCGGCCGATCGGCGATGGCGAGGTCGCCGTGGCGAGCTTCGAAAATCCCGCCGGAGGCGACCGGATCGTCGTGCGGCAGAAGATCTGGCCGATGAGCCAGAAGGTGACGATCGAGAGCCCGCCGCTGGAATGCGTCGCCAGGGACCGGCCCTACAAGGTGACGATCCGCATCGAGGATGCGGCGGGCGCGCCGATGCAGACCATCGAGACGACGATGGCCTCGTCGCAGGACCAGTCGGCGCTTCCCGACCAGCCGCTGGTGGTGGGGCCGTTCTACGATCCCAACCCGGCGCTGGCCGGACGTCCCGACGGGCGGCTTCCCGGCGGCCGCGGCGTGACCTGCCCGGCATCGTGACCGGCGGCAAGGGCGGCGCACGCGCCCCGGAAACGCGCGGCTGGCGAAGCCAACGGGCGAGTGTCCACGCCGTTCGGGCGCAAGAACATTTGCGCTGGAAAGCCATTGGTTTGACGCGACAGCTGGCCATGGAAAGGCTATCCCTAGACTACCCAAGGTCAGCTGCGCCGAATCCCGGGCGGTTCGGGCACAGGAAATGCGCATGACGCTCCACGACGTCGCCCTCGACGACAAGTTCGATCTCGGCAAGGAGCGCATCTTCCTGTCCGGCGCCCAGGCCGTCATCCGCATGCTGCTCATGCAACGCGAACGCGACCGGCTCGCCGGCCTCGACACCGCTGGCTTCGTCTCCGGCTATCGCGGCTCGCCGCTCGGCGGCCTCGACATGCAGCTGTGGCGGGCCAAGCAGCAGCTGGCCCGGTCGAACATCGTGTTCCAGCCCGGCCTCAACGAGGAACTGGCGGCCACCGCCTGCTGGGGCTCGCAGCAGACGGAGCTTTTGGGCGAGGGCAAGCACGACGGTGTCTTCTCGGTCTGGTACGGCAAGGGGCCCGGCGTCGACCGTTCCGGCGACGTGTTCCGCCACGCCAACCTGGCAGGCTCCTCCCGGCACGGCGGCGTGCTGGCGCTGATGGGCGACGACCATACGGCCGAATCCTCCACCAACGCGCATGCGACCGAGTTCCTGTTCGTCGACACGATGATCCCGATCCTCAACCCTGCAGGGGTGCAGGAGCTGATCGACTACGGCCTCTACGGTTTCGCCCTGTCGCGTTTCGCCGGCACCTGGGCGGCGATCAAATGCGTCAAGGACAACATCGAATCGACCGCCTCGGTCGACGCCTCGCTCGGCCGGCTGAACATCGTCCTGCCCGAGTTCGACATGCCGCCCGGCGGGCTCAACATCCGCCACGAGCTCGACCAGCTCGGCCAGGAGGCGCGGCTGCACGAATACAAGCGTGCCGCGGCCGCTGCCTTCATCCGTGTCAACGACATCAACCGCATCGTCTATTCCGGCGGCCGCAAGCCAAAGCTCGGCATCATCACGGTCGGCAAGAGCTTCCTCGACGTCCGCCAGGCGCTCGACGATCTCGGCATCGACGAGAAACGCGCCGGCCAGCTCGGCATCCGCCTGTTCAAGGTCGGCTGCCCGTGGCCGCTCGACCTCGAGCATATTCGCGATTTCGCCCGCGGGCTTGAGACGATCATCGTCGTCGAGGAGAAGCGCTCGCTCATCGAGACGCAGCTGCGCGAAGACCTCTACGGCACCTCCATGCAGCCCAAGGTGGTGGGCAAGAAGGACGAACGCGGCGACTGGCTGTTTCCGGCCAAGGGTGCGCTCGACCCCAACGACATCGCCATTGCCATCGGCGAGCGCGTGCTCAAGGTCATCGGCCCGTCTGAGGAAATCGCCGCCCGCGTCGGCCGGCTGCGCCAGTACCAGGCGATGCTGGCCGACACCAAGGATGTCGCAGGCCGTACCCCCTTCTTCTGCTCGGGCTGCCCGCACAATACCTCGACCAACGTGCCGGAAGGGTCGATCGCCGGGGCCGGCATCGGCTGCCACTTCATGGCGCTGTGGATGGATCGCAGCACGCTCGGCTTCACCGCGATGGGGGGCGAAGGGGCGCAGTGGATCGGCCAGGCGCCGTTCTCCAGGCGCGAGCACATCTTCCAGAATCTCGGCGACGGCACCTACAACCACTCCGGCACGCTGGCGATCCGCTTCGCGCTTGCGTCCGAGGCCAACATCACCTTCAAGATCCTCTACAACGACGCGGTCGCCATGACCGGCGGCCAGCCGCACGAAGGCAGCCTCACCGTCGACATGATCGCCCGCCAGGTGCGGGCCGAGGGGGTCGAGCGCATCGCCGTCGTCACCGACGAGCCGGGCAAGTATGGCGGGCGCGGCCAGTTCCCGGCGGGCACGACGTTCCACCACCGCGACGACCTCGACTTCGTCCAGCGCCAGCTGCGCGACATTTCGGGCGTGACGGTCCTGCTCTACGACCAGACCTGTGCCGCGGAAAAACGCCGCCGGCGCAAGCGCGGCACCTTCCCCGATCCCGACAAGCGGGTGTTCGTCAACGAACTCGTCTGCGAGGGCTGCGGCGATTGCGGCGTCAAATCCAACTGCGTGTCGATCCAGCCGGTCGAGACCGAGTTCGGGCGCAAGCGCAGGATCGACCAGTCGAGCTGCAACAAGGATTTTTCGTGCCTCAGCGGCTTCTGCCCGTCCTTCGTGACCGTGCATGGGGCTAAGCTGCGCAAGGCGGAGGGCATCGCGGGCGCCAGCGATCCGCTCGAAGGCGTGCCCGAACCGAAGCAGTTCCGGCTCGACCGCGACGGCTGGGCGGCGATCATCGACGGCGTCGGCGGCACGGGCGTGGTCACCATCGGCGCGATCCTCGGCATGGCCGCCCATCTCGAAGGCAAGGGCTGCGGCATGATCGACATGGCCGGCCTCGCCCAGAAGGGCGGCTCGGTGTTCAGCCACGTGCGGATCGCGCCCACGCCTTCAGACATCAACGCCATCCGCGTTTCGGCCGGCAAGGCCGACCTGATCCTCGGCTGCGACCTCGTCGTGTCGGGCGCCAAGAAGGTGCTGGCCGCGGCGCGGGAGGGCCACACCATCTTCGTCGCCAATACGGCCGAGATCATGCCCGGCGAATTCGCGCGCCTGGCGGACTTCTCGCTGCCGACGGAGCGGCTGAAGAAGTCGATCCGCGCGGCGGCGGGCGACGCCAACGCGCATTTCTTCGACGCCACGCGCACCGCCTCGGCGCTCTTCGGCAATTCGCTCGGCGCCAACATGTTCATGCTCGGCTTCGCCTACCAGCACGGCGGCCTGCCGCTCTCGGCCGAGGCGGTCGAGCGCGCCATCGAGCTCAACGGCGAGGCGGTGGCGATGAATGTCACCGCCTTCCGCTGGGGGCGCCGCGCCGCGCATGAGCCCGGCTTCGTCCGCGCCATGGTCGAGCGATCCGGCCATGGCGAGGAACCTGCCGTGGCGCAAACCGTCGACGAGGTGATTGCGCGTCGCGCGGAATTCCTGGCCGCCTATCAGGACGCCGCCTATGCGGATCGCTACAGGACCCGTGTCGCAGCCATCCGCGCGGCGGAATCAGGCGCCGTGCCGGGCTCGACCGCGGTCACCGAAGCTGCGGCGCGCAGCCTGTTCAAGCTGATGGCGATCAAGGACGAATACGAGGTCGCGCGGCTCTACACAGACGGGTCCTTCCAGCGCGAGCTGTCGAAGCAGTTCCAGGATTACGACCGGCTGGAGTTCCACCTCGCGCCGCCGATCCTCGGCAGGAAGGGTGCGGACGGCAGTCCGCGCAAGTCGAGCTTCGGCCCCTGGATGATGAAGGCGTTCAGGCTGCTGGCGGCGATGAAGGGCCTGCGCGGGACGATGTTCGACGTCTTCGGCTACACCGCCGAACGGCGCTCGGAGCGCGAGCTGCTCGCCGCCTACGAGGCCGACCTCGACCTCATCCGCGCCTCGCTCGGTCCTGGCAACGTCGAGGCAGCTGCGGCGCTCGCCTCGGTGCCGCAGCTCGTCCGCGGCTACGGCCATGTCAAGCATGCGAGCATGGGCAAGGCGGCGGGCGAACGCGCCCGGCTGGTCGCGCGCCTGCGGCAGGCGCCGCGGCGCGAGGATCTGCAGGCCGCCGAATAGCCGATACGACTTGTTTACCTGAACTCGAGATTACAGCTCCTGGCAGGTTTTCCGGAAGCTGCCGAACCCGCCGGAAGCGGGCTTTCTAAGCCTTTCTTAAGGCGCATGTGCCAGTGCTTGGTCAGCCATGCGGGCTCCGGACGTGCGCAGAAAAAACAACGAGATACCAGTCGACGTCTACATACCATTCGTGGAAACGCTTTTCCGCGATGGCTCGACGCTTGCCGTTGGTATCGTCGCGCAGACGTTCCTGATCGTTCTTGTGTGGTGGAAGACAGGCCACCCGCTCTACCTGGCCGTGGCGCTGTTCATGGTGCTGGTCGGCACGCTGCGGATGCGCAATTTCCGCAAGTACAACAGCCTCCCGTCCCCGACTACCTGGGAGGAGGCGCGCAAGCGCGAGAACGACTACATCCTGTATGGCACATTGCACGGCGGTGCCTTGGGCGCCTTCTGTCTGGCGGGCATCTATTTTGCCCATGATACGTTCGCCGAGATCGCTGCCGTTTGCGTGACGCTGGCCACGGCGACGTCGATTGCCGGTCGCAACTATGGTTCGCCGCGGATGGTCATCATCCTGATCATCGCGCTGACCTGGCCGATCTCGCTCGGCTTCCTTTTGCGCGGCGACCCCTACCATGTCCTGCTCGGACTGCTGTCGATTCCGTTCCTCTATGCGATCCGCAAGTTTGCCGACACCGTGCGTGACGTGCTTTTCACCGCCGTGTCGGAGGAGAAGAAGGCAAACCGGATCGCCCAGCGCTTCAATCGCGCGCTCAACACCATGTCGCACGGCCTGGTGATGCTCGGCCCTGACGGCCGCGTTGCCGTCGCCAATGCCGAGGCCGCGCATCTGATGTCGGTGCGCGCGCCGGAGGCGCTGCTCGGGCGGTCGATCCACGGCCTGCTCATGCGCGGCGTCGCCGCCGGCCAACTGGCGCTGAAGGATTGCCGCTACATCGAGGCGCAGCTGACACGGGCGCTGCGCGAGGGCAGGGACCGCAAGGTGCTGGTGTCGCTGTCGAACGGGCGGTTCCTCGAGTTTTCGGCCCGCGAGGGCAGTCAGGAACTCGGCGTCATCACCTTCGAGGACGTGACCGCGCGCGTCGCCGCCGAGGAGAAGATCCGCTTCATGGCGCGCTACGACAGCCTCACCGGCCTGCCCAACCGCGCCTATTTCCACGAGGTCGTGGACGAATGCATGTTCGCCGGCGACCGCGACCGGCTTTGTGCGCTCGCGGTGCTCGACCTGGACGACTTCAAGAGCGTCAACGACACGCTCGGACACCCCGTGGGCGACGGCCTGATCTACGCGGTCGCCGAGCGGCTCGCCGTCTTCGCCAGCGACAACGTCAAGGTCAGCCGCTTCGGCGGTGACGAGTTCATGATCTATTTCGACCAGGTCGACAGCGAAGCGCATCTGGGATCGATGCTCGACCGCATCTTCGTAGCGATGCAGGGTGAGGTGGACGTCGCCGGACATGTCCTGCGCATCCAGGCCAGCGGCGGCGCCGTGCTCGCACGGGTTCGCGATTCCGACGTCGACACGATGATCGTCAAGGCCGACCTCGCCCTCTACAAGGCCAAGGATATGGGCAAGAACGGCTGGCAGCTGTTCGAGTCGGTCATGGACGCGGCCTTCCGCAATCGCCAGATGATGAAGGCCGATCTCCGGAGCGCTATCGAAGCCAACGCCTTGCGCGTGGTCTTCCAGCCCATCGTTTCCATGAGCACCATGCGCATCGCCAGTTGCGAGGCGCTCTGCCGCTGGGACCATCCGGACCTGGGCCCGGTGTCGCCCTCGACCTTCATCCCGCTGGCCGAGGAAATGGGCATCGTCTCCGACATCAGCACCTTCGTGCTGCAGGCGGCCTGTGCCGAATGCTCGAAATGGCCCGACCCGATCAGCGTGTCGGTGAACCTTTCGGCCAAGGATTTCCGCAGCCGCGACGTCGTCGACAAGGTGAGGGCGGCACTTGCCGCTTCGGGTCTTGCGGCCAACCGCCTGGAGATCGAGGTGACCGAAACGGCGCTGCTCGACGACAAGTCGCAGACGCGGGCCTATGTCGAGGAGCTCAAGTCCATCGGCGTCCGCATCGCGCTCGACGATTTCGGCACCGGCTACTCCAGCCTGAGCTACCTGCACAAGCTGCCGCTGGATAAGGTCAAGATCGACCGCAGCTTCCTGGCCGACGTTGCGCAGAACCCGCGCTCGCTCCAGCTACTCAAGGGCATAGTCGACCTGTCGCGCCCGCTCGGGCTGACGGTGACCGTGGAAGGGGTGGAAACCTTCGAGCAGCTCAAGATCCTGGCCGTCGCGGTGCAGCCCGACCTGGTGCAGGGCTTCCTGTTCGGTTCGGCACTGTCGTCTTCGGGCATAGAGACGATGTCCAACACGGTCTGGCCGTTCGCACAGGACCTGAGCCGGGCGCGCAAGGCCGCCAACCGCTGATCTTCTCCACCGCTGGAAGCTTAACGTGAAAATATGCTTAATTTTCCGTTAACTATTAACCTTAACGGAAGGTAAATGAGAACTGTCTTATTTTCATCTTTACATCATGAGGGGCCGCGCTACCCTTCTGCCAGGGCGGAAGTACGGGGAAAGCCATGACCATCCATCAAGCGACGTCCGGCGGTGGAGCCGGCGTCAAGAACGGAGACGTGCCGGACGCATTGTCGTCATTTTCGCAGCACGTCTTCAGCCTGCTCGAGCGAACCGAGTACCGTCGGTGCGACAAGGGCGAGGATCTGGAGGACATCTATCGGCTCAGGTATAAATCATACCGGTCGAACGATATGATCCCCGACAACGAGAGCCACACGATCCACGACGAGTTGGACGAGGCGCCCAATGCCTACCGGTTTGGCGTCTATGTCGACCAGCAACTGGTCAGCACGCTGCGGATCCATCATGTCACGCTGGCAACGCCGCTATCGCCATCGACCAAGGCTTTCGGCGACGTCGTGTTGCCGATGCTTGCGGAGGGGATGACCTTCATCTGTCCGAGCCGCTTCGCCTCGGATCCGGAATGGTCGCGTGTCTATCCCCAGATCCCGTACATTACCCTGCGGCTCGCGGGCATGGCATGCTTCCATTTCAAGGCGCCATATTGCCTGTCTACTATCCGCGAGGATCATGCCGGGTTCTACAAGCGCATCTATTATTCGGAGCGGATCAGCGAACCGCGGCCCTATCCCGGGGTCTTCAACAAGGTCGTGCTCTACCGCGCCGACGTGAACGCCATCCGCGAGCGCTCGTTCAAGCGCTTCCCGTTCTTCAAGTCGACGCCGATGGAGCAGCGGCTGATGTTCGGCAGGCCGGCCGCCGGCGAGCTTGCGCCGCTGACCATCCTTCCGACCGCGAAATACTACCGCGAGGCGGCGTGAGCGGCCCTGCCGCCGCGCCTTGCCATGGCAGGCGGCCGCGCCCATAAGTGGGCGATGCCGGGACGCGCGAAGCCCGGCGATTCCGAGGGCCGATGACATCCCGCAGCGAACTCGTCCGAAGCACAGTCTGGTCGCGCGACCTGGCGGAGGACGAGCTCGAGCGCGCCACCCGCGGGGTCACCGAAAAGCACTTCGTCAAGGGCAGCTACATCTGCCATCGCGGCGATCGCTGGGACTATTGGGGCGGCATCGTCACCGGCCTCGTCAAGATGAGCTCGATTGCCCGCAGCGGCAAGGCGATCACCTTTGCCGGTCTTGGCGCCGGCGGCTGGTTCGGCGAAGGCTCGGTGCTCAAGGACGAGCAGCGCAAGTACGATCTCGTCGCGTTGCGCGACACGCATCTTTTGCTGATGAACCGCGCCACCTTCTTCTGGCTCACCGAAAACAGCGTCGGCTTCAACCGGTTTCTCGTCCGCCAGCTCAACGAGCGGCTGGCGCAATTCATCGCCTCGACCGAATACGAGCGGCTGCTCGACCCCAAGGCCAAGGTGGCGCGCAACCTGTCCTGGCTGTGCAACCCGGTGCTGAACCCGCATGTGAAGAGCCTGGTCGAGATCACCCAGGAGGAGATCGCGTTGCTCGCCGGCGTATCGCGGCCGGTCGCCAACCGCAGCCTGCAGGAACTCGAGCAGGAAGGCCTGCTGCGCGCCGAACACGGCCGCATCTACGTCATCGACGCCGAAAGGCTGGGCGACTACGGCGCATAGCGATCCGCTGAGGGGGCAACTCGTCTTGCCGATGTCGGGGGAGGTCGCGGCGCGGGGACCGCGCATTTAAAAGACAACCTGCCGTCCTGTCTGTCAAGCGGCCCGTTGATCGGCCACCGTCTTCGCGCATAGCCTCACCCCAATCAAAGCCGGTGCACGATGCCGGGCAGACGGAGAAAACTCCGCGATGAAAGGGAGGAGCACGCATTGACCGATGCCGGCATCGCCGCGCGCGCGGACGTCCACCATGCAGGCGGCAACGCTGGCCGTTATGCTAAGGACGGGCTTGCCGCCCCCGCGCATCCTGCCAGAATGCCCCGCTCGACCGCCAAAGATGCGGCAAGCGGGAGGAGCTGGCGCATGGGTGCATCGGCGCATGCCGACGGCATGGATACGTTCCCGAAATTCCTGCTGCTCAACGCCGAACGGTTTGGCGACCGCCCTGCCATGCGGCACAAGGACTTCGGCATCTGGCAGAGCTGGACCTGGAAGGAGCAACTGGCCGAGATCCGCGCCTTCGCCATCGGCTTGCAGGCGCTGGGCCTCGAGCGCGGCGACCGCATCGCCATCATCGGCGCCAACCGGCCCAGGCTCTACTGGAGCTTCGCCGCCGCCCAGTCCCTCGGGGCCGTGCCCGTGCCGGTCTATGCCGACGCGGTGGCCGAGGAACTGGCCTATGTGCTCGACAATGCGGGCGTGCGCTTCGCCGTCGTGCAGGACCAGGAGCAGGTCGACAAGATCCGCTCCTTCGCCGGCGAGATCCACGCCCTGACCGACGTCATCTATGACGAGCCGCGGGGCCTGCGCGACTACGACCACAGGGGACTGCACGATTTCGGCAAGGTCCAGCAGCAGGGGGCGGCGCTGCTCGCCGCCAGCCCCGCGCTCGGCGACGCCTGGGAAGGCGCCGTCCGCGATGCGTCCGGCGACGAGATATCGGTCATGCTCTACACCTCCGGCACCACCGGCCGGTCGAAGGGCGTGATGATCAAGGCCGTCAACGCGGTCAGCGCGGCGCGCGACACCGCGGTCTTCGACCGCCTCTCCGAGAATGACAGCGTGCTGGCCTACCTGCCGCTCGCCTGGGTGGGCGACCACTATCTCAACTATGCGCAGGGCTATGTCGCCGGCTTCTCGATGAACTGCCCCGAAAGCAGCGAGACCGTGGCGCAGGATCTGCGCGAGATCGGTCCCACCTTCTATTTCGCGCCGCCGCGCATCTTCGAGGGCCTGCTCACCAGCGTCACCATCCGCATGGAGGACGCCGGCTGGCTGAAGCGCAAGATGTTCGCCCACTACATCGGCGTCGCGAAAAGATACGGCGAAGCCATCCTCGAGGGCCGCCAGGTGCCGCTCGCCGGGCGCATCGCCTACGGCATCGGCGAGTTCCTCGTCTACGGCCCGCTCAAGAACGTGCTCGGCCTTTCCAACATCCGCGTCGCCTACACCGCCGGCGAAGCGATCGGCCAGGACCTGTTCTCGTTCTTCCGCTCGCTCGGCATCAACCTCAAGCAGCTCTACGGCCAGACCGAGGCCTTCCTCTATGTGACGGTGCAGAAGGACGGCGAGGTGCGCGCCGATACCGTCGGGCCGGCGGCGCCCAATGTCGACATCCGCATCACCGACGCCGGCGAAGTGCAGTTCCGCTCGCCGGGCCAGTTCTCCGGCTACTACAACCAGGACGACAAGACCGCGGAGGCGATGACCGAGGACGGCTACGTCAAGACCGGCGATGCCGGCTTCTTCGACAAGCACGGCCAGCTCAGGATCATCGACCGCGCCAAGGACGTCGGCAAGCTCGCGACGGGTGCGCTGTTCGCGCCCAAATACATTGAGAACACGCTGAAGTTCTTCCCAAACATCAAGGAGGCGGTCGCCTATGGCGACGGTCGCGGCTTCGCTTCCGCCTTCGTCAACATCGACCTGCAGGCGGTGGGCAACTGGGCCGAGCGCCACAACATTGCCTATGCCTCCTACCAGGAGCTCGCCGGCCACCCCGAGGTCTATCGCATGATCGCCGGCAACGTCGAGGAAACCAACCGGCGCCTGTCGCGCGAGCCGATGATGGCGGGCGCCCAGATCAGGCGCTTCCTCATCCTGCACAAGGAGCTCGACGCCGACGACGGCGAGCTGACGCGGACCATGAAGGTGCGCCGCGCCTTCGTCGCCGACCGCTACGCGCCGCTCATCGAGGCGCTCTACGACGGCTCGACGGAGAAATTCGTCGACACCGAGGTGACCTACGAGGACGGCCGCAAGGGCCGCATCAAGGCGACGGTCCAGATCATGGACGTCAGGACCTTCGGCGCCGAGGGCGCGGCGGCGCGGGAGGCGGCGGAATGAACATCCACGCCAGCCCGCAGCCGGTCGCCGCGGCCGACGACGGCATCGCCCCCGGCGGCCTCCTGATGGAGGTGAAGAACGTCTCGCTGTCCTTCGGCGGCGTGAAGGCCATCACCGACATCTCGTTCGACGTGCGCAAGGGCGAGATCCGCGCCATCATCGGGCCCAACGGCGCCGGCAAGACGTCGATGCTCAACGTCATCAACGGCTTCTACGCGCCGCAGCAGGGCACCATCGTGTTCCGCGGCCAGGAGCGCCGGGCGATGAAGCCGCACCACGCCGTCCGCCAGGGCATCGCCCGCACCTTCCAGAACGTCGCGCTGTTCAAGGGCATGTCGACGCTCGACAACATCATGGCCGGCCGCTCGGTGCTGATGCGGCGCAACCTGTTCTGGCAGATGCTCTGGCACGGCCCGGCGCTGGCCGAGGAGATCGAGCACCGCCGCGTCGTCGAGGAGATCATCGACTTCCTCGAGATCCAGCACATCCGGCGCGTCCCGGTCGGCAAGCTGCCCTACGGCCTGCAGAAGCGCGTCGAACTCGGCCGCGCGCTCGCCATGGAGCCGTCGCTGCTGCTGCTCGACGAGCCGATGGCCGGCATGAACCTCGAGGAGAAGGAGGACATGAGCCGCTTCATCCTCGACGTGAACCGGCAGCGCGGCACCACCATCGCGCTGATCGAGCACGACATGGGCGTGGTCATGGATCTATCCGACCGGGTGGTCGTGCTCGACTACGGCAAGAAGATCGCCGACGGCCCGCCCGACGAGGTCAAGTCCAACCAGCAGGTCATCGACGCCTATCTCGGCGTCGCACATTGAGGAGGCTTCCATGATGGTTCCGCTCGCACCGCTCATCTCGCTGATCGCCGGCGTCCTGATCCTCGTGATGCCCAGGCTGCTCAACTACATCGTCGCCATCTACCTCATCATCGTCGGCCTCATCGGCCTGTTCCCGCAGCTGGCGGGGTGAGGCGCACGCATGTTTGAACGCTCCCCCTCACCGGCTCGGGTTGGCAATGAACCACCTTTGCCGACCCTAAAGCAATTCCAGGAAAAGTGCGGAGCGGTTTTCCGTCCGGAATTGCGCAAAAACAAAGAGATGGAGCGTTTCCGCGATTCGAAGAAAAGCGGAAACGCTGTAGATGCGGAGCCGTCGTCATGGATCTCCTGAACGCCATCCTGGTGAAGCCCTTCGGCGACATGTTCGGTGCGCCCGACTTCCTCCTCCAGGTGCTGTGGGAGGGGCTGGTGGCCGGCGTGCTCTACGCCCTCATCGCCCTCGGCTTCGTGCTCATCTACAAGTCGTCGCGCATCTTCAATTTCGCCCAGGGCATCATGGTGGTGTTCGCGGCGCTGACGCTTGTCGGCCTGCACGAGAAGGGGGTGCCGGCGCTGCTCGCCGCGCCGATGACGCTTGCTGTCATGTTCGCGCTCGCGGTCGCCATCGAGCGCGTCGTGCTCAGGCCGCTGGTCAACCAACCCGACATCATCCTGTTCATGGCCACGATCGGCATCACGCTGTTCCTCGTCGGCTTCGGCGAACTCATCTTCGGCGGCGAGAACAAGGTGATGATCACCGAGCAGCTGTTCATCCCCACCGGCAGCTTCGAGTTCGAACCCTTCGGCGGCTTCGTCTCCATCGAGCAGAAGGACGTCACCGCCGTCATCGGCGCGGTGCTCCTGGTCGCCGGGCTGATCCTGTTCCTCAACCGCTCGAAGATGGGCCGCGCCATCCGGGCGCTGGGCGACGACCACCAGGCGGCGCTCTCGGTCGGCATCTCGCTGTCGACCATCTGGGTGCTGGTCTGGTTCATCGCCGGCGTCATAGCGCTCGCCACCGGCATCGTCTGGGGCGCACGGGCAGGGGTGTCCTTCGCGCTCGAGGTCATCGCCTTCAAGGCGCTGCCGGTGCTGATGCTGGGCGGGCTCGAATCCGTGCTCGGCGCCATCGTCGGCGGCATCGCCATCGGCGTGCTGGAGAAGCTGTTCGAGATCTACTGGGGCCAGCCGCTGCTCGGCGGCAACACCGAAACCTGGTTCGCCTTCGTCTTCGCCCTCGTCGTTCTCCTGTTCCGGCCGCAGGGCCTGTTCGGCGAACGCATCATCGAGCGGGTGTGAGGCCATGCTCTATCGCACAGCCGGCCAGTTCAAGACCTCCTACCATGCCGACCACGCGCTGTTCCCGGTCAGACAGGACGCGCTGCTGCTCGGCTTCATCCTCTTGCTCGCCTTCGTCGTCTTCCCGATGACGGCCAGCGAATTCGTGTTCAAGGCGCTGCTCGTGCCGGTGCTGATCTATGCGCTCGCGGCGCTGGGGCTCAACATCCTAACCGGCTTCGCCGGCCAGCTGTCGCTCGGCACCGGCGCCTTCATGGGCGTCGGCGCCTATGCCTGCTACAAGCTGGTCAGCATCTTCCCCGAGCTGAACATCGTCGTGGCGATCGCGCTGTCGGGCTTCTTCTCGGCGGCGATCGGCGTCGCCTTCGGGCTGCCGTCGCTCAGGATCAAGGGCTTCTACCTCGCCATCGCCACGCTCGCCGCCCAGTTCTTCCTGGTCTGGCTGTTCGAGAAATGGGCCTGGCTCTACAACTACAATTCCTCGGGCGCGATCCAGGTGCCCAACATCGACATGTTCGGCATCACCGTCGCCGGCCCGAACGCGAGCGCGGTGGTGCAGTATTATTTCGTGCTCTGCGTGGTCGCGCTGGTCACCTTGTTGTCGATCAACGTCACCCGCGGCCGCGTCGGCCGCATCTGGAAGTCGGTGCGCGACATGGACATCGCCGCCGAGCTCGTCGGCATCAACCTGATGAAGGCGAAGCTGTCGGCCTTCGCCGTGTCGTCCTACATCGTCGGCGTCGCCGGCGCGCTGTTCGTGTTCCTGTGGCGCGGCGCGGCCGAGCCGGTGCTGTTCGACATCCCGCTGTCGTTCCGCGTGCTGTTCATCGCCATCATCGGCGGCCTCGGCTCGATCCTCGGCAACTTCCTCGGCGCGATCCTGATCGTGGCGCTGCCGGTCATCATCAGCGCCCTGCCGGCGGCGCTCGGCCTGCCGGTCAGCTCGGCTGCGGTCGAGCACCTCAACACCATGACCATTGGCGCACTCATCATCGCCTTCCTGATCATCGAGCCGCACGGGCTCGCCCGCTTCTGGGCGATCATCCGGGAGAAACTCATCATGTGGCCGTTCCCGCACTGACGCCGGGGCGGCCTTCGAGACGGGCCGGTCGACCCGATCCGAACGGAGAAAGCGACCAAGTGGAGGAGACCAGAATGAAGACGTTCCTGAAGAAGACCCTGCTGCCGGTGGCGTTGCTCGTCGGCACCGCGCTGGCGGTGCCGGCGCTCGCCGCGGAAGACGCGATCAACGTCACCAACCTGTCCTACCGTACCGGGCCGTTCGCGGCGACGGGCACGCCGCTGATGAACGGCCAGCGCGACTACATGCTGATGCTCAACGAGCGCGACGGCGGCGTCAACGGCGTCAAGCTGAACTACGACGAGTGCGAGACCGGCTACAACACCGAGAAGGGCGCCGAGTGCTACGAGAAGACCAAGGCGACCAGCATCGTCACCCAGCCCTGGTCGACCGGCATCACGCTGCAGGTGCTGCCCAAGTCCAACGTCGACAAGGTGCCGATCCTCGCCCCCGGCTACGGCTTCTCGCCGATGACCGACGGCAAGGTCTTCCAGTGGGCCTTCAACCCGCCGGCCACCTACTGGGACGGCGCCTCGATGATCCTCAAGAGCATCTCCGACGGTAATGTCGAGAACCTCAAGGGCAAGAAGATCGTGCTGCTGCATCTCGACGCGCCCTACGGCAAGGAGCCGATCCCGCTGCTCAAGGCCTATGCCGACAAATACGGCTTCACCTTCCTGCCGATCCCCGTCGGGGTGAAGGAGATGCAGAACCAGTCGGCACAGTGGCTGCAGATCCGGCGCGAACGCCCGGATTTCGTGCTGATGTGGGGCTGGGGCGCGATGAATGTCGGCGCGGTCACCGAGGCGGTCAAGACCAAGTTCCCGATGGACAAGTTCGTCGGCATCTGGTGGTCCGGCCATGACGGCGACATGAAGTCGGTCGGCGAGGCGGGCAAGGGCTATCGCTCGCTGTCGTGGAGCCTGCCCGATTCCAACTCCCAGGCGATGCAGGACATCAAGAAGTACGTCGTCGACGCCGGCAAGTCGCAGATCGGCGCCGGCGAGTTCGACTGGGTGTTCTATCAGCGCGGCGTGCTGATCTCGATGTTCACCGTCGAGGGCATCAAGGCCGCGCAGGAGAAGTTCGGCACCAAGGTGGTCAATGCAGAGCAGCTGCGCTGGGGCCTCGAGAACCTCAAGCTCGACGAGGCCAGGCTCGCCTCCATAGGCATGGCCGGCATGATCGGTCCGTTCTCCACCGCCTGCAACAACCATGCCGGCCATGCCGGCGCCTGGATGCTGCAGTGGGACGGCGCCAAGTTCGTCAAGGTCTCCGATCTCCTGTCGGCCGACCAGGACATGATCGCGCCGCTGGTCGAGGCGGAGGCCAAGAAATACGCCGAGGCCAACGCGCCCTGGCCGGTCAACGAAGAGTGCAAGATGTAGTGCGGTCGCCCGCTCCACAGGCAGGCGGGCGAAACTTGAACAGGCGAGGGGCCGGGACATCGCCCGAAATGCTCCTCCGATCCGGGCGTAGCGGCGCCTCTCGCCGGCACCCTCTCCCCGCCACCGCGGGGAGAGGGCTGGCGGCAAGGCGCTGAACGGGAGGACGAAGATGACGAGCAAGACCGGTTCCGACCTCGAGCCGAAGAACGCCCCGGCGCCGATCCTCTCGGTCAACAACATCGAGGTGATCTACGACCATGTCATCCTGGTGCTGAAGGGCGTTTCGCTGTCGGTGCCGGCCGGCGGCATCACCGCGCTTTTGGGCGCCAACGGCGCCGGCAAGACCACCACGCTCAAGGCGATCTCCAACCTTCTGCTCGCCGAGCGCGGCGAGGTCACCAAGGGCACCATCGTCTTCGACGGCGACCAGGTGCAGGCGCTGTCGCCCAACCAGCTCGTCAGGCGCGGCTGCATCCAGGTCATGGAGGGCCGCCACTGCTTCGGCCATCTCACCGTCGAGGACAATCTCCTGTCCGGCGCCTTCACCCGCCGCGACGGCAAGGCCGCCGTGCGCGCCGACCTCGACCTCGTCTACGACTATTTCCCGCGCCTCAAGGTGCGGCGCACCAGCCAGGCCGGCTACACTTCGGGCGGCGAGCAGCAGATGGTGGCCATCGGGCGGGCTTTGATGTCGCGGCCGAAGATGATTCTGC
This sequence comes from Aminobacter sp. BE322, assembly GCF_050433525.1. Classification (NCBI taxonomy): domain Bacteria; kingdom Pseudomonadati; phylum Pseudomonadota; class Alphaproteobacteria; order Hyphomicrobiales; family Phyllobacteriaceae; genus Aminobacter; species Aminobacter sp. BE322. Next base: position 319,687 of record NZ_JBNPXB010000002.1, on the reverse strand, counting down.
TCGACGAGCCGTCGATGGGGCTCGCGCCGCAGCTGGTCGAGGAAATTTTCGAGATCGTTCGGAAACTCAACGAGGACCAGGGGGTGTCTTTCCTGCTCGCCGAGCAGAATGCCGGGGTGGCGCTGCGCTATGCCAAATACGGCTACATCCTCGAGTCCGGCCGCGTGGTTCTCGACGGCGAAGCACAGGCGTTGCGCGAGAACGAGGACGTGAAGGAATTCTATCTCGGCGTTGGCGGCGAAGGGCGAAAATCATTCCGTGACGTCAAGCACTACAAGCGGCGCAAGCGCTGGCTCGCCTGAGCCCCTGCGTCGATATGTGCGGTGATTGCCCGACAATCCGTTGATATTCTTGTCGCACGGCGAAAGGCAATCTTTCCATTGCCCTGCCGCGCGCATTTCGCTATGTGCCCTTGAACTCGTATTCCGGAGGGGACTCTCATGGCTGACCACACGCCGACCGGCCCGATCGAACTTGGCGCAGATATGGACTACGCCGAGCACGAGAAAACCTATTCGACCTTCATCACCCTGGCGAAATACGGCACATTGGTCTGCGTGGCACTGATCGTCGCCATGGCCTTCGGCTTCTTCACGCCCGCCGGCTTCTTCTCGTCCGCGGTGCTGTTCCTGATCATCTGCGCCGTCGGCGGCTACCTGCTCCGCGACGTCCCGACCCATATCACCTGACATTTTCTCCGCGCAGCCGCGGGTTTTCCGCGTCCGCTCCCTCCTGATGGGGATGGGTTGGAACAGGCAGTCTTCGCTCTGAACGACCTGATTGCGGACCGGCGGCGTGTGCCGATGCTGCCTGCGCGCCCGGCGGGGCGCGGCTTCGATGTGATTTCTGGGACGCCGGCCTCCGGCCCCGTCCCGTGCGAATTTCGTTGGTAGAGGCCGACGCAACTTTTCGCGTCAGGCACTTTACGTTTGGTAAGGTTCCAACCGAAAGGACGTAGCGGTGGGCCAGGCAATATTCATACCGAAGGAAACAGACCCGAACGAGGGTCGCGTTGGTGGTTCGCCTGAGACGGTGAAACGCCTCGTCGGCTTCGGCTTCGAGGTGGTCGTCGAGGCGGGCGCCGGCACCCTGTCGCGCATCACCGACGCCGACTACCAGGCGGCGGGGGCGAGGATCGGCAAGGCGGCGGATGCCGGCAAGGCCGATGTCGTGCTCAAGGTGCGCCGCCCGAGCGAAGCCGAGCTCAAGGGCTACAAGGCGGGGGCCGCGGTGCTCGCCACGATGGACCCCTATGGCAACGATGCGGCGGTCGCGGCGATGGCGAAAGCCGGGGTCACCGCATTCGCCATGGAATTCATGCCGCGCATCACGCGCGCCCAGGTGATGGACGTGCTTTCCTCGCAGGCCAACCTCGCCGGCTACCAGGCGGTGATCGACGGGGCGGCCGAATACGACCGCGCCCTGCCGATGATGATGACGGCGGCGGGCACGGTGCCGGCGGCCAAGGTGTTCATCATGGGCGTCGGCGTCGCCGGCCTGCAGGCGATCGCCACCGCGCGCCGCCTCGGCGCCATCGTGACGGCCACCGACGTGCGCCCGGCGGTGAAGGAACAGGTCGCCTCGCTCGGCGCCAAGTTCATCGCCGTCGAGGACGACGAGTTCAAGCAGGCCGAGACCGCCGGCGGCTACGCCAAGGAGATGTCCAAGGAGTACCAGGCCAAGCAGGCGGCGCTGACCGCCGAGCACATCGCCAAGCAGGACATCGTCATCACCACCGCGCTGATCCCGGGCCGTCCGGCGCCGAAGCTGGTGTCGGCCCAGATGGTCGCGGCGATGAAGCCGGGCTCGGTGCTGGTCGACCTCGCGGTCGAGCGCGGCGGCAATGTCGAGGGCGCGGTTGCCGGCAAGGTCGTCACCACCGGCAACGGCGTCAAGATCGTCGGCCACCTCAACGTACCGGGCCGCGTCGCGGCGTCCGCCTCGCTGCTCTATGCCAAGAACCTGTTCGCCTTCCTCGAGACGATGATCGACAAGGGCGCCAAGAAGATCGCCATCAACCGCGACGACGAGCTGGTCAAGGCGACGATGCTGACCGACGCCGGCAAGGTGGTGCACCCCAACTTCGCCAATGCGGCGGCTGCCGCGGCGGACAAGCCCAAGCCGGTGGTGCCGGGCCAGAACCGCGGCGATGATCCGGCGACCGACGGTGCGGCCGCCAGGCCGGCGGCGAAGAAGGCCGCCGCCAAGTCCGACAAACCGGCCGCCGCCAGGAAACCGGCCGCTGCCAAGAAATCAGCCAAGTCGATCTCCGGGGGAGATGCGTGATGGAACAGACGGCTCTCGAAAAAGCGCTCGACCAGCTCGATCAGGCGGTGGCCGCGGTCCGGCTCGGCGTGCAGGAACTGGCCAATACGCAAGGGGCGGCGGAAGCCGCCGGCAATGTCGCGCATGCGGCGTCCGGCGGGGCGATCGACCCGTTCGTGTTCCGCTTCGCCATCTTCGTGCTGGCGATCTTCGTCGGCTATTACGTGGTCTGGTCGGTGACCCCGGCCCTGCACACGCCGCTGATGGCGGTGACCAACGCCATCTCCTCGGTGATCGTGGTGGGCGCGCTGCTGGCCGTCGGCATCGCCGCCTCCGGGCTCGCCACCGGCTTCGGCTTCGTCGCCATGGCGCTCGCCGCCGTCAACATCTTCGGCGGCTTCCTGGTCACCCAGCGCATGCTGGCCATGTACAAGAAGAAGGACAAGTGACGTGAACGTGAACCTCGCCTCCTTCCTCTACCTGGTCTCGGGCATCCTGTTCATCCTGGCGCTGCGCGGCCTGTCGCACCCGACCACCAGCCGCAAGGGCAACACCTACGGCATGATCGGCATGGGCATCGCCATCGTCACCACGCTGGCGCTGGCGAAGCCCTCGCTGGGCGGCCTCGGCCTGATCGTGCTCGGCCTGGCCATCGGCGGCGGCGTCGGTGCGGTCACCGCGCGCCGCATCGCCATGACCTCGATGCCGCAGCTGGTTGCGGCCTTCCACAGCCTCGTCGGCATGGCCGCCGTGATGGTGGCGGCCGCCGCCATCTATGCGCCCGAAAGCTTCGGCATCGGCGCGGTCGGCGCCATCCACGGCCAGGCGCTGGTCGAGATGAGCCTCGGCGTCGCCATCGGCGCCATCACCTTCACCGGCTCGGTCATCGCCTTCCTCAAGCTCGACGGCCGCATGTCGGGCAAGCCGATCATGCTGCCGGCCCGCCACCTGATCAACGCCGCCCTCGGCATCGGCCTGGTCGTGCTGATCGTGCTCCTGGTCACCACCCAGTCGACCACCATCTTCTGGCTGATCGTGGCGCTGTCTTTGGTGCTCGGCGTGCTCTTGATCATCCCGATCGGCGGCGCCGACATGCCGGTCGTCGTCTCGATGCTCAACTCCTATTCGGGCTGGGCGGCGGCGGCGCTCGGCTTCACGCTCGGCAACCTGGCGCTGATCATCACCGGCGCGCTGGTCGGCTCCTCGGGCGCGATCCTCTCCTACATCATGTGCAAGGGCATGAACCGCTCGTTCATCTCGGTCATCCTCGGCGGCTTCGGCGGCGAGACCACGGCTGCCGTCGACGACGGCATCCAGCGCACGGTCAAGACCGGTGCCGCCGACGACGCGGCCTATCTGATGATGAACGCCCAGAAGGTCATCATCGTGCCGGGCTACGGCATGGCGGTGGCCCAGGCCCAGCATGCGCTGCGCGAGATGGCCGACAAGCTCAAGGCCAACGGCGTGGAAGTCAAATACGCCATCCACCCGGTCGCCGGCCGCATGCCCGGCCACATGAACGTGCTGCTCGCCGAGGCCAACGTTCCCTACGACGAGGTGTTCGAGCTGGAGGACATCAACTCGGAGTTCGCCCAGGCCGACGTCGCCTATGTCATCGGCGCCAACGACGTCACCAACCCCTCGGCGCGCGACGACAAGAACTCGCCGATCTACGGCATGCCGATCCTCGACGTCGACAAGGCCCGCACCTGCCTGTTCGTCAAGCGCTCGCTCGGCTCCGGCTACGCCGGCATCGACAACACGCTGTTCTACAAGGACGGCACCATGATGCTGCTCGGCGACGCCAAGAAGATGACCGAGGAGATCGTCAAGGCCATGGACCACTGAGCCGAAGGCTCGGCCAACGCCACGCCGACAACTCGCACGGCAGACAAAAGCCCGGCTCACGCCGGGCTTTTTGCGTTTGGGACAATGCGTCTCTTCGCCGACATGCGTCGTCGCGCTGCCCCTCATCCGCCTGCCGGCACCTTCTCCCCGCAGGCGTGGAGAAGGGACAAGCGGCTGCGCCGGCGACTCCCTCCCCCTTGTGGGGAGGGATAAAGGGTGGGGTGTCTCCGCACACCTGTTCGCGATCTCCCCGGTCCAAACACCCACAAAGGGGCGAAGGGGATCTGCTACCGCTGCGCTTCCGTCACCATCCTCACCGCAAGCCCGGCCAGCACCGTGCCCATCAGCCAGCGCTGGATCTTCAGCCAGCCGGGGTTGCCGTTCAGGAACTGCGAGATCGAACCCGCGGTGAGCGCGATGATCGAGTTCACCGAAACGCTGATGCAAATCTGGATCGAGCCGAGCACCAGAAGCTGGGTCAGCACGCTGCCGGCCGCCGGGTCGATGAACTGCGGCAGCAGCGACAGGTAGAGCACCGCAACCTTGGGGTTGAACAGGTTGGTGAAGAAGCCCATGGCGAACAGCTTGCGCGGCCTGTCCCTGGGCAGCTCGCGCACATGGAACGGCGAGCGACCGCCGGGGCGGATCGCCTGCCATGCCAGCCACAGGAGATAGGCGGCACCGGCGAAGCGGATCGCGTCGTAGGCGTAGGGGACGGCAAGCACCAGCGCGGTGATGCCGAAGGCCGCGCACAGCATGTAGACGACGAAACCGAGCGCCACGCCGCCGAGCGAGATCAGCCCGGCCCTGGGGCCCTGGCTGAGCGAGCGCGATACCAGGTAGATCATGTTGGGCCCCGGCGTCAGCACCATGCCGAGCGCAATGGCCGCGAAAGCAATCAGATTGGCCGTGTCCGGCATGGATCCCCCTCGAGCGAAACAGGTCGTCGACCCGGGCCGCATGTTTGCCCCGGAACGGAGGTTTGCGAAAGGGGCAGCGCGGGGGCAGCGGTTGCGGCAGCAGGGCGAAATGTCAGCGGCGGTACGAGCACCAGCTGCGCGGGAGATGGTCCGGCCGCGCCATCTTCATGCCGGCGGCGAGCGCGTCGTCGAGGCTGTCGGTATAGTAGGCGGTGTCTTCGATGCCGCCGAAATGGTTGACGCGAATCCTGTTGCCGCGCTTGCTGATCAGAATGCCGATGGTTCGAAGCTGGTCCTGAACTTCCCGGTACCGCATGATGTCCACCCGCCGCGCCAGCATGCGCGCGCCGAAGCATCGACGCGCCGCTCAGGCCGGATGAACTGCTCCTTCCTCGGCGGAGCCCACGTACATCTGAGATGGCTGATCTTTGCGGTTTTGGCCGCCGATTGCAAGCGGCGGGCGGCGAAACCGCGTTTGCCGCACCGGCGGCGCGAGCGCCGGTGCGACAGATGTCAGGTCCTGGCGGCTTGTGGCTACTTGGCCGCGGCGCTCACCAATTGCAGCGCGCCGACGGCGAGCGCCATGTTGAGCCCGGTCTGGGCCTGGACGCTGAGCGGCTGGAGCGCGATCGAGCGGCTCGATCCGCCGACCAGCACATTTGCCCCGAGGCCCACCGCAACGGTCGCCTCGGCGCTGGCGCCGACATAGTTGCCGGCCAGCACGTCGGGGGCGTAGACGTCCTTGCTGGGGGCCAGCACCAGCCATTGCATGACCGCGCCCGACGTGGTGCCGATATCGATGCCGTATTTGTTGATCCGGCCGGAATAGCTTTGCGGCGCACGGTCGCCGAAGGACGGCTTGAAGGTGCAGTGCATGTCCTTGCTCGATCCGACGACGAAGCCGGCGCCGCCGTCGACCGTGCAGGTGAGCATGCCCAGCTTCGCGCCGAACTGGGCGTGGGCCGGCAGCGAGAGCGGCAGAAGCGCCAGTGCGGCAAGCAGCAGTTGTTTCATGGCTGGTCTCCTTTCACGGCAATAGCAACCGGTTCGCCGTCGAAAGGTTCCCGCGCGGCCGGCCGGGCTATGGCGGAATGGCGGCGGCCGGCTCGCTGCGGCGCAGCGATCAGGCGCCGCGCGTGCGCGCCAGGCCGTCGACCGCCGGCTTGTAGTTGGGGTCCAGCCGGACCGCCTCGGCGTAGGATTTGGCAGCCTTGGCCTTGTCGCCGCGGCGCTCGTAGATCAGCGCCTGGTTGGCCCAGCTCTCGGCGATCTTGCCGTCGAGCTTGATCGCCATGTTGAAGTCGGCGAAGGCATTGTCCTCGTCGTTGGTGGCGAGGTAGGAAAGGCCGCGGCCGTTGTACGGTTCGGCCGAGTCCGGCGCCAGCGAGATCGCCTTGGAGAAATCCTCGATGGCGAAGGCGTGCTGGCCCTGCTGCTGGTAGATCAGGCCGCGATTGTGGTAGGCGCGCGGGTCGGTGGTGTCGAGCTGGATCGCCTTCTGGAAGTCGTTGAAGGCGTCCTGGGTGCGGCCGGCCTTGCGGTACAGGTTGCCGCGGCCGATATAGGCCGCGTCGTAGGAATCGTTCAGCTGGATGGCCTTGTTGTAGTCCGCCAGCGCAGCGGTCTGGTCGCCCATGAAGCGGTGGATCAGCGCGCGGTTGGAATAGGCCTGGTAGAAGTTCGGGTTGAGCTGCAGCGCCCGGTCGAAATCCTGCAGCGCCTCGCGGTACTTGCCGCCGCGGCCATAGGCCGAGCCGCGCACGTTGTAGGTCTCGGGATCGTTCGGATTGCTCGAGATCACCGAGCTCAGCGAGGCGATGTTCTCGGCCGAGCCCTGCGCGGTGTCGATCCGGGTCAGTTCGCCGGCCGGGCCGGATGAGGACTGGCAGCCGGCGGCGGCCAGCGCCACAAGCACGAGAGCCGTCACGGCGCCTCCGCGCATGGAAGACTTGCGGCTGCTCGTGGCTGCATTCATCGCTGGCGTCCCTCGCTTGCGCCCCGGCAGTTGGCGCGGCGTCCGGCAGGAATCCGGACAAAACAAAAAGGTGGCGGCGATGTCTAGTCGCCCCACCTCGTCGTTATCCTTCGAAAAGGACCAAAAATTGGCGGATCAACGCGCCGGACGGGCACCGGCGGCAGGAGCCGGACGCGGGGTGCTCGGCAGCAGGCCTTCACGCTGGGCGCGCTTGCGGGCCAGCTTGCGGGCGCGGCGGACGGCTTCTGCCTTCTCGCGGGCGCGCTTCTCGGACGGCTTCTCGTAGTGACCGCGCATCTTCATTTCACGGAAGATGCCTTCGCGCTGCATTTTCTTCTTCAGCGCGCGAAGCGCCTGGTCAACATTGTTGTCGCGGACGAGTACCTGCACGTGTGATCCTGTCTTTCGTGTTCGAAATCTGAAGGCTCCGGCAATAGCCAAAACGCCTCCGCGATGGGCTTCACCGCGAATTTGTGGGCGGCTGATAGCAGAATCGGGGCCGCTTGTCCACTGCAAAGCAGCATTTGCGCGGCCTGTGCGAAACGGCGGGCGGAGGCATGGCTTCGCGCCAGCCAGGCTTGCGGCCCAAGCCTCTCTCATCTTCGCATCCGCCATGCAAGGCCTTCGACGAAGTTGCTGCGCATGGCGCAGGCGAAGGGCGAAGCGGGAGGCCGCTGCGGCCGCCGGCTTAGCCGACCAGTGCCGCATGACCCGCCGCTTCCGCGCCGCTACGGCATCACGCCCGGGGCGGTTTTTGCCCTGGCGCACGGAAATAGGGGCTCAGAGCTGGACCGCACGGTACCGCAGCGTGCACCATGAAAGCGCCCGTCGGCAGGTCTATTGCAACCTGTCCGCCGAGAATGCCGCCCGGAGTTGCGCCGTGACCGACACCGCCTTGCCCGCCCGCTCGTCCACTGCCCAGGGAACGGTGTTCGCCATCCTGCTCGCGGTCAGCTTCAGCCACTTCCTCAACGACGTCATGCAGTCGCTGATCTCGTCGCTCTATCCGATGCTGAAGACGGACTACCGGCTCGACTTCTGGCAGATCGGCCTCTTGACCACGACCTTCCAGGTGACGGCGTCGCTGCTGCAGCCGGTGATCGGCATGTACACCGACAAGAAGCCGCTGCCGTTCTCGCTGCCGTTCGGCATGTGCCTGACGCTCATCGGCCTGCTCACCCTGGCCTTTGGCCGCAGCTATGAGATGCTCCTGGTCGGCGCCGCCTTCGTCGGCCTCGGCTCCGCCATCTTCCACCCGGAATCGTCGCGCGTGGCGCGGCTCGCCTCCGGCGGGCGCTTCGGCCTCGCCCAGTCGCTGTTCCAGGTCGGCGGCAATTTCGGCTCGGCGCTCGGGCCGCTGCTGGCCGCCTTCATCGTCGTGCCCCTGGGGCAGGGCGGCATCGCCTGGTTCTCCATCGCCGCCATGGTCGGCATCGTCGTGCTCGTCCGCGTCAGCGTCTGGTACAGCCGCCACATCGCCACCGCCGCCAAGCGGGCGGCACCCACGCTGTTCAATCCGCTGCCGCGCCGCAAGGTGCTCTCGGCGCTCGTCGTGCTCGCCATCCTCGTCCTTTCCAAGCAGGCCTACACGGCGAGCCTGTCGAGCTTCTACACCTTCTACGTCATCGAGAAGTTCGGCGTGTCGGTGCAGGAATCGCAATATCTGCTGTTCCTGTTCCTCGGTTCGGCCGCCGTCGGCACCTTCCTCGGCGGCCCCGTCGGCGACCGCTTCGGCGCCAAGACCGTGATCTGGTTCTCGATCCTCGGCGTGCTGCCCTTCACGCTCATGCTGCCCTATGCCGACCTGTTCTGGACCAAGGTGCTGACGGTGGTGATCGGCCTGGTCCTCGCCTCGGCCTTCTCGGCCATCGTCGTCTTCGCGCAGGAACTGGTGCCGGGCCGCGTCGGCATGATCGCCGGCATCTTCTTCGGCTTCGCCTTCGGCATCGGCGGCATCGCCGCCGCCGTGCTCGGCGTGGTGGCCGACGTGCGCGGCATCGAGTACGTCTTCGTCATCTGCTCGTATCTGCCGATGCTCGGCCTGCTCACCATCTTCCTGCCGAACATGAAGGCCGCGCGTCTCGGCGCGGCCTGACGGCTCCTAGCTGGAGCATGGCCCCGGCGGTTGCAATGCCGCGGCTGGCCGGCCACCCGATACCTGCGGCAAAAAGGGGTGTCGCAAACAGGCGGCGCAAAGCGGCAGGGGTCGTCGCAAACAGGGCAAGGGTGACATCAGCTTTTCGCTAGTGCTACACCTCGCGCTCTGACGCTTCCGGCATCTGCGAGGCCCTGAAAAAATGCGGAAATATTCGGTTTTTGCCATAGCCCGAGAGGCGATGCGCGGCCACAAGGGCTGGGAGGAGCAATGGTCCTCGCCCGAACCGAAGAGCGAATACGACGTCATCATCGTCGGCGCCGGCGGCCATGGCCTCGCCACGGCCTATTATCTGGCCAAGGAGCACGGCATCACCAATGTGGCCGTGCTGGAAAAGGGCTGGCTCGGCGGCGGCAACACCGGCCGCAACACCACCATCATCCGCTCGAACTACCTCTATGACGAATCGGCCGGCATCTACGACCACGCCGTGAAGCTGTGGGACGGCCTCAGCCAAGACCTCAACTACAACGTCATGTATTCGGCGCGCGGCGTCATGATGCTGGCGCACAACGTGCACGACGTGCAGGTGCTGAAGCGCCACGTGCATGCCAACCGCCTCAACGGCATCGACAACGAGTGGCTGACGCCGGAGGAAGCCAAGGCCTACTGCCCGCCGCTCAACATCTCGGCCAGTGCCCGCTACCCGGTGGTGGGCGCGACCCTGCAGCGCCGCGGCGGCACCGCCCGCCACGACGCGGTCGCCTGGGGTTATGCTCGCGGCGCCTCCGACCGCGGCGTCCACATCATCCAGAACTGCGAGGTCACCGGCGTGCGCCGCACCGCCGACGGCCGCGTCTCCGGCGTCGAGACCTCGAAGGGCTTCATCGGCGCCAAGAAGGTCGGCGTCGTCGCGGCCGGCCACACCTCGGTCATCATGGACATGGCCGGCGTGCGCATGCCGCTCGAAAGCTACCCGCTGCAGGCCCTGGTGTCCGAGCCGGTCAAGCCGGTGTTCCCCTGCGTGGTCATGTCCAACACGGTGCACGCCTACATCTCGCAGTCGGACAAGGGCGAACTGGTCATCGGCGCCGGCACCGACCAGTACACCTCCTATTCGCAGACCGGCGGCCTGCACATCATCAACCACACGCTCGACGCCATCTGCGAGATGTTCCCCATGTTCACGCGCATGAAGATGCTGCGCTCCTGGGGCGGCATCGTCGACGTCACGCCGGACCGCTCGCCGATCCTGGCCAAGACGCCGGTGAAGGGGCTCTACGTCAATTGCGGCTGGGGCACGGGCGGCTTCAAGGCGACGCCCGGCTCGGGCAACGTCTTTGCCCACACCATCGCCCGCGACGAGCCGCACCCGATCAACGCGCCGTTCACGCTGGAGCGCTTCCGCACCGGCCGCCTGATCGACGAGGCGGCAGCCGCCGCCGTGGCGCACTGAATTCAGCGAGGGAAAAATGCTCCTGATCCATTGCCCCTATTGCGAGGAAGAGCGCCCCGAGCTCGAGTTCCGCAACGCCGGCGAGGCCCATATCGCCCGGCCGACCGACATCGCCGCGATCAGCGACGAGGACTTCGAGAAGTTCTTCTTCATCCGTTCGAATCCCAAGGGCGTCACCTTCGAGCGCTGGCGCCACGTCCATGGCTGCGCCCGCTTCTTCAACGCGGTGCGCGACTCGGTCTCCGACAAGTTCATGCTGACCTACAAGGCCGGCGAGCCGAAGCCCGACATCTCCAGGCTCTCCGCCGAGGGCGGGCCCGCCGCCTGGGCCAACCGCCCGCCGGACCAGCTCAACGAAAAACCCACCAGCAAGCGCTCGACCAAGGGAGAGGCATGATGGCCGGTTCCTACCGCATTTCCGGCCAGGGCCGCCTGACGCCGGCGAAGACCGCGCGCTTCACCTTCGACGGCAAGGCGATGACTGGGCTGGCCGGCGACACCGTCGCCTCGGCGCTGCTCGCCAACGGCGTGCATCTCGTCGGCCGCTCGTTCAAGTACCACCGCCCGCGCGGCATCCTGTCGGCCGGCGCCGAGGAGCCCAACGCGCTGGTCACCGTCACCCGCGACGCCGCGCGCAAGACGCCCAACGTGCGCGCCACCGTGCAGGAGCTCTATGACGGGCTCGACGTCGCCTCGCAGAACCGCTGGCCGTCGCTTTCCTTCGACGTCGGCGCGGTCAACGACCTCGCCTCGCCGTTCTTCTCGGCGGGCTTCTACTACAAGACCTTCATGTGGCCGAAGGCTGCGTGGAAGAATTTCTACGAGCCCAATATCCGCTCCGCGGCCGGCCTCGGCGTGGCACCCGACCAGCCCGATCCCGACCACTATTCGTCGCGCTACGCCCATTGCGAGGTGCTGGTGCTGGGCGGCGGTGCCGCCGGCATCGCAGCCGCCCTTGCCGCGGCCGAAACCGGCGTTCGCGTCATCGTCTGCGACGAGCAGGCCGAGTTCGGCGGTGCGCTGCGCTTCGAGAAGGGCGCGGTGATCGACGGGCAGGACGGCTGGGCGTGGGCGCAACGCGCGGTGGCGAAGCTCGCCGCCATGGACAACGTCACGGTGCTGTCGCGCACCACGGCCTTCGGCTACTACGCGCAGAACTTCGTCGGCCTCGCCGAGCGTGTCACCGACCATCTCGCCGATCCGGGCCGCGAGGCGCCGCGCGAGCGGCTGTGGCAGGTCCGCGCCAAGCGCGTGGTCATCGCCACCGGCGCCATCGAGCGCCACATGGTGTTCGCCAACAACGACCGTCCCGGCGTCATGCTGGCGTCCGCGGCGCGCACCTTCCTCAACCACTACGGCGTCGCCGTCGGCCGCAATGTCGGCGTCTACACCGCCAATGATTCCGCCTATGCGGCCGCCGTCGACCTCAAGAAGGCCGGCGTCGGCATCGCGGCCATCGTCGACCTGCGCGACAACCCCGCCGGCCCGCTGGTCGACGAGGCGCGCGCGCTCGGCATCGAGGTCAACCACGGCCGCGCCGTCACCTCCGTCAACGGCCGCCAGCGCGTCACCTCGATGGTCGTCCAGGCCAAGGCGGGCGGCGCCGAGCGCACGATCACCTGCGACGCGGTGCTGATGTCGGCCGGCTGGACGCCGTCGGTGCACATGTTCTCGCAGTCGCGCGGCAAGGTCGCCTTCGACGCCGACACCCGCCGCTTCCTGCCCGGCACCTATGCCCAGGACTGCGTCTCGGTCGGCGCCTGCAACGGCTCGGATTCGCTCGAGGACAGCGTCGCCCAGGCGCTCGAAGCCGGTGCCAGAGCTGCCCGCGAGGCCGGCGCCAAGTCGGGCAAGGGCGTTGCGATCAAGGTCGAGGGCGCCGAAGGCTGGAGCGGCGGCATGCTGGGTTCCGGCCCGGGCGCCGGCGCCGAGACCACGGTCAAGGCCTTCATCGACTTCCAGAACGACGTCACCGCCAAGGACATCCGCCAGGCGGTGCGCGAGGGCATGCGCTCGATCGAGCACGTCAAGCGCTTCACCACCAACGGCATGGCCACCGACCAGGGCAAGACCTCCAACATGCACGGTCTCGCCATCGCCGCCGAGGCGCTCAACAAGGAGATCCCCGAGGTCGGCCTCACCACCTTCCGCGCGCCCTATACGCCGGTGACCTTCGGCGCCATCGTCAACCACTCGCGCCATGCGCTGTTCGACCCGACCCGCAAGACCCCGACGCACGCCTGGGCGGAAGGCCACGGCGCGGTGTTCGAGGATGTCGGCCAGTGGAAGCGCGCCTGGTACTTCCCGCGCTCGGGCGAGGACATGCATGCCGCCGTCAACCGCGAATGCGTGGCGGTGCGCAAGACCGCCGGCCTGTTCGACGCCTCCACCCTCGGCAAGATCGAGGTGGTCGGCCCGGATGCCGCCAAATTCATGGAGCTGCTCTACACCAACCCGTGGGAGAAGCTCGAGGTCGGCCGCTGCCGCTACGGCATCATGCTGCGCGAGGACGGCTTCATCTACGACGACGGCGTGGTCGGGCGTCTGGCCCGGGACCGCTTCCACGTGACGACGACCACCGGCGGTGCTGCCCGCGTCATGAACCACATGGAGGATTACCTCCAGACCGAGTTCCCCGAGCTCAACGTCTGGCTGACTTCGGTGTCAGAGCAGTGGGCGGTCATCGCCGTCCAGGGCCCCAACTCGCGGAAAATCATCGAACCGCTGGTCGAGGGCATCGACCTCTCCGACGAGGCCATGCCGCACATGTCGGTGCGCGAGGGCAAGATCTGCGGCGTGCCCACCCGGCTGTTCCGCATGTCGTTCACCGGCGACCGCGGCTTCGAGGTCAACGTGCCGGCCGACTACGGCCGCGCCGTCTGGGAGGCGCTGTGGGCGGAAGGCGAGAAGCACGGCGCCTGTGCCTACGGCACCGAGGCCATGCACGTGCTGCGCGCCGAGAAGGGCTACATCATCGTCGGCCAGGACACCGACGGCACGGTCACGCCCAACGATGCCGGGCTCGACTGGGCGGTCGGCAAGAAGAAGGCCGACTTCGTCGGCATCCGCGGCATGGCGCGGCCAGATCTCGTCGCCAAGGGCCGCAAGCAACTCGTCGGCCTCAGGACCCGGGAACCGGCGACGGTGTTGGAAGAGGGTGCGCAGATCGTCGAGAATCCCAAGCAGGCGGTGCCGATGAAGATGATCGGCCACGTCACGTCGAGCTACTGGTCGGAGAATTGCGGCCGGTCCATCGCCATGGCGCTGGTGGCCGGCGGCCGCGACCGCATCGGCGAGACGCTCTACGTGCCGATGCCCGACCGGGTGATCGAAGTGGAAGTCACCGGCACCGTGTTCTTCGACGAGAAGGGAGATCGCCTCAATGGCTAAGGTCGCAACAGCCGTCAGGAACCCCGCGCATGCGGGCAAAAGCGTCGGCGGGCAGGGCGTTGCCCTCAAGGTGCTGGAGCCGGCGAGCCGCCTGTCGCTGCGCGCCCGCCCGGATGCCATCGCCGCCCTCTCCAAGGCGCTCGGCGTGGCCCTGCCGCAGAAGCCCAAGTCGTCGGCCGCCAAGGCCGGACGCACCGCGCTGTGGCTCGGGCCGGACGAATGGCTGGTCATCGACGAGGCCGGTGGCGACCCGGTCGCCGACTGCGCTTCGGTCAAGGGCCTGCACTCGGCGGTCGACGTCTCCCACCGCAACGTGGCGATCGCCGTGACCGGTCCCAACGCCGCCGCCACTGTCAGTTCCGGCTGCCCGCAGGACCTGTCGCTGGAAGCCTTCCCGGTGGGTGCCGCCTCGCGCACCATCCTCGGCAAGGTCGAGATCGTGGTCCTACGCACGGCCGAAGACGCCTTCCGCGTCGAATGCTGGCGCTCGTTTTCGGACTATGTCTGGGGCTTCCTGTCGGAGGCCGCGCGGGACGCCGGCTGAGCGTTCCGCCCTCAATCCCCGGAACCTTATGCGTCGCTTCGGACCCTGGAACCTCCGGGCCGAGGCGCGCGTTTCATCGTCCCGTTCCTGGAAATGAGGACGAGCAAGATGCCCAATGCCTCGCAGTCGAATGCCGGCCGCGTCCAGAACCGGCGCCAGCGCCGGGCCCGGCGCAGCGACGAGCGGCCGAAGGACCAGCAGGTGCTTCAGCAGGAGCTGGACGAAGGCCTGGAAGACAGCTTCCCGGCGAGCGACCCGGTCTCCGTCACCGTGACCTCCATTCCCGGCGCGCCGGTCAGGCCGGCCGGCGGGAAGGACGATGCGCCGCGTAAGGAATAGGGGTGCCCCAAAAGCACCCCCCCTGCGAATTCACTGGTGTCTTACCTGAGACCGGGGCGCCGGTGCCAAGGCGGGTCACCGCTTCTGCCCGTTGGTGCTGCCCCCAGCCCCGAGCAAAGAAAAAGGCCACCCATATGGGCGGCTTCTCGCGCAATTCCAGGAAAAGTGCGAAGCGGTTTTCCGTCCGGAATTGCGTCAAAACAAAGAGATAGAGCGTTTCCGCGATTCGAAGAAAAGCGGAAGCGCTCTAATTTAGCAGTCAACTGCTTTCGGGGTCGCTAACTTGCCGGTTGCTCCGTCAGTTGAACGTCGGCACGATCCAGGGGTTGATGTCTATGCCCATCCGCGGCTTCTGCGGCGCGTCGATGCTGTCGGTCGTCTGCGGTCCCCGCTCCTTGATCGATCCGGTGGGCGTGCAGTCGAGCTTCTGGCCCGTTTCGCTGCAGGTCGCGGGCGCCTGCGGCTTGGGCGTCTGAGCATCCTTTGCCGTCACCATGCCGGTCGCGGCGAGCATCGCCGCGAGCGCCAGAACTGTCCGTCTCATCATGCATCTCCGTAAGATTTATTTCGTACATGTACGGAATGCCTTACAGATACGGCCGCATCTTGCGTATTGCAAGAGGAATGGCGTACGCGTACGGATTTTCGTCGTTCAGGCACTGAATGCTGCCCGACGCGCCTCGGCCCCGAAAAGTGAGCCCTCAGCAGCGGCCGGGTTCGTCGGTGAGTGGCATGGACTCGCTTGCCGCAAGTCCGGCAAGGGCGAGATCGCCAATTCGCATCACATAGGCTTTGGGATCGCCGAACGGATAGAAGGGAAACGTGATCAGCAGCGAGATCGCCCCATGCGCCGCGGTCCACAGTACCGTGGCCATGGCGCGGGCGTCGCCCTTCAATCTGCCCGCCGAGATGCAGGCCTCGACACGTTCCATGATCACCTGGAACGCCGGGTTACCGCTTTCCATCTCGGCGAAGGTCTTTCCGACCGGCGGCTTCTGCTTTTCGGTCATGAACACGGTGCGGTATTCGTTCGGGTTGTCGAGCCCGAACGCGGCATATTCGGTGAGCGCTGCGCGCACCGCCTCGAGCGGGTCGTCCGGCCGGTTGCGGCGCATCCGCCGAGCCAGGTCGGCGAAGGCATCCTCGGCAAGCGCCATCAGGATCTCTTGCTTGTCGGCGAAGTACGAATAGACCGACATCGGCGCGTAGCCGACCTTGGTGGCGAGCTTGCGTATGGTGAGGCCTTCGTAGCCTTCTTCGCGCACCAGCGCGTGAGCCGCTGCCACCAGTTCGGCCCTCAGTTCGGCCCGCTGGAGCTCACGTCGGTTTGCGGCACTGCTCTGCACGTCTACGCCTACCATTCACCCACTCGAGGGGAAAATTCTATATCCGGGTCCAACGGGCGGCAAGGCAGGCGCCATAGCTCATCCGTACTAGACAATGCGCGCCGGGGCAGGCGTTCGGCGGCTCAGGCGGTCTCGCGCTTGGGTTCGACGAAGGTCATCGTCAGCCAGCGGGCGGTCAGCGCCGGCTTCTTGGAGTTCTCGATCTCGATGGTCACGTCATGCGTCGCCTGGATCCAGCCCGAGGGACGGATCTTGAGGCCGGACAGCACGAAACGGGTGCGGATGCGCGAGCCGGTCTTGACGGGTGCGACGAACTTCAGCTCCTCGAAGCCCTGGTTGATGCCCATGCTGCCGCCCTCGACCGGGGGCAGGGTCTCGTAGGTCATCGCCGAGAGCAGCGACAGCGTCAGGAAGCCGTGCGCGATGGTGCCGCCGAAGGGCGTTTCGGCAGCCGCCCGGTCGGGGTCGCAATGGATGAACTGGTGGTCGTCGGTGGCGTCGGCGAACTGGTCGATCATCCGCTGGGTGACGGTGCGCCAGGGCGAAACGCCGATTTCCTTTCCCAGGCTCGCCTCAAGTTCGTCCATCGTGATCGGTTTCAGGCCCATGGCATCCCGTCCTGACAATAAATCTGAAGCCCCGCGCTGATTGGGAGGACTGATACAAAATCGAAGGCCCCGTGTCATCGCTTGCTGCGGCAAATATGTCGCGCATCGACCGGTAAAATGTATGAACTATTCCGCGGCTTCCACGCCCGTATAGGCCGCTTCCTCGAGTTCGCGCTTGAGACGCGTTTCCTCCGCCACCTTGGGCGTGATGAAACGGCCGAGCAGCAGATAGGCGACCGGGGTGAGGAACAGGGTCGAGAGCGTGGCGAGACCGAGGCCGCCGACGATGACCCAGCCGAGCGCGATGCGGGCCTCGGCGCCGGCACCCTTGGCCAGCACCAGCGGCAGGCCGCCGAGCACGGTGCAGATCATCGTCATCATCACCGGGCGCAGGCGGATGGTCGCCGCCTGCTCGATCGCCTGCCGCACGCCGATGCCGCGGTCGCGCAGCTGGTTGGCGAATTCCACCACCAGGATGCCGTTCTTGGCCATGACGCCCACCAGCAGCACCAGGCCGATCTGGCTGTAGGCGTTGAGCGAGGTGCCGGTCAGGATCAGCGCGAAGACGGCGCAGGCGAGCCCCAGCGGCACCGTCGCCATGATGATGATGGCGGAAACGAAGCTCTCGAACTGGGCCGCCAGCACAAGCAGGATGATGACGAGCGCGAAGCCGAAGATGGTCAGCATGCTGCCGCTCGTCTCGTCCAGCGTCGCCGCCTCTGCGAGCGGCAGCACCCGGCTTCCGGCCGGCAAGAGCGGGCCGGCGATCTCCTCAGCCCGCTTCAGCGCGTCGCCGAGGGCGAAGTCGGGGGCTAGCCCCGAGGTGATCGCCACCGAGCGCTGCTGCTGTTCGCGCGACAGCGACGGCGGCACCGCCCGCTCGCTCAGCGAGGCGATGGTCGACACCGGCACGAAGCGGCCGTCGCCGGCCCTGACGAAGATGTTCTCGAGGTCGGTCGAGTCGTTGACCGGATTGGTGGTCGACACCAGCTTCACGTCGTAGGAGCGGTCCTCGATGAAGACGCTGGCGATCTTGCGGCCGTCGAGCATGGCCTGCAGCGCCGGCGACAGACCCGATATGTCGATGCCGAGGTCGGAGGCGCGCTCGCGGTCGATGGTGACGAAGAGCTGCGGCTGGGTCGATTCGGTCGAGAGGCGGGGCTGGCGGAAGCGCGGGTCCTTCTCCATCTCGGCCAGCACCTTGGCGGCCGCGTCGCCGAGTTCCGCATAGCTGTTGCCGATCAGGGCGAACTGCAGGCCGCTGCCGGCGCCGCGGATGCCGAGGCTGTTGGGCTGCATCAGGGTGGTGCGCACGCCGGGCACCTGGATGGTGCGCTGGGTGATGTCGGCGGCGATGTCCTGCTGGCTGCGGGTGCGTTTGTCCCAGGGCGCCAGCGACAGCACCATGAAGCCGCTGTTGTTGCTGTTGCCCATGCCGGCGCTGACGAAGGTGCTCTCGATCTCGCCGGACTTGCGCATCGGCTCGATCAGCGCCTCGATCCGGCGCAGCTGCGAGGTGGTGTAGTCGAGGCTGACGCCCTGCGGGGCCGAAACCCTGAGCATGATCAGCGAGCGGTCCTCGTTGGGCGTCAGTTCCTGGCGCACCGCGCCGAAGGCGAAGTATGCGGCGGCCGCGAACAGCACCGAGACGAGAATGACGATCGCCGGCGCGTCGAGGCAGGCGTGCAGGCAGCGCTTGTAGGTCGCCGCCAGCCTGCCGCCGATGCGGCTCAGGATGCCGGACTGCGTGTGGTCGATGCTCTTCTGCGTCAGCATGCGCGAGGCGAGCATCGGGCACAGCGACAGCGCCACCACCGACGACAGCAGCACCGAGATCGCCAGCACGAAGCCGAACTCGCGGAACAGGCCGCCGGTCTGGCCGGGCAGGAAGGAGATCGGGATGAACACCGCCGCGAGCGTCGCGGTGGTCGCCATGACGGCGAAGAACACTTCCTGGGTGCCGAGCACGGCCGCGGCGCGCGGGCCCATGCCCTCGTTGCGGCGGCGCACGACGTTCTCGAGCACGACGATGGCGTCGTCGACGACGAGGCCCGTCGCCAGCACCAGCGCCAAAAGCGTCAGGATATTGACCGAGAAGCCGGCGAGATAGATGCCGGCGATGGTGCCGATCATCGCCACCGGCATCGCCAGGCCGGGGATCAGGGTCGCGCGCCAGTCGTGCAGGAACAGGTAGATGACCACGAGCACGATGGTCACCGCCAGCACGAGCGCGATCTCGACCTCGTCGATGGCCCCCCTGACGAAGGTCGCGTCGTCGCTGGTCACCCGGATCGCCATGCCCTGCGGCAGGGTCTGCTGGATCCGTTCCGCCGCGTCGCGGACGCCCTTGGAGATGTCGAGCGTACTCGACTGCGCCTGGCGGATGATGCCCAGGCCGATGCCCGTCTTGCCGTCGGAGCGCAGCGAGGTCGTGCCGGGATCGCCGCCGAGCGTCACCTTGGCGACGTCGCCGAGGCGCGTCTTGCCGTTGATGATGATGCTCTCGAAGGCTTCGGGCGTGTTCACCGCGGCGCTGGCGCGCACGATGATGTCCTGGTTGCCGACGTTCAGCGAGCCGGCCGGGGCGTCGAAGGAAACGGTCGCCAGCGCGTTCGAGATGTCGCCGAGGGTCAGGCCGAGGCTCGCCACCTTCGACTGGTCGATGTCGACGCGGAACACCTTGGCGCGGTCGCCATAGACCTGGACGTCGGCGACGCCGTCGACGGCGGCCAGCGCGTCGACGATCTGGTCCTCGACCAGGATGGTCATGTCCTCGACCGGCATGGTGTCGGAGGTGACCGCCAGCCGCATCACCGCGTCCGCATTGGCGTCGGCCTTGACGATGCGCGGCGCATCGGCGTCGTCGGGCAGGCTGTTGGTCACCCGCCCCACCGCGTCGCGCATGTCGGAGGCCGCGACGTTGAGGTCGACACCGTCGTTGAACTCCACCGTCACCCGGCTGTTGCCGTAGGACGAGGAGGACGAGATCGCCTTCACGCCGGTGACGCGCGCTGCGGCGCCCTCGACCACCGCCGTCACCTCGCGGTCGACGATTTCGGCGGCCGCGTCGGAGTAGGTCGTCGACACGCTGATGACCGGCCTGTCGACGTCTGGCAGCTCGCGCACCTCGACGCCGTAGAAGGCGGCGAGGCCGGCCACCGTGATCAGCGCGTTGACGACGAAGGCCAGCACCGGCCGGCGCACCATCAGAGCGGAAATGCCCTGTTCGGCCTGTTCGTTCTGGCTCACCGACATGCCCGCCGCTCCCCGGTCAGGAGCCGCTGCGGGCAGCGCCGTCGCTGCCGGCGATGAGCAATTGTGCGCCTTCGCGCACGGTGTGTATGCCCTCGGTCACCACCTGATCGCCGGCGACCAGCGCCGCCTGCACCAGCACGCTGTCGGTGTTGCGCTGGACGATGCGCACCGGCACGCGCTTGGCCTTGCCGTCGGCCAGCGCCCAGACGAAGGCGCCGTCGCTGCCCCACTGGATCGCCAGCGGATCGACTGAAGGATAGGTGTCGCCGGGGAAGCGCATCGCCACCTGGAACGACATGCCGGCGCGCAGTGCGTCGCCCTCGTTGTCGAGGCGGGCCTGCACGCGCAGCGTCCGGCTCTGATCGTCGAGCCTGTTGTCCACCGCACTGACCACGCCGTCGAAGACCTGGCCGGGGCGGACCACGGAGGTAGCCGACAGCGGCTGGCCGACCGCGATCAGGCCGGTGAAGCGTTCCGGCACCCAGAAGTCGACGATGATGCGCGAGCGGTCGTCGATGGTGGCGATCGTCGTCTGGCTGGTCACGTAGTTGCCGGCCTCGACCGGCAGGATGCCGACGATGCCCTTTATCGGCGCGGTGATGGTGCGGCGGTCGAGCGCAAGGGCCGCGTCGCGCACGGCGAGCCTGGCGTTCTCGACGGCGAGGTCGGCCTCGCGCAGCTGCACGGCCGTCGCCGTGTTGGTGGCGCGCAGCGCCCTGATGCGCTCCAGCGAGGCCTCGGCGTCGCCCTGGGCGATGCGGGCGCGCTCGAGCGCGATCTCCTCGGAATCGGCGTCCAGCCTGGCGATCACCGCGCCGGCCTCGACCTTCTCGCCGGCCTGGACGGCGATTTCGGTCAGGCGGCCGGCGGCATAGGGGTTGATGACGACGGAATTGAGCGCGCGCCCGGTGCCGATCGCCGACAGCCGGTCGTTGATCGTGCCGGTCGTCACCGGCCGGGTCACCACCGGCGTCTGCGCCGTGCCGCGGCCGCGCTCGCGGTTGCCGCCCGCCTGTGCCTGCTCGGTCTTGCCGGCGGAGGCCTGGGCCCAGTCGATGCCCCAGCGTGCCAGCACCTCGCGCGACCCGGGAACGAACAGCACCCAGCCTGCGGCTGCCGCGAGCACAATGACAATTGCCAAGACGATCTGTTTCCAGGCGGCCATCCGCACTCCAGTCCTGCTGCTAGTCCCGGGCCCCGCAGTCCGGCCGGGGCGTCGGCTCTGCCATGCGGCCTCATCGCGCTGCGATGCTTTGCGCAGAACAGCAGCGAGCCTGTCCTGGCGACCGCATTATAGCTCAGTTCGATATGCGAGCCTTATGGCAAATCTCTGCGTGCCGCACATTAAATCTGCGTAATCTTTGCAGGAATGGCGCTTGCGGCGGGTTCAGCGCAGGTCCTCGATGGCGCGGATGCGGCCCGCGCCCTCGTCGTCGAGCTTGCGCGTCAGGGCGCCGATCAGCGTCTCGGCGGCGACGAAGAGGGCGGCGGAGGAATCCCATGCCGAGGGCACGGCCGTCCGGCCGGCGATGACATGGCGGGCAAAGCGCGCGATCGGCGACAGCCACTGGTCGGTGAACAGCACGATGGTGGCGCCGCGCTGGTTGGCCTTCTCGGCGAAGCGCACCAGGCTCTCCTGGTAGCGGCGGATGTCGAAGATCAGCAGCGTGTCGCGCTTGCCGATGTCGATCAGCCTGTCGCGCCACAGGCTCTCCTGGCCGTAGAGGTGGGTGACGTTCGGCCGGATCAGGTTGAGGTGGGCCGCCATGTAGCGCGCCAGCGGATCGGTGAAGCGGCCGCCGACGAGGAAGACGTGGGCGCGCGGGTTGGCGAGCTGGGCGACGATGTCGGTCAGCTGGCGGTCCGACAGGTGGCGGAACGTCTCGCGGATGTTTTCGAGCACCGCCTCCAGTATCGGCGCGGTCGAGGCGGGCAGGGGGGATGGCGCGGCGAAGGTGCGCGAGGCCGGCGACTGTAGTTGCTCGGCGAGTTCGTCCTGCAGCGCCGACTGGAATTCCGGATAGTTCTGGAAGCCGAGCCGGGCGACGAAGCGCAGGATCGTGGGCGACGAGACGCCCGCCTGCTGCGAGAACTCGGCGACCGTCTTCAGCCCGATCACCGGATAGGCGGCGATCAGCGTCTGGGCGGCGCGGCGCTCGCCGGCAGGCATCGTATCGATCTTTTCGCTGATCAGTTCGGCAACGCTCGAAACCATCCGATCCCCCGCCCGGCACCTGCGCCGCATCACCGTTCCTGGCTTGTCGCGCAGTCCGGTGGACGCCGCCCAAATGCCATTTGACAAACTCCGGTAATGTGTATGAAATCATCCGTAGGGGCGCAATGAACAAAAATACGTAACATACGATACGGCCCCGGGGATGAGTGAATGGGAACGGGCCAGGCAAGCTTTGCCATGTCGAATGCCGTCCGCGTGACGAACCGCGACGGGCGCAGTCCTTACGTCATCCTCTGCGATCACGCCTCCAACCATCTGCCCGCCGCCTATGGCACGCTCGGGCTCGACGCCTCCGAGATGCTGCGCCACATCGCCTGGGATCCGGGCGCGCTGCCGGTCGCCCGGCGCATGGCCGAGGGGCTCGACGCGACGCTGGTCGAATCCTGCGTGTCGCGCCTCGCGATCGACTGCAACCGGCCGCTCGCCGCCCACGACCTGATCCCCGAGATCAGCGAGACCACCGTCATCCCCGGCAACGCGGGCCTGTCGGCGGCTGAACGCGAGGAGAGAATCGCGCTATCGTGGCGGCCGTTCCACGAGGCGATCGGCGAAGTCGTTTCCGACCGCCTGCGCGAGGGGCGGGAGACGCGGCTGGTGTCCGTCCATTCCTTCACCCCGGTCTACAAGGGCGTCCGGCGTCCCTGGCAGATCGGCATCATCCACGACGAGGACGAGCGGCTCGCCGCGCCGCTGATCGCCGCGTTGCAGGCCCTCGACGGACCCGTGGTCGGGGTCAACGAACCCTATTCGCCGGCCGACCGGGTCTACTTCACCTTGGAACACCATGGCAGGTCGCGCGGCCTGCCGTGCGCGATGATCGAAATCCGCAACGACGAAATCGCGGCGCAGGCCGGGCAGCGGAAATGGGCGGATCTGCTCGCGGGAATCTTGTCCGACCTCGTGCCGGAGGCGGGGGAAGCCGTCCCCTACCGGCCGGGCGCGGGCATGGCGGCTCAATCAAAGGCATAACGACAAGGGGACACTGAAATGGCATCACCTGGTTATTCCGAGCATGACAAGCACGAGGACGTCAAAGTCCTCCACAGCATGGGCTACGCCCAGGAACTCGAACGGCGAATGAGCCAGTTCTCGAACTTCGCCGTTTCCTTCTCGATCATCTGCATCCTGTCCGGCGGCATCAACTCGCTGGCGCAGGCAACCTCGGGCGCCGGCGGCGCGGCAATCGGCATCGGCTGGCTGATCGGCTGCTTCGTGTCGCTGGTCTTCGCCGTCGCCATGGCCCAGATCAGCTCGGCCTACCCGACGGCGGGCGGCCTCTACCACTGGGGCTCGATCCTGGGCAACCGCTTCACCGGCTGGCTGACCGCCTGGTTCAACCTGCTCGGCCTGGTCACCGTGCTGGGCGCCATCAACGTCGGCACCTACTACTTCTTCATGGGCGCCTTCGGCACCAGCTATCTCGGCCTGGAGGACACCACCACCACCCGCATCGTCTTCCTGGCCATCATCACCGGCCTGCAGGCGCTGGTGAACCACATGGGCATCGGCCTCACCGCCAAGCTCACCGACTTCTCGGGCTACCTGATCTTCGCCACCGCGATCGCGCTCGCCGTCGTCTGGCTGATCGCGGCCGACAGCTATGAGGTCGGCCGGCTCTTCACCTTCGCCAATTACTCGGGCGCCGCCGGCGGCAACGTCTGGCCGGAGACCTCGTCGGTCTGGGTGTTCCTGCTCGGCCTGCTGCTGCCGATCTACACCATCACCGGCTACGACGCCTCCGCCCACACTTCGGAGGAGACGCTGAAGGCCGCGCATTCGGTGCCGCGCGCCATGATCAGCTCGGTGCTGTGGTCGGCGCTGTTCGGCTACATCATGCTGGCCTCGTTCGTGCTGATGCTGCCGAACATGGACGACGCCGCGGCCCAGGGCTGGAACGTGTTCTTCTGGGCCAACGACCAGCAGGTCAACCCGGTGATCAAGGACGTGCTCTACCTCGCCATCTTCCTCAGCCAGTGGCTGTGCGGCCTGGCGACGGTCACCTCGGTGTCGCGCATGATCTTCGCCTTCTCGCGCGACGGCGGCCTGCCGGCTTCCGGAGCGCTCGCCAAGGTCAGCCCGACCTACCGCACGCCGGTGGCGGCGATCTGGACCGGCTCGATCCTGGCCGTCCTGTTCGTCTGGTTCTCGTCGCTGGTCTCCATCGGCGACACGCCGGTCTACACCATCGTCGTGGCCTGCACGGTCATCTTCCTGTTCTTCTCCTTCACCATCCCGATCGCTCTGGGCCTGTTCGCCTGGGGCACGTCGAAGTGGGACAAGATGGGCCCCTGGGACCTGGGCGAGGGCACCTTCAAGCTGTTCGCGGTGCTGTCGATCCTCGCCATGGTGCTGATCTTCGTGATCGGCATCCAGCCGCCCAACGACTGGGCGCTCTACATAACGGTCGGCTTCCTGGTGCTGACGGCGATCATCTGGTTCGGCTTCGAACGCGGCCGCTTCCAGGGCCCGCCCATCGGCGACGAAGTCGCCAGGCGCGCATCGGTCATCGCGGCGGCGGAACGCGCCGTCGGCGAAACCGGGAACTGATCGCCCCCAAAATGGCCGTGGCCGGCCATGCGCCGGCCACGTCTCGTTTCAACCCTCAATCAATCTCTAATCTGAAGTGGCATCGCCCGGATCGGAACCAAAATGGCTGGAAATCTCTCCTTCGATCAGTTGAAAAGCGCGGTTGCCGCCGGCGAGATCGACACGGTCCTCGCCTGCGCGGTCGACATGCAGGGCAGGCTGGTCGGCAAGCGGTTCCTGGCCAAGTATTTCGTCGAATCCGCCTATGACGAGACGCATGGCTGCAACTACCTGCTGGCCAACGACATCGACATGGAGCCGGTGCCCGGCTACAAGGCGGCCAGCTGGTCGAAGGGCTACGGCGACTTCGTCATGAAGCCCGACCTCGGCACGCTGCGCCGCATTCCCTGGCTCGAGAAGACCGCGCTCTGCCTGGTCGACGTGCTCGACCATCATGACCATTCCGACCTGCCGCATTCGCCGCGCGCCATCCTCAAGAAGCAGGTCAAGCGCCTGCAGGAGCGCGGCTATCTCGCCTATTTCGCCTCCGAGCTGGAATTCTACCTGTTCAGCGAGACCTACGACTCGGCTCGTGCCAAGCACTGGCAGAACCTCGACACGGCATCGCCCTATATCGGCGACTACCTGATCGGCATCACCACCAAGGAAGAAGGCGTGATGCGCCGCCTGCGCAACGAGATGGAAGCGGCGGGCGTGCCGATCGAGAACTCGAAGGGCGAGTGGGGCCCGGGCCAGGAAGAGATCAACGTCCGCTACGCCGAAGTGCTGGAGATGGCCGACCGCCACGTCATCCTGAAGAACGGCGCCAGGGAAATCGCCGCCTCCGAAGGCAAGGCGATCAGCTTCATGGCCAAGTACAATTACGGCCTCGCCGGCAACTCCAGCCACATCCACAATTCGCTGTGGAGCGCCGACGGCAAGACGCCGCTGTTCTACGACAAGGGCGCCGAATGGACCCTTTCCAAGCTCGGCCAGCACTGGGCGGCCGGCCAGCTCAAATACGCCAAGGAGTTCACCTGGTTCCTGGCGCCCTACATCAACTCCTACAAGCGCTTCCAGGCCGGCACCTTCGCGCCCACCAAGATCATGTGGAGCGAGGACAACCGCACCGCCGGCTTCCGCCTGTGCGGCGAGGGCACCAAGGGAATCCGCATGGAGTGCCGCATCGGCGGCGCCGACCTCAACCCTTACCTTGCCTTCGCGGCACTGATCGCGGCCGGCCTTGCCGGCATCGACGAGAAGCTTGAGCTGCAGAAGCCATTCGTGGGCGACGCCTACCAGGCGGCCAACCTGCCGGAGATCCCCAAGACCCTGCGCGACGCAGCCGACACGCTGGAGGGGTCGGTCATGCTCAAGGCCGCCTTCGGCGAGGACGTCGTCGAGCACTACGTCCACACGGCCCGCTGGGAGCAGCTCGAATACGACCGCCGCATCACCGACTGGGAATTGCACCGGGGATTTGAGAGATATTGATAAAATCACAACATTTCGATATGTTGCGATCTCTGGAATCGGAGATCACGAAATGAGTGACAGCCGGGGCAAGCAGTGGTTTGTGGACCGAATGAATGCACTGGATCTCAGTCTTAGTGAGGTGGCGCGACGGATGGGCATCGACAAAGGCGCGTTGTCCCGAGCGCTTGATGGAGGGCGTGGGATCAAGCTTCCGGAAATTGACAAAATCGCAACAATCTTGGGGACGACACGCGAGGAAGTGATCGATCACGGTGAGGAGATTGCCAAGAATGCCGCCTCCCGCAAAAAGGGCCGCCTGAAGGAAGGCGCCCGAGCGGATGCCGTTCCGGTGTCGGGACAATCGGGGGAGGTTCTGCAGGGCGGGGCGGGTTTCATGGAGGAGCAGACGGGATTTCATGGAGCGGGTCACACGAATGACGAGGCGGAAAACGTACTTGGCGAACCGTCGATACATGCAGGTCGTGTGCCGCCGCCGCGCAGTCATCCGCTATTCGGTCGTCTGAAGGGGATGGTCACCGTGCTGCCCGGTGTCGATCTGACGGAGCCGGCCGATCCGGATTTGGCAGACTATCTGGACCGGAAATACGGTCCGGTGGGAAAAGATTGACCAGATGCCGGGAAGCATATTGATCGACACTTGTGCCGCTATCTGGATCACCGAGGGGGCAAAGCTCGACGCGAAAGCCCGAGCAGAGCTCGATCATAGTGCTCAGGCGCGTATGCCTGTCATGGTTTCACCGACCAGTGCATGGGAGATGGGGATGCTGGTGGCGAGACAAAAGGTATTGACCGCGGTCTCAGCGCAATCCTGGTTCGCTAATCTGGTAATCCCTCCCTTTTCCGCGCTGGCGCCGCTCACGGCCGAAATTCTGATAAATTCGTCGTTTCTTCCCGGTGTGCCGCCAAGGGATCCCTTTGACCGACTTTTCATCGCAACCGCGCGCGAGCACGGCTACCGCATCATGACGCGCGATAGCAAAATCCTGGCCTACGCAGAACAAGGCCACGTGCAGGCAATTCCCTGCTGAAACGAATGGAACCATCATGACAGAAACCGTCAAACTCAAATCCCCCGTCGATGGCTCGATCTATGTCGAGCGCCCCGTCGCCAGCGACCAGGCGGTCAATGCCGCGGTCGAGCGTGCCCGGGCGGCGCAGGCCGACTGGGCTCGCGTGCCGGTCGCCGAGC
The DNA here is from genome assembly GCF_050433525.1 of Aminobacter sp. BE322. Taxonomy (NCBI): domain Bacteria; kingdom Pseudomonadati; phylum Pseudomonadota; class Alphaproteobacteria; order Hyphomicrobiales; family Phyllobacteriaceae; genus Aminobacter; species Aminobacter sp. BE322. Next base: position 292,198 of record NZ_JBNPXB010000002.1, on the reverse strand, counting down.
GCGCCGCCTACATGCTCAAGATGCTCGAGGCGCTCGTCGGCATGAGCGACGAGATCGTGCCGGAACTCGCCTGGCAGATGGGCCGCCCGACCCGCTACGGCGGCGAGTTCGGGGGCGTCAAGGAGCGCACCCAGTACATGGTCGAGATCGCCGAGCGCGCGCTGGCGCCGGTGCCGGCGTCCAACCCCAAGGACGGTTTCCGCCGCTACGTGAGGAAGGACCCGCTCGGCGTGGTCATGGTGATCGCGCCGTGGAACTATCCCTATCTCACGGCCGTCAACACCATCGTGCCGGCGCTGATCGCCGGCTCGACGGTCATCCTCAAGCATGCGGCGCAGACGCTGCTCGTCGGCGAACGCTTCGCCAAGGCCTTCGAGGCCGCCGGCCTGCCGAAATACGTCTTCCAGAACCTCGTGCTGAACCACGCCCAGACCGAGAAGCTGCTCGGCTCGGGCAAGATCGACCACGTCAACTTCACCGGCTCGGTCGCCGGCGGCCGCGCCATCGAGAAGGCGGCCGCAGGCACCTTCATGACGCTCGGTCTCGAACTCGGCGGCAAGGACCCGGCCTATGTGCTGCCCGACGCCAAGCTCGACCATGCGGTCGCCAACCTCGTCGAGGGTGCGTTCTTCAATTCGGGCCAGTGCTGCTGCGGCATCGAGCGCGTCTACGTCCACGAAAAGATCTACGACCAGTTCGTCGAGGGCTTCATCGCCGAGACCAGGAGCTACGTGCTCGGCAACCCGCTCGAGCAGGCGACCACCATGGGCCCGATGGCGCAGGCGCGCTTCGCCGACTTCATTCGCGAGCAGAAGGCGGAAGCCCTGCGCAAGGGCGCGGTCGCGCACATGAACACCAGGGACGCCCAGGACAAGGAGGGCTCGCCCCACCTGCCGGCCGAGGTGCTGACCAATGTCGACCACCAGATGTCGGTCATGCGCGAGGAGAGCTTCGGCCCCATCGTCGGCATCATGAAGGTGCGCAACGACGAGGAGGCGATCGCGCTGATGAACGACAGCCCCTACGGCCTCACCGCCTCGATCTGGACCTCGGACACCGAGCACGCCATCTCGATCGGCGACCGCGTCGAGACCGGCACCGTGTTCATGAACCGCTGCGACTATCTCGATCCGGCGCTCGTCTGGACCGGCGTCAAGGACACCGGCAAGGGCGCTGCCCTGTCGCAGATCGGCTACGACAACCTGACCCGGCCGAAGTCCTATCACCTGCGCGAGAAGGTCTGAGAGAGCACGCGTTTAGCCGGATGACCATCGCCCAGCCCCCCACAGCCGACGACGAACCCAAAGGCCTGGGGGGCTGGCTGATTCTTATCGTGGTCATCCTTGTGATGGCTCCGATCTCGGGCGTGTTCGCCTTGACCGACTATGGGCAAGTCTTCCAGAGCTTTCCGCTCCTGACTTGGCCACAGATATCGCTGATGTTGATGGAAGTGCTTTTCCTGATCGTTCTGGAAGTCATAGCGCCTACCGTCCTGCTTTATCTGATGGTGAAGAAGCTCGACATTTTTCCGGGCGCGTTCATGCTCTGGCTGTTGGCGGCCATCGGTGCGCTCGGCATTGATGCCGCCCTGGGGTACCTCTTCTTTTCCGAAGCCCTCGAGGCGAATGGCACGCCGTTCTTCAGCAGCGATTTCGTCTGGAAGGCCGCCAAGGCGGTCGCCTATGCGCTGATATGGATCCCATACATGTACAACTCGAACCGGGTTCTAAACACCTTCGTCAACAAGCAGCCGGTCTGACGGCATAGAGAGCAGAATAGATGTCCAAACTCGTTTCCAAGTGGAATTACCCGACCACCGTCCGCTTCGGCGCCGGCCGTATCTCCGAGCTGCCCGAGGTGCTTGCCGCCACCGGCATCAACAAGCCGCTGTTCGTCACCGACCCCGGCCTCGCCAAGCTGCCGGTCGTCGCCTCGACGCTGAAGATCCTCGACGACGCCAAGGTGCCCTATGGCGTCTTCTCCGACGTCAAGCCGAACCCGGTCGAATCCAACCTCACCGCCGGTATCGCCGTGTTCAAGAAGGGCAAGCATGACGGCGTCATCGCCTTCGGCGGCGGCTCGGCGCTCGATTTGGGCAAGCTGATCGCCTTCCAGGCCGGCCAGACGCTTCCGGTCTGGGACTTCGAGGACATCGGCGACTGGTGGACCCGCGCCAATTCCGACGCCATCGCACCCATCATCGCCGTGCCGACCACCGCCGGCACCGGCTCCGAGGTCGGCCGCGCCGGCGTCATCACCAACGAAGAGACCCACACCAAGAAGGTCATCTTCCATCCCAAGCTCCTGCCGGCGATCGTCATCGCCGATCCGGAACTTTCGGTCGGCATGCCGTCCTTCATCACCGCCGGCACCGGCATGGACGCGTTCGCCCACTGCCTCGAGGCCTATTGCGCGCCCGGCTACCACCCGATGGCCGACGGCATCGCGGTGGAGGGCATCCGGCTGGTGTTCGAGAACCTGCCCAAGGCCTTCGCCAACGGCAGGGACCTCGTCGCCCGCGCCCACATGATGAGCGCGGCCGCCATGGGTGCTGCCGCCTTCCAGAAGGGCCTCGGCGCCATCCACTCGCTGTCGCACCCGATCGGCGCGCTCTACGACACCCACCACGGCATGACCAACGCCGTGTTCATGCCCTATGTGCTCGCCTTCAACCGCGACGCCATCGAGGACAAGATCGCGCGCCTGTCGGCCTATTGCGGCATCAAGGGCGGCTTCGACGGCTTTGCCAAGGCGGTCATCAAGCTGCGCAAGGAGCTCAAGGTGCCGCACGCGCTGCCGGGCCTGATCAAGGGGCTCGACATGGACAAGAAGCGCAAGGCGCTCATCGCAGACATGGCCGTGGTCGATCCGACCGCCGGCGGCAATCCGGTCAAGCTCACCAAGAAGGCCGCGCTCGGCTTGCTTGAAAACGCCATCGAAGGGACGGTTTGAGACAAGTGGAGTCGGGCGAACTCGACTTCTAATCAACACCAAAAGACGGAGGGGCAAGGGCAGGGGGAGCCCGAATTATTTAGCCGGAAAACAACGGCACCGATTGCGACAACCGATTAAAAGTAGTTAACTTTTTGGCGCTGCAGAAGCGGGCTTCACGTAACCTTCATGTGACTGTCACATGAAGCCGGTACCGCATCGCAGGCGTCTCATGGCGTCAGTTCAACGGAGAGAACAACATGTTCATGTTTGCAGGGAAGGTACTTTCCCTAAGCGCGGCGTCGCTCATGGTGACGACGGCCATCGCGTCGGCCCAGGATATGGCCGCGCTCGAGGCTGCCGCGAAGGCTGAGGGGCAGCTGACCACCATCGCGCTGCCGCACGACTGGTGCGGCTACGGCGCTGTTTTCGACGGTTTCAAGAAGAAGTATCCCGAGATCACTATCAACGAGCTCAACCCGGACGCCTCGTCCGGCGATGAACTCGAAGCGATCAAGGCCAACAAGGACAACAAGGGCCCGCAGGCTCCTGATGTCATCGATGTTGGCTTCGCCTTCGGCAAGACGTCCAAGGATGCCGGCCTGACACAGCCATACAAGGTCGCGACCTGGGACTCGATCCCGGAGAACCTGAAGGACCCGGAAGGGCATTGGTACGGCGACTACTACGGCGTCATGGCCATGCTGGTGAACAAGGATCTGGTCGCCAACACGCCGACCGATTGGGCTGACCTGCTCAAGGACGAGTACAAGAATTCGGTTGCGCTCGCAGGTGATCCGCGGGGCTCCAACCAGGCTATCCTGGGTGTCTATGCTGCAGGCCTGGGCGCCGGCTCTGCGGCCGGAAAGGCGGCCGGCGAAGCCGGTCTCAATTTCTTCAAGGAACTGAACGCCAAGGGTAACTTCGTTCCGGTCATCGGCAAGCCGGCGACGCTGGCGCAGGGCCAGACCCCGATCCTGATCACCTGGGACTACAACGCCCTTGCTGGTCGCGACAACCTGAACGGCAACCCGCCGGTCGAGGTCGTCGTCCCGAAGTCCGGCGTCATGGCGGGCGTGTATGTGCAGGCGATCAGCGCCTACGCGCCGCACCCCAACGCAGCCAAGCTGTGGATGGAGTATCTCTATTCCGACGAAGGCCAGTTGCTGTGGCTCAAGGGTTACTGCCACCCGATCCGTTTTGACGACCTCGTCAAGAAAGGCAAGGTCTCGCAGGAGATGCTCGACAAGATGCCGCCGGCAGCTGCCTATGAGAAGGCCGTGTTCCCGCTCCCTGCGGATCTCGATGCGTCAAAGGAAGTGGTCACCAAACAGTGGGATTCGGTTGTTGGCGCCAACGTCAAGTAATCGGACTTTCTGACAGCGGGCGGCCCGTCGCGGCCGCCCGTACTTTCTCCAGCGACGGCGCCCCATGACCCAGGCCAGTACAATCACCACGGCTGATGCCACCCATTCCGCTCCGCCGGACGCGCGTAGCGGTTTCCGCCTGCCCACTCATTGGCTTGGCGTTGCGCCGTTCTTCATCTTCGCCCTGATGTTCCTGATCCTGCCGACACTCTATCTTATCATCGGCGCGTTCCAGAATGACCAGGGCCAGTATACACTCGACAACATCCGCCAGCTGTTTGTCGACGCCTCGATCCGCGATTCCTACTGGGTGTCGATCAAGATCAGCTTCTGGTCGGCTACCATCGGCGCACTGATTGGTCTCGCCATGGCGATTGCCATCGTCCGCGGCGGCCTGCCGTCTTGGGTGCGATCGTCGACCATGACGTTTTCCGGCGTCGCCTCCAATTTCGCCGGTGTGCCGCTGGCCTTCGCGTTCCTCGCGACGCTCGGCCGTCTCGGCCTTGTGACTGTTATCCTGCGCGAAGTTTTTGGTATCAACATCTATGCCATGGGCTTCAATTTCTTGACGTCCACGGGCTTGATCATCGTTTATCTGTACTTTCAGATTCCGCTGATGATCGTCATCATCACGCCGGCAATCGATGGGCTGAAGCGGGAATGGGGGGAGGCAGCCGCAACGCTGGGTGCCACGACATGGCAATATTGGCGCATGGTCGTCATCCCGGTTCTGTGGCCGAGCTTCCTCGGCACCGTCATCCTGCTGTTCGCCAATGCCTTCGGCGCCATCGCCACGGCCTATGCCTTCACCGGCCCGTCGCTCAATATCGTGCCGATCAAGCTCTATGCGCAGATTCGGGGCGACGTGCTGCACAACCCCAATCTCGGCTATGCGCTGGCCTTCGGCATGATCGTGATCACCGGCCTCGCCAACATCTTCTACATCTGGTTCCGCACCCGCAGCGAGAGGTGGCTCAAATGAAGACCGGTCGCTTCTGGGCCTGGCTCACCTTCGCCGTCGGCGCTGCCTATTTCTTCATCCCGCTGATCTCCACCTTCGAATTCTCGCTGCGAATGAAGCGTGGAGAGTATTCCTTTGAAGCCTACAGGGTTGTACTGGGCGACCCGCGCTTCCAGGAGACCTTCCTCTATTCGGTGGTCGTCGCCGTCTTCACCATCATCCTCGGCGTGCTGCTGGTGGTGCCCACCGCCTACTGGATCCGCCTGCGCCTGCCGCAGCTCAGGCCGGTGGTCGAGTTCATCACGCTTCTGCCGCTCGTCATCCCGGCGATCGTCATCGTCTTCGGCTACATCCGCATGTACGGCTCGTCCTCGCCGCTGCCCTTCCTCGGCTCGGCGCGCGGCACCGATGCGCTCTTGGTCATCGGCTATTCGACGCTGGCGCTGCCCTACATGTATCGCGCCGTCGACACCGGCCTGCGCACCATCGACGTGCGCACGCTCACCGAGGCGGCGCAGATCCTGGGTGCCGGCTGGGCGACGATCATCGCCCGCATCATCCTGCCAAACGTGCTGATCGCGGTGCTGTCGGGCGCCTTCCTGACCTTCGCCATCGTCATCGGCGAGTTCACGCTGGCGAGCCTGCTCAACCGGCCGGCCTTCGGTCCCTACCTGCAGCTGATGGGCGCCAACCGCGCCTATGAGCCGGCGGCGCTGGCGATCATCGCCTTCGCCATCACCTGGGGCTGCATGTCGGTCATCCAGGTCCTCGCCCGCTTCGCGCCGAAATCGGCAAACCGCCCGAACTGAAAAGAGCACAGCCAATGGCCGATCCCTTCCTTTCCATCCAGAGCGTCAAGAAATCCTTCGGCAACGTCGCCGTGGTCAAGGACTTCAATCTCGACGTCGGCACCGGCGAGTTCGTCTCCTTCCTCGGGCCGTCCGGCTGCGGCAAGACCACCATGCTGCGCATCGTCGCCGGCTTCGAGGAGCCGTCCGCCGGCAAGGTCTTCGTCGGCGGCAAGGACGTCACCAGCCTCAAGCCCAACCAGCGCAACATCGGCATGGTGTTCCAGGCCTATGCGCTGTTCCCCAACCTCACCGTCGCCCAGAACATCGGCTTCGGCCTCAAGGTCGCGGGCGTCGCCAAGGCCGAGGCCGACCAGCGCGTCGCCGAGATGCTCAATCTGATCAAGCTGCCCGACTTCGGCGACCGCTACCCCTACCAGCTGTCCGGCGGCCAGCAGCAGCGCGTGGCGCTCGCCCGGGCGCTGGCGCCCAAGCCCAAGCTGCTTTTGCTCGACGAGCCGCTGTCGGCGCTCGATGCCAAGGTGCGCATCTCGCTGCGCGAGGAAATCCGCTCGATCCAGAAGAAGCTCGGCATCACCACCATCTTCGTCACCCACGACCAGGAAGAGGCGCTGTCGATGTCCGACCGCATCGTGGTGATGAACGAGGGCCGGGCCGACCAGACCGGCACGCCGTTCGAGATCTACAACCGCCCCTCGACCAAGTTCGTCGCCAATTTCGTCGGCACGCTCAACGTGCTCGAAGGCACGGTCTCCGATGCCGCGTCCGGCAAGGTCCGCATCAACACCGAGGAGATCGGCCTCCTGGGCAAGCTCAACGGCTCGCGCTCGGGCGACACGCTGTCGCTCGCCCTGCGCCCCGAGGCGATCTCGCTCGGCCGCCGTCCCGGCACGGACACCAGCCTCAGCGGCCAGATCGCCGACGTGCATTTCCTGGGCTCGGTCATCCGCGTCCGCGTCGGCGTCGGCCAGAACATGGTCTCGCTCGACACCTTCAACAATTCCTCGACCCCGCCGCCCGTCGTCGGAGAGAAGACCGAGATCAGCTTCTCCTCCGGCGACGTGCTGGTGCTTCACTAGGCGGTTCGCGCCGGCCACCGGATTGCGTCGGGGCGGGATTTCCCGCCCCGATCGTTTTTGTGGCCGTGGAAACAGTCTCCACGGCCGGCGATCTTTCTTCGTCACCGCCGCATTCCTTTCCCCCTCCGGGCTGCCCGCGCTCGTCGCCTTCGGCGACCACGCCTGGGCAGGCCAATCGCCTGTGAACTTACCCCCACCCCTGACCCCTCCCCACAAGGGGGAGGGGGATTCTGTGGCATCGCCGTCACGCGCCAACCGTCGGCGATTTTGGTGGCAAGGGCGGCGAGCAGGTCCCCCTCCCCCTTGTGGGGAGGGGTTAGGGGTGGGGGTACAGGCGGTAAAAGCCCATGAGGGCATGCGATTGCGCGCTCCTCAATGGGGGAGATTGGCAGTTCCGGCGTCTCGCCCCGCTGGCTCTCAAGCAACGTCCTTGAACGGTTGTGATTGGCCGGGAGGTCGATGGCGGCCTGATCTCCCCCCTTGCGGGGGAGATGGGCGGCAGCCCAGAGGGGGGTGGGAAGGATCGCGACGTGGCCGCGCGGCACGTACAATTGTCAGTAACTCTGTCAGCAATCAGCGTGGAGAAATTCTCCCGTTTTTCCACCTCCTGGAGAACCTCCCGTATCATTCTCCTCGCGATCTTCCACGGGACCCCGGTGCGCACCGGGCAGCGGGGGGAAGCGCCGGTGCCGGGCTGGCGGGAGGTCGGTTCTCCTCGCTGGGTGATGAGCCCCCAAGCCCGGGCCTTGCGGCGGCCAGCGGTGCAAAGGCATCGCGGCGACTGAGCGGGGCAAGCAGCCGGGCGGGGCGCGGACGTCGCGCCACGTTATCAGACTATCGGCAGGCTCGGCCTCGCGCCCCGCTTCCCGAACTTTTTTCCTCACAATGGCCAGACCGGAAACGGGGCGTGGCGATGGAGAGGTGCGAAATGTTGGAAAGCCGCATTCCCTCGCGCCCCCTCTGTCCTGTCGGACATCTCCCCCGCAAGGGGGGAGATCGGCAGCGTCAGGCGTGCTGCCCGTTCTGCAATCTGGCAACAATAAGAGGTTGGTGGTTGGCGAAAGCGGAAGTGACGGCTGATCTCCCCCCTTGCGGGGGAGATGTCCGGCAGGACAGAGGGGGGTGGGAAGAAATGAGAGCGGGCAGTTTGGTTCTGCCCCTCACCCGGCCGCTTCGCGGCCACCCTCTCCCCGAAAACGGGGCGAGGGGACAGTGTTCTTCTTCCACCTCGCGCCTATCCGTGCGCGATCATCACATGGCGGACGGCGGTATAATCCTCCAGCGCATAGACCGACATGTCCTTGCCGTAGCCGGACTGCTTGAGCCCGCCATGCGGCATCTCGTTGGTCAGCATGAAGTGGGTGTTGATCCAGGTGCAGCCATATTGCAGCCGGGCGGCGGTCGCCATGGCGCGCGAGATGTCCCTGGTCCACACCGACGACGCCAGGCCGTAGTCGCTGTCATTGGCCCAGCCGACCGCCTCGTCGACATCCGTGAAGCGGGTCACCGAGACCACCGGGCCGAACACTTCGCGGCGGACGATCTCGTCTTCCTGCAGGGCGCCGGCCACCACCGTCGGCTGGTAATAGAAGCCGCCGCCGTCGCCCGGATGCCCGCCGGTGGTGATGTCGATGTGCTTGAGCTCGGAGGCGCGCTCGACGAAGGAGGCGACGCGGTCGCGCTGGCGGCGCGAGATCAGCGGCCCGATCTCGTTCTCGGTGTCGTCGGCCCGGCCGTAGCGGATGGTCGAGACGGCCGACGACAGGTCGGCGACGAGCTTGTCGTAGATCTTCTTGCCGGCGTAGACGCGGCAGGCGGCGGTGCAGTCCTGGCCGGCATTGTAGTAGCCGAAGGCGCGCAGGCCGTTGACCACCGCATCGACATCGGCGTCGTCGAAGACGATGACGGGGGCCTTGCCGCCGAGTTCGAGATGGGTGCGCTTCACCGACTTGGCCGCCGCCTGCAGCACCTTCTTGCCGGTGGCGACGTCGCCGGTGATCGATATCATGCCAACCTTGGCATGGTTGATCAGCGTGTTGCCGACGCTTTCGCCGCGCCCGAGCACGACGTTGACCACGCCCTCGGGCAGTACGTCGGCGAGGATCCTCGCGAGCTTCAGCGCCGTCAGCGGCGTCTGTTCGGAAGGCTTGAAGACGACCGTGTTGCCGCCGCCGATGGCCGGCGCCAGCTTCCAGGCCATCATCATCAGCGGATAGTTCCACGGCGCGATCGAGGCGACGACGCCGACCGGGTCGCGCCGGATCATCGAGGTGTGGCCGGGCAGGTATTCGCCGGCGACGAGGCCGGGCATCGAGCGCACCGCGCCTGCGAAGAAGCGGTAGCAGTCGACGATCGCCGGGATCTCGTCATTGAGCACGGCGTTGATCGGCTTGCCGCAGTTCAGCGCCTCGAGGCGGGCGAATTCGGCCGCCTCTGCTTCGATCCGGTCGGCGATCTTGAGCAGGTAGCCCGAGCGCTGGGCGGGCGTGGTCTTCGACCAGGTCGCGAAGGCCTTCTCGGCGGCAGCCACCGCCGCCTCGATCTGGGCCGGCGAAGCCTCGGGCAGGTTCAGGATCGTCTCGCCGGTGCGCGGGTTGAGGATCGCCTCCTCTGTTTCGGTTCCGCGCTCGAATTTCGAGCCGATCAGCATCTGGGTGTCCATGTGAGCTCTCCCTTTCGAATCTTATTTGCCGGCCCCGGCGATCTGGTCGCCTTCGCGGGTCAGGTAGTAGGCGGCGAGGATCGGCAGCAGCGTGACGAGCACGACGACCATGGCGACGACGTTGGTGACCGGCCTCTGGCGCGGCCTGACCAGTTCCTCGAGCATCCAGATCGGCACGGTCTCCTGCTGGCCGGCGGTGAAGGTGGTGACGATGACCTCGTCGAAGGACAGCGCGAAGGCGAGCATGCCGCCGGCGAGCAGCGCCGTGCCGATGTTCGGCAGGATCACGTGCCGGAAGGTCTGGAAGCCGTCGGCGCCGAGGTCCATCGAGGCCTCGATCAGCGAGCCCGAAGTGCGGCGGAAGCGGGCGACCGCGTTGTTGTAGACGACCACGACGCAGAAGGTCGCGTGGCCGAGCACGATCGTCCAGAACGAGAACGGGATCTCCGCCAGGCTGAAGGCCGAGCGCAGGGCGATGCCGGTGATGATGCCCGGCAGTGCGATCGGCAGGATGACGAGCAGCGAGATCGCCTCGCGGCCGAAGAACCGCGTCTGGCTGACGGCCGCGGCGCAGAGCGTGCCGAGCACCAGTGCTATCGTCGTCGAGATCGCCGCCACCTGCACCGACAGGCCGAGCGCCTGCCAGACGTCGGGCCGTCCCCAGGTCACCCCGAACCACTGGGTGGTGAAGCCCGGCGGCGGCCACTGGTAGCTCTTCTCCTCGGTGGTGAAGGCGTAGACGAAGATAAGCAGGATCGGCAGGTGCAGGAAGGCGAGGCCGGCCGCTGCGGCGATCTTGAGGCCGCGCGGGGCCGATTGCGAACGGTCAGAGCGCATGGGCCGGGCTCCTCTTGCATTCCTCGATACCCCCACCCCTAACCCCTCCCCACAAGGGGGAGGGGGACTTTTTCTGTAGTCCCACCGGATTGCCCCGAGTATACGCGACAGCTGGTCGGGGAGCAGGGCGGCTCCAGAATCCCCCTCCCGCTTGTGGGGAGGGGTTAGGGGTGGGGGTAATACCGGAGGTGACGAACGAACTAGAGCGCATCGAAGGCTCCCATGCGTTTGGCGCCCCAGAGGTAGAAGCCCATGATGACGATGGGGACCACCGTGAAGGCGGCGGCGAGCGGGATGTTGCCGGCGGTGCCCTGCTGGGCATAGACGGCCTGGCCGATGAACAGCCGCGACGTGCCGATGATCTGCGGGATGATGTAGTCGCCGAGCGTCAGCGAGAAGGTGAAGATCGAGCCGGCGACGATGCCCGGCAGGGCGAGCGGGAAGATGACGTTCCTGAAGGTCTGGCCGGGCGAGGCGCCGAGGTCGGACGAGGCCTCGACGAGATTGCCGGGCACGCGCTCCAGCGCCGCCTGGATCGGCAGGATCATGAAGGGCAGCCAGACATAGACGAAGACGATGAAGGTGCCGGTGAAGGAGACCGACAGCGAGTTGCCGCCGACGATCGGCAGCGACAGCCAGCCGTCGAGCAGCCACGACAATTGCAGCTTGGCGAACAGCCAGGTGAGGATGCCTTCCTTGGCGAGGATCAGCTTCCAGGCATAGACCTTGACCAGGTAGCTCGACCACAGGGGCAGCATGACGCCGAGATAGAACAGCGCCTTCCAGGTGCCGCGGGCATAGCGCGCCGCGTAGTAGGCGATGGGGAAGGCGAGGGCCGCCGAGGCGAGCGTGACCAGAACGGCCATCGTCACGGTGCGGACGATGATGTCGACATTGGCCGCCTGCAGCAGGTCGCCGTAGGTCTTGAGGGTGAACTCGCGGTTGATCAGGCCGGAGTACTCGTCGATCGAGAAGAAGCTCTGCGCCAGCAGCGCCAGAAGCGAGCCGATATAGACGATGCCGAGCCAGAGCAGCGGCGGCGCGAGCATGAGCAGCAGGAGCAGCTTCGGCCGGCGCCACAGCAGGTCCGACAGCGCCCCGGCGATGCCGCCCCGCTTGGGCAGGATCGCCGCAGAGCCCGTCGCACCGGTCACGGCCTGGACGCTCATGCCTGCTCCTCCATCAGGTGGAGCTGGTCGCGGCTGAAGGCGAGCACGACGTGCTCGCCGTCGTCGGGGACGGAAGTCCCGGCGGGGAGGGAGGCATGCAGCCTGAGGCCGTCGGCTTCCAGCGCGAGCTTGGTCGCGGCGCCCAGATAGTGGCGCGACAGCACGCGGGCGGCAACGCCGTCGCCGCTCGCCTGGCGCAGCACGCGGATTGATTCCGGACGCAGGCTGCCCCAGCGGCGCTGGCCCGAGTGGCGCTGCACGAAATCCGGCGGCAGCACGTTGGACGAGCCAACGAAGTCGGCGACGAAACGCGAGGCCGGGCGCTGGTAGATCTCCTCGGGCGTGCCGACCTGCATGATGCGGCCGTCGTTGAAGACGGCGACGCGGTCGGCCATCGACAGCGCCTCGCCCTGGTCGTGGGTGACGAAGACGAAGGTGATGCCGAGCGCCTTCTGCAGCGCCTTGAGCTCTTCCTGCATGTTCTCGCGCAGCTTGAGGTCCAGCGCCCCGAGCGGTTCGTCGAGGAGCAGCACCTTGGGCTTGTTGACGAGCGCGCGGGCGAGCGCCACGCGCTGCCGCTGGCCGCCCGAAAGCTGCCCCGGCTTGCGGCCGCCGTAGCCGGGCAGCTGCACCAGCTTGAGCGCGTCTTCGGCCTCGCTCAGGCGCCGTTCCTTGCCGACGCCCTTGACCATCAGCCCGTAGGCGACGTTGTCGAGCACGTTGAGATGCGGGAACAGCGCGTAGTCCTGGAACACGGTGTTGACGTTGCGACGGTAGGGCGGCACGCCCTCGGCGCGGTCGCCGAAGATCGAGATGCTGCCCGACGTCGGCTGCTCGAAGCCGGCGATGAGCCTGAGGCAGGTGGTCTTGCCGGACCCCGACGGCCCCAGCATGGCGAAGAACTCGCCCGGCTTGATTTCGAGGTCGACCGCGTCCACGGCGCGCACGGCGCCGAAGTGACGCGAGACTTTCTGGAATGAGACAGCTGGGGTCATGTCGTTGTCCGACTCTTCAGATGCAGAGGGGCGCCGCCCCTCATCCGCCTGCCGGCACCTTCTCCCCGTAAACGGGAGAAGGACGAGGCGGGCGACGCTCACGCCCGCCTCTCCCCGTTTACGGGGAGAGGTTAAGGGTGAGGGGCAGCGCCGCGCGGTGGAAGGTGAGCGTTACCGCCCGCCGATCACGCCGATATAGTCCGACACCCAGCGGTAATAGGGCACGCACTGGTCGTTCTGGCTGGCGCATTTCGACACCGGCGTCTTCCAGAACCTGATCTTGGCGAAGTCCTCGAAGCCGTTGGTCTTGCAGCCTTCCCCGCCGAGCAGCTCGTTGTCCTTGCAGGCTGCCGGCACGGCCGGGTTCGAGCCGAACCAGGAGGCGAGGTCGCCCTGCAGCTTCGGATTGAGCGAATGCTCCAGCCACATATAGGCGCAGTTCGGATTGGCGGCCTCGGCATGCATCATGGTGGTGTCCGCCCATCCGGTGGCGCCTTCTTCCGGGATGGTCGAGCCGATGGGCTGCTTTTCGGTGCCGAGCAGGTTGACCTGGAACGGCCAGGAACTCGACGCCACCACGCCCTCGTTCTTGAAGTCGTCGATCTGGATCATGGCGTCGTGCCAGTAGCGGCCCACCAGCGTGCGCTGCTGGCGCAGGAGGTCGAGCGCCGCCTTGTACTGGTCCTCGTTGAGCTCGTAGGGATCCTTGATGCCGAGCTCGGGCTTGTGCGCCATCAGGTAGTTGGCGGCGTCGGCGATGTAGATCGGGCCGTCGTAGGCCTGGACGCGGCCCTTGTTGGACTTGCCGTCCGGAAGCGTCGTTTCCTCGAAGACCACGCTCCAGCTCTTGGGCGCTTCCTTGAAGACGTCCTTGTTGTACATCAGCACGTTCGGCCCCCACTGATAGGGCACGCCATAGTGCTTGCCGTCGACGGTGAACCAGGGCGCGTCCTTGAGGCGCTCGTCGACCGTCGACCAGCTCTTGATGAGGTCGAGATTGATGGGCTGGACGCGCTTGCCGGCGACGAGCCGCAGCGATGCGTCGCCCGAGGCGGTGACGAGATCGAAGCCGCCCTCGTTCATCAGCGCCACCATTTCGTCCGAGGTGGCAGCCGTCTTGACGTTGACCTTGCAGCCGGTCTGCTTCTCGAATTCCGTGACCCAGTCGTAGTTCTTGTCGGTCTCGCCGCGCTCGATATAGCCGGGCCATGCGATGATGTTGAGCTGGCCTTCGCCCTTGCCAACCTCCTTCATCATCTCCTGCGCCAAGGCCTGACCGGAAAAGCTGCACGCCAACGCAATGGCCGTGCAGGATTTCAGAAATGATTTCATGTCGATCCTCCCATCAGGGACCGCTTCCATCGGCGGTGTTGCCCTGGATGAAGGGTGCTGCGAAAGCGCCGGTTTCGCAAATTCATTTGAAAGAAAGTCGATATCGGTTTTTCCGATAGCTGTACGATGTCGTCTACGGGTGGCGAGCACCACTTTAGATGGCGCCTGTTGTCACGGCCCTGCTGCGTCAAGCCGAAAGCAGTAGACCCTTGGTTGCCGCAGTATCCCTTTGCGTCAATTCTCAACTTCCGGCGCCAGAGCTATCGTGTTGCCGCGATACCCCTGTCGGAGCGCAGAAATCGGCGTCTCCGGACGCCGCTATTTGCGACTGCAACGGGCCGAACTGCAGGCGCATGCAATGAGGGCAGTTTCGACGCTTGGTGCCCTTGGGCTGGTGGCATTGGCTGCGAGCCTGCTTTGTGCGTGCCTGTGGCGCGGCGCCTCCCGCATCGGCGCCAAAGGGGCGTGGGGCTCGGCAGCTACCTCTCCAGCACGTTGGGCAAACGTCGCAACGGCCTTCGTGCGTCCGACATCCGGCCCCATTGGCCGGGAATACGAGCTGACGGCGAAGCAGCTTGCCGCGTCCGGCGATCGGCTGTTCTGGAACAACATCCAGATCCTGCGGCTGATCGGCGCCTACGGCATCGTCTACGTCCATCTCGACCTAATCTTCGCCGACCTCGGCGCCGGCACGCGCATCGTCGAGGTCCTCCGCTTCGGAACCGATCTCTTCCTCGTCGTCTCCGGCTTCCTCTCTGCGCATGTGCTGGGTCGCTCCGGCAAGCCGGCCGGGATCTATCTTCGCGACAGGGCCATCCGCATCCTGCCGCTGTACTGGCTTTTCACCGTACTCGCCTATTTCGCCAAGAACACGGCGACCAGCTATGGTGCCCCCACCCTGAGGGAGCTGGCCATGTCGCTGGCCTTCATCCCCTACGGCCCGTATCCGATCCTGCATCCCACCTGGACGCTCGTCGTCATCGTCGAGTTCAGCCTCGTCATCGCCGCCTTCCAGCTGGCGAGCGTCAGGCATGGCGTCTATCTGGCGTCGGTCTTCGTGGTCGCGCTGGTGCTCGTCGGAGAGGCGTGGCCACCCGAGAGTCCCGCCCTCGTCGCCTACACCAATCCGATCCTCATCGACTTCGCCTTCGGCGTGATCATCTACCGGCTCACCTCCGTTGGTGCCGTCGCCTTGCTGCCGGGGCGAAGGGGCCTCGCCGTCGGCGCCGCGATCATCCTGGCGAGCGCTGCCGCCGTCCTGGCGCGGCCGTTCCTGTGGCCGGACCTGCCGCGGCTGATCGCCCTGGGCGTGCCGGCATCGGGCATCCTGCTGGGCACCGTCGTGCTCGAAAGGGCAGGCTATCTGGTGCGATCGGTGCCGGTGAACTTCGTCGCCAAGGCGACCTTTGCGATCTATCTCTGCCACCAGTTCGTCAACGGCGCATCGGCGAAGATCGTTGCCATGCAGCCGTCGTCGCGCGCGTTTCCGATCTTCGTGCTGGTTGCGGCCCCGTTCATCGTCACGGCCGTCGCCATATTCGTCTTTGCCTATGTCGAAGCGCCGATGACGCGGTTCCTGAAAGCGAGGCTCACCTGACTGCCCGGCGGCTTGTCGGCGGTGGTCGTCAAAGCCGCTGGCGGACCGTGCGCTGGGCCTGGGCGATGCCGATGAAATCGCGCGCGGCGGCCGGCAGCGACGAGCCGCGCCGCCACACCATGCCGACTTGCACGACCGGGAGCGAGCCCGACACGTCGCGGGATTCGATGCGGTCCCCTTCGAGCGACCACGGCCTGTAGACGAGGTCGGGCAGCAGTGCCACGCCCGCGCCGGTCGCCACCAGCGAGCGCACCGCCTCGACCGAGCGGGTGCGGAAGGCGACATGCGGCTTGGCGCCGATGGCCGAAAGCAGCTTGCCGGTGTTCTCCTCGATCTCATCGACCGACAGCATGATCAGCGGCTCGGTGGCGATGTCGCCGACGCTGATGATCTCGGCGGAGGCCAGCGGATGGCCGAGCGGCAGCCAGAGCCGATAGGCCGAGACCTCGAGGATCTCCGACTGCAGCGCCATGCGGTCGCGCAGATTGGAGGTCACCATGACGGCGACGTCGAGCTTACCGCCGACCAGCAGGTGCTCGAGATAGTCGCCATTGTCCTCGATGGCCGAAATGTCGACTGCCGGATGGGCGCGGCGGTAGCGGGCGAGCAGGTCGGACAGCACGTAACCCGCGACCAGCGATGTGACGCCGAGCTTGAGCTGGCCGGTGGTCGCGGCCTGGCCGCCGAAGAAGGTGCGCCGCGCGTCGGACACGTCGGCCAGGATCTTGGTGGCGTGGCGCAGGAACTGGTGGCCCTTGTGGGTGATGTTGAGGCCGCGCGGATGGCGCTCGAACAGCTCGACGCCGAGATCGGCCTCCAGTTCCTTGATCGCCTCGGTGACCGACGACTGCGAAATCGACAGGTTATGCGCCGCGCGCGAGATCGTGCCCTGTTCGGCGACGGCGACGAAGAACTGCAACTGGCGAAGCGTGAAGGCCATGGCGCGGACTAAACAGGGCGGCAGGGGTTTTGGGAAGAGGGCAGGCCATTCCCTCGCGCCTCCATCAGCAGTAAGACTATGTGCTGGAAACGAATGGAGGATTGCAATGCATCGCCGCCAGTTTCTCGCATCCGCGGCCGCGACCGCCGTACTTGTCGCCGCGACACCAAGCTGGGCCCAGGACACGCCGCAGGCCGTCGTCGAGGCCTATCTCGCCGCCTGGAACGCGCATGACTCGGCCAAGGCGGCCGCGCACTTCGCCGACAACATCGTCTATTACGACGCCTCGGTCGGCAAGCCCGTCGAGGGCAAGGAGGCGGCCAAGACCGGCGTGATCGACAATTTCCTGAAAGCCGTGCCGGACGCCGTCTGGAAGATGAAGGGCAAGCCCGTCGCGCAGGACGACCGGGTGTCGTTCGAGTGGGAGTTCTCGGGCACCAACTCGGGTGACTGGTCCGACGGCACCAAGGCGACCGGCAAGACGTTCTCCATCACCGGTGCCTCGATGTTCTCGGTCAAGGACGGCAAGATCGCCAGCCAGAGCGACTACTACGACGCGCTCGGTTTCTACAAGCAGCTCGGGCTGATGTAGCCGCTCAGGCGATGCCGTACTGCGTCATCAGCGCCGCCATGCGTTCGGCGGCGAGGTCGGGCCGGTCGAGCACGTTGGCCCGGTCGGCGAGGCGGAAGATGTCGGCGTAGTGGACGGCACCTCGCGCGGACTGCATGCCGGCCGGCATGGTGAAATGGCTCTGGTGGCCGTTGAGCCAGGCGAGGAAGACGACGCCGGCCTTGTAGTACTGCGTCGGCGCCTCGAAGATTTTCCGCGATAGCGGCACCGTCGGCTCGATGCTGGCGCGGAAGGTGGCGAGGTCGCCTTTTGCCAGGGCCGACAGCGCCTTTGAGGCCTGCGGGGCGACCGCGTCGAAGATGCCGAGCAAAGCGTGGCTGTGGCGGGTGCCGTCGCCCTCGATCAGGGCGGCGTAGTTGAAATCGTCGCCGGTGAAGCAGATCACGCCGTCGGGCAGGCGGCGGCGCAGCTCGACCTCATAGGCCTGGTCGAGCAGCGAGATCTTGATGCCTTCGACCTTGTGCTCGTGGTCGGCGATGATCGAAAGCACCGTCTCCAGCGTGTCCTCGAAGCGGTCGCCGCCCCAGTAGCCCTCGAGCTCGGGATCGAACATGTCGCCCAGCCAGTGCAGGACGACCTTGTCCCTGGCCTGGCCGAGGATGCGGCCGTAGACCTTGCGATAGTCGTCGGGCGACTGCGCCACATGCGCCAGCGCCCGGCTGGCCATCAGAACCGCGCGGCCGCCGTGCTTTTCGATGAAGCCGAGCTGTTCCTCATAGGCGGCGACCACGTCGTCGAGCGAACGCGCGTCGCGCCTGTCGAGCTGGTCGGTGCCTGCGCCGCAGGCGAGATCGGCGCCGGGTACGGTGCGCGCTTCTGCCAGTGAGCGGCGGATCAGGTCCTGCGCGCCGGCCCAGTCGAGCCCCATGCCGCGCTGCGAGGTGTCCATCGCCTCGGCGATCCTGAAGCCGAGCGACCAGAGATGATGGCGGAAGGCCATGGTCGCATCCCAGTCGATGGCCGGGCTGTTCCACGGTGTGGCATCAGTCCATGGGTCGGAGACGACATGGGCGGCTGCATAGGCGATGCGGTTGAAGACGGGGGCGGTCGCCGGCCGCTCGGTGGGAGTGCCGACAAGAGCGTAGGTCTCGATCGAGCGGTCGGCTCGCGGAAGCTTCACTGGCCTGGCCATGGGTTCCTCCCTGATCGGCTGCATCTCGTAATTTAGAACGTTCCAAATTTCAAGTTGGAATTTTGCGCCTGTCTTTGCGGGGATGGCGCGCCCGGCTCGAATCCTGACAGGCGTGAGCGGTCGTGTCCTTGCACGATGCGATAAATCGTTTGAAACTCGACATTGTGCACAATTTGAGCATTTCGGAGGCCGTGCATCGACACGTGCAGCTTGCGGGAAAACGACCATGCAAGAGGGCTTCCGTGCTTGACAGTTTGGAACGTTCCAATTATTGGACTCGCAAAACGGGCCGGAGATGCCCGACCTGCAAGCCCTTCTGGGAGGATGGCGTTGAAGCAGCCGAAGGTGACAGTCGTCGATGTTGCGCGCGCCGCCGGCGTGTCGAAGTCGACCGTGTCGCTGGTTCTCCAGGGCAGTTCGCTGGTCAACGAGGCGACCCGCGCCAGGGTGGGCGCCGTCATCCGCGAGCTCGGTTATGTCTACAACCGCAGCGCCGCCAACCTGCGCCAGTCGAAATCCAAGATCGTCGGCATCGTCGTCAACGACCTGACCAACAGCTTCTTCGCCGAACTCGCCGTCGGCATGGACATGGTGGTGCAGTCGGCCGGCTACATCCAGTTCATGGCCAATTCGGCCGAGAATGCCGACCGTCAGGCCGAGGTGATCGCCTCGATGCGCGAGCACGGCATGGCCGGGCTGATCCTGTCGCCGGCGCGCGGCACGACGGCCGCCGACCTCCGGCCGCTGGTCGACAGCGGCATCCCGGTCGTGCTGGTGGCGCGCAACGTGCCCGGTCTCAAGGTTTCCTCCGTCGTGTCGGACGGGCATGCGGGTGCGGCGGCAGCCGTCCGCCACCTGATCGAGCTCGGCCATCGGCGCATAGCCTTCCTCGGCGGCTTCAACGACACTGCCGTGTTCGACGAGCGCATGCGCGGATTCCGCGAGGCGCTGGTGGAGGCGGGGCTCGACGCTTCGGACGACCTCGTCATCAGCTCTGCACCTTCCCGTGCTGGCGGCGTTGCGGCGGTGGAACGGCTGCTTGCCATGGCTGACCGGCCGACGGCGGCTCTGTGCTTCAACGATGCCGTGGCCTTCGGCGCCTGCGACGGGCTGCGTAGCGCCCGCATCGAGCCGGGCGTCGATTTCGGCGTCATCGGCTTCGACGACGTGATCGAGGCGAAGACGGCGGTGCCGGCGCTGACGACGGTTTCGGTCGACCCGCAGGGCATGGGCCGGCGGGCGGCGCAGCTTCTGCTCAAGCAGATCAATTCCGGGAGTTTCGAGCCCGAGGCGCTGGTCGCCTCGGTGCGGCTGGTGGTGCGCGAGAGCTGCGGCGCGGCACTGCGGATGAAGCGAGAGGCGGTGACGGCATGACGCGCTGGGGTCTGATCGGGGCGAGCACCATCGCCAGGGAGTGGGTGATCGGCGCGATCCGCGCGACCGGCGGCGAGGTGGTGTCGGTGATGAGCACCAATGCCGAGCGCGGCCGGGCCTATGCCGAGGCGAACGGCATCGCGAAGTCGGTGACCTCGCTCGAGGAGATCGTCGGCGATGCCGGCATCGACGCCGTCTACATCTCGACCACCAACGAGCTGCATGTGGAACAAGCGATTGCCGCGGCTAAGGCGGGCAAGCATGTGCTGTGCGAGAAACCACTGGCGCTGACGCTCGACGATGCGTTGGCGATGGTGAAGGCCGCGCGTGAAGCCGGCGTAATCCTCGGCACCAACCACCATCTGCGCAATGCCGCGAGCCACCGGGCGATGCGCGAGGCGATTTTGGCCGGCAGGATCGGCAAGCCGCTGGCGGCGCGGGTGTTCCACGCCGTCTACCTGCCGCCGCACCTGCAGGGCTGGCGGCTGGACAAGCCGCAAGCCGGCGGCGGGGTCATCCTCGACATCACCGTGCACGACGCCGACACGCTGCGCTTCGTTCTCAACGACGATCCGGTCGAGGCCGTGGCCTTCAGCCAGAGCGGCGGCATGGGGCAGGCGGGGCTGGAAGACGCCGTGATGGGCGTGCTGCGCTTCAGGTCGGGCGTCATCGCCCAGTTCCACGATGCGTTCACCACCAAATTCGCCGAGACGGGTTTCGAGGTGCACGGCACCGAGGGTTCGCTGATCGCCCGCAACGTGATGACGCAACGGCCCGTCGGTTCGGTGGTTCTGCGCAACGCCGAGGGCGAACACGAGCTCAAGCTCGACCAGCGCAATCTCTACGAGGCGGGGCTTCAGACTTTTCATGACGCCATCGCGGGCAAGGGCAAGCCTGCGGCGACGGGCGAGGACGGCGTGTGGTCGCTGGCAACGGGGCTGGCGGTGGTCAAGGCTGCCGCGACCGGCAAGGCCGTCGCCATCGAGGCTGGGCTCTGAGCATGGGCAAGCACATCACCCCGGCACAGGCAGCGGCGCTCATTCCCGACAATGCCGTCGTCTCGGTGTCGTCGTCGAGCGGGCTCGGCTGCCCGGACCTGATGCTGAAGGCGATCGGCGAGCGTTTTGACGCGACCGGCCATCCGCGCGATCTCACCACGCTGCACCCCATTGCCGCCGGCGACATGAGCGGCATCAAGGGCGTCGACCACATCGCCAGGAAGGGCCTTTTGAAAAAGATCATCGGCGGCTCCTATCCGTCGGGGCCGTCGAGCGCCGAGCCGCCGCTGATCTGGCAGATGATCGGCAACGAGGAGGTGGCGGCCTACAACGTGCCCTCGGGCATCATGTTCGACCTGCATCGCGAGGCGGCGGCCAAGCGGCCGGGCGTGATGACCAAGGTCGGGCTCGACACCTTCGTCGACCCCGAGCGTCAGGGCTGCGCCATGAACGCGCGCGCCGCGGCCGAGCCGCTGGTCAGGAAGGTGAGCTTCGAGGGCGAGGACTGGCTCTTCTTCCCCGCGATCAAGCCGCAAGTGGCGATCATCCGGGCGACGACGGCCGACGAGCGCGGCAACCTGACCTACGAGCACGAGGGCGCCTATCTCGGCGGGCTCGACCAGGCGCTCGCCGCCCGCAACAATGGCGGCATCGTCATCGCGCAGGTGAAACGCATCACCAAGGACGGGTCGCTGCGCCCGCACGACGTGCGCGTGCCCGGCATGCTGGTCGACTACATCGTCGTCGATCCCGAGCAGAAGCAGACGACGCAGACGCTCTACGACCCGGCGATCTCGGGCGAGATCATGCGACCGCTCGACAGCTTCCGGGTGCCCGAGTTCAACATCCAGAAGGTGATCGCGCGCCGCGTGGCGCAGGAGCTGGAGGCGGGCAGCGCGGTCAATCTCGGCTTCGGCATCTCGGCCAACGTGCCGCGCATCCTGCTCGAGGAAGGGCTGCACGGCGAGGTCACCTGGGTGATCGAGCAGGGGGCCGTCGGCGGCGTGCCGCTGCTCGACTTCGCCTTCGGCTGCGCGTCGAACGCCGATGCGTTCATGCCGTCGCCCTACCAGTTCACCTATTTCCAGGGCGCGGGCTTCGACGCTTCGCTTTTGTCGTTCCTCGAGATCGACAAGAGCGGCTCGGTCAATGTCTCCAAGCTCAGCTTCCGGCCGCATGTGACGGCGGGTGCGGGCGGCTTCGTCGACATCACGGCGCGGGCGAAGAAGATCGTCTTCTCCGGCATGTTCAACGCCGGCGCCAAGCTCGGCATCGAGGCCGGCCGGCTGGTGGTGGAGAAGGAAGGCAAGCTCAAGAAGCTGGTCAACGAGGTCGAGCACGTCACCTTCTCGGGCCGCCGCGGCGTCGAGCAGGGCCAGGACATCACCTATGTCACCGAGCGCTGCGTCATGAAGCTGACGGCTCAAGGCATCGTGCTGACCGAGATCGCGCCGGGCGTCGAGTTGCAGGCGCATATCCTCGACCAGGCGGAGTTCCCGCTGATCGTCTCGGACAAGCTCAAAGAGATGGACGCAGCACTGTTTGCCGAAGCGCCCATCGGGCTGAAGCTGCCGCGCAAGCCGGTGCGCAAGCTGGAGGCCGTCCATGGCTGACCGGCGCATCAAGGTCGAGTTCCAGGGTGCGGTCGCGGTCATCACGGCGGCCCGGCCGGACAAGCTCAACGCCTTCGACATCGACATGCTGAAGGCGCTGTCTCAGGCCTGCGACGAGGTCGAGGCCAATGCCGATGTGCGCGTTGCGATCCTCACTGGCGAGGGCAAGGCGTTTTCGGCCGGGGGCGACATCAAGGCCTGGGGCGGCATGACGGCCAACGAGTTCGGCCATGCCTGGGTGCGCTTCGGCCATCGCGTGTTCGAGCGGCTGGCGACGCTGCGCGTGCCGCTGATCGCCGCCATCAACGGCCATGCGCTGGGCGGCGGGCTGGAACTCGCCATTGCCGCCGACATCCGCATCGCCGAGCGTCACGTGAAGATCGGCCTGCCGGAAACCGGGCTCGGAATGGTGCCGGGCTGGTCGGGCACGCAGCGGCTGGTGCGCCGCGCCGGCGCCCAGGTGGTGCGGCGCATGGCGCTGGGCGGCGAGGTGTTTTCGGCCGACGAAGCGGCAGCGCTCGGGCTGGTCGACCATGTGGTCGAGACCGGCGGGGCGGTGGCTGCCGCGCACGACTACGCGGCGCGGATCGCGGCGCGAGGCCCGGCGGCGGTCGAGGTCGCAAAACTGATGATCGCCACCGCGAATGGCGAAGACAACGGAACCGCCGTCGAGGCGCTGGGCTCGATCCTCGTGGCCAAGACCGGCGACCTCAAGGAGGGGCTGGCGGCCTTCAGCGAGAAGCGTGCGGCCAAATTTTCGGGAGAATGGTGATGACGGTCCTGATGCGTCCCAAGCCGCTCGACGGCTTCAAGGTCCGCGAGTTCAAGATGCTGATCGACGGCAATTGGACCGGCGGTGCCGAGGGCAAGACCATCGAGCGCGCCAGCCCCGGCCACGGTGCCGTGGTGAGCCGCTATGAGGCTGCGACCGCCGTCGATGCGAACCGCGCCATCGCGGCCGCGCGCAAGGCCTTCGACGACGGCCACTGGCCGCGCATGACCGGCGCCGAGCGCTCGCGCATCCTCTTGCGCGCCGCCGACATCATCGATGAGCGCACCGACGAACTCGCCTTCCTCGACTGCATCGAATCCGGCAAGCCGATCTCGCAGGCCAAGGGCGAACTCGGCGGCGCCGCCGACATCTGGCGCTATGCGGCGGCGCTCGCCCGCGACCTGCACGGAGAGAGCTACAACACGCTGGGCGACGGCACGCTGGGCATGGTGTTGCGCGAGGCGATCGGCGTCGTCTCGATCATTACGCCGTGGAATTTCCCGTTCCTGATCGTCAGCCAGAAACTGCCCTTCGCGCTGGCCGCCGGCTGCACGGCGGTGGTCAAGCCGTCGGAGCTGACGTCGGGCTCGACGCTGGTGCTGGGCGAGATACTCGAGGCCGCGGGCGTGCCTGCGGGCGTGGTCAACATCATCGTCGGGACCGGCCCGGAGGCGGGCGCGCCGCTGACCAGCCACCCCGACGTCGACATGGTGTCGTTCACCGGCTCGACCGGCATCGGCCGGCTGACCATGGCGAATGCCGCGCAGACCCTGAAGAAGGTGTCGCTGGAACTCGGCGGCAAGAACCCGCAGATCGTGTTCCCCGACGCCAATCTCGACGACTTCATCGATGCGGCGGTGTTCGGCGCCTATTTCAACGCCGGCGAATGCTGCAACGCCGGCTCGCGCCTGATCGTGCATCGCGACATCGCCGACGAGGTGACGGCGCGGGTGGCAGCCCTTTCGGCCAAGGTGAAGGTCGGCGATCCGCTGGACCCTTCGACCCAGGTTGGTGCTATCATCACCCCGCAGCATCTTGCGAAGATCGTCACTTACGTGAAAGGTGCGAGCGAACATGGCGCGAATGTCGCCGTCGGTGGCGCAGCCGCCGATCTCGGCCTCGGCCAGTTCATGGAACCGACGATCCTTTCGTCGGTCGCGCCCGACATGGCGGTGGCGCGCGAGGAGGTGTTCGGACCGGTGCTTTCGGTGCTTGCCTTCGAGACGACGGACGAGGCGATCCGCATCGCCAATTCGATCGACTATGGCCTCTCGGCCGGGGTGTGGAGCCGCGACTTCGACACCTGCCTGACGGTCGGCCGTCGCGTGCGGGCCGGCACCGTCTGGATGAACACTTTCATGGACGGCGCGTCGGAACTGCCCTTCGGCGGCTACCGGCAGTCGGGCATCGGCCGCGAACTCGGCCGCCATGCGGTGGAGGACTACACCGAGACCAAGACACTGAACATGCATATCGGCCCGCGGACGGGGCACTGGATGCCCAAGGAGGCACGAGCCTGACGCGGCCAAGGAGGAATTCCCTGCGGCGGGGCCAATGGGAACTTGTGTCACGCAATCACGCGTGAGTTAGCTTGCAACCCGGGAGGAACTGGAATGCGTAAGTTTCTGATGAGTACCGCAGCCATTGCGACGCTGTTTGCGGCGCCGGTGCCGCTGGCGTTCGCCGACGAAAGCGTCGAAGTGCTGCACTGGTGGACCTCGGGCGGCGAGGCGGCGGCGCTCGACGTTCTCAAGAAGAACCTCGAAAGCCAGGGCGTCACCTGGAAGGACATGCCGGTGGCCGGCGGCGGCGGCGAAGCCGCGATGACGGCGCTGCGCGCCCGCGTCACGGCCGGCGATCCGCCCACCGCCGTGCAGGCGCTGGGCTTCGACATCACCGACTGGGCCAAGCAGGGCGTAGTCGGCGACCTCGGCGAAGTGGCCGACAAGGAAGGCTGGGACAAGGTCGTTCCGGCGGCGCTGCAGAACTTCGCCAAATATGACGGCAAGTGGATCGCAGCACCCGTGAACGTGCACTCGACCAACTGGGTGTGGATCAACAAGAAGGCGCTCGACGCGGCCGGCGGCAAGGTGCCCGAGACCTGGGACGAGCTCGTCGCCGTGCTCGACAAGATGAAGGCCAACGGCATCACCCCGCTCGGCCATGGCGGCCAGGCCTGGCAGGACGCCACCATCTTCGACGCGGTCGTGCTGTCGCTCGGCACCGATTTCTATAAGTCGGCGATGATCGACCTCGACCCGGCGGCACTTGGCGGCGACAAGATGGTCGAGGCCTTCGACCGCATGGCCAAGCTCAAGAGCTATGTCGACAAGGACTTCTCCGGCCGCGACTGGAACCTGGCTTCGGCCATGGTCATCGAAGGCAAGGCCGGCATGCAGATGATGGGCGACTGGGCCAAGGGCGAGTTCCTCAAGGCCGGCCAGAAGCCGGGCACCGACTTCGTCTGCATCCGCTTCCCCGGCACCCAGGGCGCGGTGACCTTCAACTCCGACATGTTCATGATGTTCAAGGTCGGCGACGACAAGAAGGCGGCGCAGATGAAGATGGCCTCGGACATCGAGGATCCTGCCTTCCAGTCGTCCTTCAACGTGGTCAAGGGCTCGGTGCCGGCGCGTACCGACGTGCCGGACACCGCCTTCGACGATTGCGGCAAGAAGGGCATCAAGGACCTGGCCGAAGCCAATACGAGCGGCAAGCTGTTCGGCTCGATGGCGCATGGCTATGCAGCACCTGCCGCGGTGAAGAACGCGCTCTACGACGTCGTGACCCGCCACTTCAACGGCGAGCTCGACTCCAAGGCCGCCGCCGCCGCGCTGGTCGAGGCGATCGCCGCCGCCAAGGGCTAGGCCATAGCATGACGTGCCCCGGCTTCGGCCGGGGCACCATTTTTCGAGATCAGCAGAGGCTGGAACCATGGCAGACCTCACGACGACCGCTGTGCCGCGCACGGCGACGGATACGCGCGCAACGCTGCAGGAGTGGCTGCCGAAGATCGTGCTTGCGCCGAGCTTCGCGATCATCCTCCTCTTCGTCTACGGCTTCATCATCTTCACGGCCTTCCTGTCCTTCTCGGGCTCGAAGCTGTTGCCCGACTTTTCGACCTGGGTCGGCTTCGGCAACTATGTGAGGCTGTTCAACCATCCGAACTGGATCACCGCGCTCAAGAACCTGGCGATCTTCTCGATCCTCTACATCGTCGTCTGCAGCGTGATCGGGCTGGGGCTCGCGATCTTCCTCGACCAGAAGATCCGCGGCGAGGGCGTGCTGAGGCCGATCTACCTCTACCCGATGGCGCTGTCCTTCATCGTCACCGGCGTGGCCTGGAAGTGGTTCCTCGACCCCGGCATCGGCCTCGAGCACGTCATGCAGACGTGGGGCTGGGAGAGCTTCTCGTTCCGTTGGATCAAGGAAGGCCGGATGGCGATCTACACCATCGTCATCGCCGCGGTCTGGCAGTCGTCGGGCTTCGTCATGGCGATGTTCCTCGCCGGCCTGCGCGGCGTCGACAACGAGATCATCAAGGCGGCCCAGATCGACGGCGCCTCGACCATGACCATCTACCGGCGGATCATCATCCCCTTGATGCGGCCGGTGTTCCTGTCGGCCTTCGTGGTGCTCGCGCACCTCGCCATCAAGTCATACGACCTGGTGGTGGCGATGACCGACGGCGGCCCGGGCACGGCGACCTGGACCCCGGCGCTGTTCATGCAGAAGTTCACCTTCGGCCGCAACGAGATGGGCATGGGTGCCGCGTCAGCCATGGTGATGATGATGATGATCTTCGCGATCATCGTGCCCTATCTCTATTCCGAGCTCGGGGGGAAGAAGAAATGAGCGCACCCTCGCAAGACGTGGCGACCCGCAACGGCGTCATCGCCCGGGCCTTCATCTACGCGATCCTGATCCTGTTCGCGGTCTACTACCTGCTGCCGCTCTACGTCATGGTGGTCAACTCGCTGAAGCCGCTCGACGAGATCCGCCAGGGCAACATGCTGGCGCTGCCGCAGCAATGGACCATCGCGCCCTGGCTGTCGGCCTGGTCGACGGCGCAGATCGGCGTGCAGCCAACGGGGCTCAGGCCCTACTTCCTCAACTCGGTGCTGATGGTGGTGCCGGCGGTGGCGATCTCGACCATCCTCGGCGCGCTCAACGGCTACGTGCTGACCAAGTGGCGCTTCCGGGGCGACAACGTCGTGTTCGGCATGATGCTGCTCGCCTGCTTCATCCCGTTCCAGATCGTGCTGATCCCGTCGGCGCGCATCCTCGGCCTGCTGGGCCTGGCGGGCTCCGTGCCCGGCCTGATCCTGATCCACGCGGTGTACGGGCTCGGCTTCACCACGCTGTTCTTCCGCAACTACTACGAGGCGTTCCCGACCGAACTGGTGCGGGCCGCGCAGATCGACGGCGCGAGCTTCTTCCAGATATTCCGGCGCATCCTCCTGCCGTCGTCGGGGCCGATCATCGTCGTCACCGTGATCTGGCAGTTCACCAACATCTGGAACGACTTCCTGTTCGGCTCGTCATTCTCCAGCGTCGACTCGATCCCCGTCACCGTCGCGCTGAACAACCTGGTGAACTCGTCGACCGGCGTGAAGGAATACAACGTCCACTTCGCCGGGGCGATCCTCGCAGCCCTGCCCACCCTCATCGTCTACATCGTCTCCGGACGCTACTTCGTGCGCGGCCTGATGGCCGGCGCGGTCAAGGGGTAAGCCCATGTCGTTTCTCAAGATCACCAATCTCTACAAGAACTACGGCCAGGTGGAGATCCTCAAGGACATCAACATCGAGATCGACAAGGGCGGCTTCCTGGTGCTCGTCGGCCCGTCCGGCTGCGGCAAGTCCACGCTGCTCAACACCATCGCCGGGCTGGAGCCGATCACCTCGGGCGACATCGCCATCAACGGCAAGTCGGTCAACGGGCTGCATCCCTCCAAGCGCGACATCGCCATGGTGTTCCAGTCCTACGCGCTCTATCCGAACATGACGGTGGCCGGGAACATCGCTTTCGGCATGGAGATCCGCGGCGTGCCGAAGGACGAGCGCGACAAGGCGATCAAGCAGGTGGCCGACATCCTGCAGATCGGCCACCTGCTCGACCGCAAGCCGAGCCAGCTTTCCGGCGGCCAGCGCCAGCGCGTCGCCATGGGCCGGGCGCTGGTGCGCAATCCGCAGGTGTTCCTGTTCGACGAGCCGCTGTCCAACCTCGACGCCAAGCTGCGCGTCGACATGCGCACCGAGATCAAGCGCCTGCACCAGCGCATGAAGACGACGATCGTCTACGTCACCCACGACCAGATCGAGGCGATGACACTGGCGACCAAGATCGCGGTGCTCAAGGACGGCGTGCTGCAGCAGTTCGGCACGCCGGCCGAGATCTACAACCGCCCGGCCAACATGTTCGTGGCCGACTTCATGGGCTCGCCGGCGATGAACCTTCTGTCGGCGCGGCTGGAAAGCGGCGAGGGCGGGCTCAACGTCGTGCTCGACCGGCCGAGCGAAAAGCCGCTGGCGCTGCCGATCAAGCTGGCCAACGGCGCGCTCGGCGCCTATTCGGGCAAGGAGGTGATCTTCGGGGTGCGGCCCGAAGCGCTGACCGATCCCGACGGTGCGGACCGCAACGCCAAGTCGCTGGCCGAAGGCGAATGCCTGATCGAGGTGGTCGAGCCGGCGGGTTCCGACACCTTCGCCGTCACCAAGCTAGGCGGCAAGGAAGTGGTGGCGCGGCTGCGCGCCGATGCGTCGATCCATGCGGGCCAGAAGACCAGGCTCGCCTTCAACCTGGACAAGGCGGTGTTCTTCGACCCCGAGAGCCAGCTGCGCATCGCCTGACATGTCCGGACAGCCTGACATCGTCATCATCGGCTCGGGGGTCGGCGGCGCTACCATCGCTGCGGGCCTGGCTGCGACCGGTGCGGAGATCCTCGTGCTCGAAGCCGGCGGCCATATCGCCGACCGGCCGGAGAACCGCGACCAGCGCGCCATCTTCCAGCGCGGCCATTTCCGCCCCAAGGAAACCTGGTACGAGGCCGGCGGCGCGGCCTTCAATCCCGGCAACTACTACAATGTCGGCGGCAATTCGAAGTTCTACGGTGCGGTGCTGACCCGCTACCGGCGCGAGGACTTCGCCGAGATGCAGCATCTCGACGGCGTCTCGCCGGCGTGGCCGTTTGCCTACGAGGAGCTGGAGCCCTGGTACGGCCTGGCGGAAGAACTCTACCAGGTGCGCGGCGCGCTCGGCGAGGACCCGACCGAGCCCGTGCATTCCAGGCCTTACGCCCACGGCCCGGTGGCGGACGAGCCGGCGATCGCCGGGGTTCGCGCCAGGCTCAAGGCGCAGGGCGTGCATCCCTTCTCGCTGCCGCTCGGCGTCGACATCGAGCGCTGGCTGGCCAAGGGCAAGACGCCGTGGGACGCCCACCCCAACAGCTTCGACGGCAAGATGGACGCCGAGACCGCGGCACTCGCCGCAGCCCTCAGCCACGACAACGTTCGCCTCGAGACCGGATCGCGGGTGACGCGGCTCGAAACCGCGCCCGACGGCCGGCGGATCGCCGCCGTGCATTGCGAGCGCAGCGGCGAAAGCCATGTCGTGAGACCGAAGCTGGTGATCCTTGCGGCAGGTGCGGTGCAGTCGGCGGTGCTGCTCCTGCGCTCGGCCAACGACGCCCATCCGACCGGGCTCGCCAACCGCTCCGACCAGGTCGGCCGCAATTTCATGAACCACAACTCGTCGGCGGTGATCGCGCTCAGCCCGTGGTACCGCAACGACTCGATCTACCAGAAGACCTTCGGCTTCAACGATTTCTATCTGTCCGACGGCGAGGGCGGGCCGCCGCTCGGCAACGTGCAGCTGCTCGGGCGCATCTCCGGCGCGATCCTCAAGGCCAACATGCGCTCGGTGCCGGAATGGCTGCTCAACCGGGTGTCGGCGCATTCGATCGACTTCTACGCCATGAGCGAGGACCTGCCGTCGCCGGAAAGCCGCGTCATGGTCGACGGCGAGCGCATCGTGCTGAAATGGGTGCGCAGCAACTGGGAGGCACATGAGCGGCTGGTGGCAAAGCTCAAGCAGGTGCTGCGTAGCGCCGGCTTTCCCGTGGTCGTATCGCGCGCGTTCGACAAGCGCACGCCGTCGCATCAATGCGGCACGGTGCGCATCGGCAACGATCCGAAGGACGCGCCGCTCGACGTCTGGTGCCGCGCCTTCGACCACCCCAATTTGTTCGTGGTCGACGCGGGCTTCCTGCCGACCTCGGCGGCGGTCAATCCGGCGCTGACGATTGCGGCCCAGGCGCTGCGCGTCGCCGACCACATTGCCAGGAAGGACCTCGCGGCATGAGCGCCAATGCCAAGCCCGTGGCCATCGTGACCGGCGCGCGCCGCGGCATCGGGCTGGCGGTGGCCAAGGCGCTGGCCGAAGCAGGCTTCGATCTCGCCATCACCGATCGCGAGAAGGACAAGGCAGCGGCGGACGCCGTGTCGGGGCTCGAAAAGCATGGCGCCAAGGTGCTGTTCGTCGCCTCCGACCTCGCCGAGATCGAGGCGCATGCCGAGACGGTCGAGAAGATCGTAAAGCACTTCGGCCGGATCGATTGCCTCGTCAACAATGCCGGCATCGCCTCGAAGGTGCGCGGCGACTTCCTCGAGCTCACGCCCGAGAACTTCGATGCCATCATGGCGGTCAATCTGCGCGGCACGGTGTTCTTCACCCAGGCCGTGCTGCGCGCGATGCTCGGCCTGCCGCAGCCGGCCCAGCGGCGCTCGATCATCAACATCACCTCGATCTCGGCCGAGATGACCTCGCCCGAACGGCTCGACTATTGCATGTCGAAGGCCGGGCTCGCCGCCTTCACGCAGGGGCTGACGCTCAGGCTGGCAAGTGCGGGCATCGACGTGTTCGAGATCCGCCCCGGCATCATCCGCTCCGACATGACGGCGAAGGTCTCGGAAAAATACGACCGGCTGATCGGCGAGGGGCTGGTGCCGGCCGGGCGCTGGGGCGAGCCCGACGACATCGGCCGCATCGCGGCAGCTTTGGCCGGCGGCGGCTTCGGCTTTGCCACGGGCAGCATCATCAAGGCCGACGGCGCATTGTCCGTCGCGCGTCTCTGAGAGTTTCGAGATGACCTACGATTACATCATCACTGGCGCGGGTCCCGCCGGCTGCGTGCTCGCCAGCCGGCTGAGCGAGGACGCCGACGTGCGCGTGCTGTTGCTCGAAGCGGGCGGCGACGACTGGAACCCGCTGTTCCACATGCCGGCCGGTTTCGCCAAGATGACCAAGGGCGTGGCGAGCTGGGGCTGGGAGACCGTGCCGCAGAAGCACATGAAGGGGCGCGTGCTGCGCTACACCCAGGCCAAGGTGATCGGCGGCGGCTCCAGCATCAACGCCCAGCTCTACACGCGCGGCAATGCGGTGGACTACGACCTCTGGGCGAGCGAGGACGGCTGCACCGGCTGGGACTACCGCTCGGTGCTGCCCTATTTCAAGCGCTGCGAGGACAACCAGCGCTTCGCCGACGACTACCATTCCTATGGCGGGCCGCTGGGGGTTTCGATGCCGTCGGCGGCGCTGCCGATCTGCGACGCCTACATCCGCGCCGGCCAGGAGCTCGGCATTCCCTATAACCACGACTTCAACGGCCGCCAGCAGGCCGGCGTCGGCTTCTACCAGCTGACCCAGCGCAACAAGCGTCGCTCGTCGGCGGCGATGGCCTATCTCGACCCGATCAAGGCTAGGCGCAACCTGACCGTCCGGCTTGGGGCGCGGGTGACGCGCATCGTGGTGGAGAAGGGCAGGGCGGTCGGCGTCGAGGTGGCGCGCGGCAACGGCACGGAGTTCATCCGCGCCGAACGTGAGGTGCTCGTGTCCTCGGGCGCCATCGGCTCGCCCAAGCTGCTGCTGCAGTCCGGCATCGGCCCGGCCGATCATCTGAAGAGCGTCGGCGTGCCCGTGATCCACGACCTCAAGGGGGTGGGCGAGAACATGCAGGACCATCTCGACCTGTTCGTGATCTCGGAATGCACCGGCGACCACACCTACGACAATGTCGCCAAGCTGCACCGGACGCTGTGGGCCGGGCTGCAATATGTGCTGTTCCGCACCGGGCCGGTGACGTCGAGCCTCTTCGAGACGGGCGGCTTCTGGTATGCCGATCCCGATGCGCGCTCGCCCGACATCCAGTTCCACTTGGGCCTCGGCTCGGGCATCGAGGCGGGCGTTGCCAGGCTCAAGAACGCGGGTGTCACCCTGAACTCGGCCTATCTGCACCCGCGCTCGCGCGGCACGGTGCGTCTCGCCTCCAGCGACCCTGCGGCGGCGCCGCTGATCGACCCGAACTACTGGGCCGATCCGCACGACCGCAAGATGTCGATCGAGGGCCTCAGGGTCGCGCGCGAGATCATGCAGCAGGCTGCGCTCAAGCCCTTCGTAACGGCCGAGCGGCTGCCGGGGCCGGACAAGGTCACCGAGGAACAACTGTTCGACTATGGCTGCGCCAACGCCAAGACCGACCACCACCCGGTCGGCACCTGCAAGATGGGCACCGACGAGATGGCCGTGGTCGACCTCGAGCTCAAGGTGCATGGCCTAGACGGCCTGCGTGTCTGCGACAGCTCGGTGATGCCGCGCGTGCCGTCCTGCAACACCAACGGCCCGACGATCATGGTCGGCGAAAAGGGCGCCGACATCATCCGCAACCGCGAGCCGTTGCCGGCGGCGATCTTCGCGCACGAGCGCAACGACGCGCGGCCACGGGCGCGCGCCGAGGTGCGGTAGCCCGCCTCAGGCGACGCGGCGGCCTTCGCGCCAGACGGTGCGGACCACCGGCACATGCTCGTCGACGCGGACGCGGACCAGGTCGGCGCGGCGGCCGATCTCGATCATGCCGCGGTCGGCGAGGCCGACGGCCTCGGCCGGGTTCTTCGACACCATGGCAACCGCCTGCGGCAGGGTGATGCCTTCGACCACCTCGCCGAGGAAGAAGGCCGACTGGATCAGGCTGAAGGGGATGTAGTCCGACGACAGGATGTCGAGCAGGCCCTGCTCGGCCAGCGTGCGGGCCGAGACGTTGCCCGAATGGGAGACGCCGCGCATGACGTTGGGCGCGCCCATCAGCACGCCGAGGCCGGCGGCCTTCGAGGCGCCGGCGGCCTCGACCGTGGTCGGGAACTCGGCGACGCGGATGCCTTGCGCGATGGCCTCGTCGACATGGGCGACGGTCGCGTCGTCATGGCTCGCCAGCACGATGCCGCGCGCGTGGCAGGCAGTGGAGATGGCGTCACGGTTGGGGCGCGAGTTCCTGGCCGAGTCGCCCATGCGCTGGTCGCAGAAGGCCTTGAACTCGACGTCATTGAGCTTGAGCTTGCGCTGGTAGTAATAGGCGTAGGTGTCGAAATCGACGAACTGGCGCTGGCCCGGCGCATGGTCCATCAGCGAGGCGAGCTTCACCCGGTCGTCGCCGTCGAAATAGGCAAAGCCGTCCTGGCAGTCGGGCGCCGAGACCTCGCAGCGCAGGTGGATGAAGTGGTCTGCGCGGACGCGGTCGGCGCGCACGCTGTCCTCGATGGCGTCGGCCAGCTTGCGCATGTCGGTGGCGGTCATGTCGGCATCCTCGTCCATGCCGACGCGCAGCGCGTCGAAGACGGTGGTGATGCCGGCGGACGCCACCTGGGCGTCATGGGCGAGGACGGCCGCGATGGGGTTCCAGCGCACGCGCGGGCGCGGCGCGTAGTGGCCTTCGAGATGGTCGGTATGCAGCTCGACGAGTCCGGGGATGACGAAGTCGCCGCCCATGTCCTCGCCGACGGCGCTCGGACCGGTCGAGATTTCGGCGATCCTGCCATCGCGGACGACGATGGTGCCGTCGATCACCTCGTCGGCAAGGACGATGCGGGCATTGTTCAGGACAAGGTCGGTCATCTCAGGCGGTCTTTCTCTCGGCTTGCCTGCCCAGGGCGTGGTAGCTCAGCACCTCGAAGGGGGCACCGGCGGCCGGTTCGACGAAGACGGCGAGGCCGGCGACGGGCACCGGCCTGTCGAGCACGTTGCCCAGGCATTGTTCGATGGCAGCGCGGACGCGCAGCACCTCCTCGGTGGCGACGCGACCGGTCAGGGTCATGTGGAAGCGGAAGGCGTCGAAGACGTAAGGGTAACCCCACTGGCTGAGGTAGCGGCACTCCTGCGGGCTCAGCGCGTCGGGGTTGCGGCGGGCGAGCTCTGCGTCGGTCAGCGGTGCGCGATGCGGTTCGAAGGCTCCGACCACGTCGCCGGCAAAACGGTCGAGCTCGGGCAGGGTCTCCGTCGGGACGAGGGCGAAGAAGCCGTCGATCTGGGCGAGCTTCAGGCGCGGAATGTCGAAGGGAACGGTTTCCGCCGCAAAGGCGTCGACGGCGTCGACCAGCATCTGTTCGCTCACGCCGTCGGCGAGCCGGAACGGCGCCTTCAGCGTGGCATGGAAGCCGTAGCGGCGGGCGGCGGCGGTGTGGAAGGCGACTTCGGCCGCCGACAATTCGCCATGGGC
This sequence comes from Aminobacter sp. BE322, assembly GCF_050433525.1. Taxonomy (NCBI): domain Bacteria; kingdom Pseudomonadati; phylum Pseudomonadota; class Alphaproteobacteria; order Hyphomicrobiales; family Phyllobacteriaceae; genus Aminobacter; species Aminobacter sp. BE322. Next base: position 257,453 of record NZ_JBNPXB010000002.1, on the reverse strand, counting down.
CTTCGCCGGAAGGGACGCGCCGCCAAAGGCATCGCGCCCGAGCCAGCCGGCCGCGATGCGGCACAGCGGATCGTCATGCTCGGGCGTGAAATAGATGGCGTAGCGCATGGCGCGATTCTTCCTTGGAGATGAAGGCCCGATAGATGATTTGCGTGACAGTTTGACGAAGTAGTGGCCGACTTCCTTGGCTTTGCAAGGGCCGGCCCAAAAAGTTCAGTGGCTGGACTTGCCCCCGATCAGGCGGTGGCGCAACGCGGTCGAGATGTTGTCGAAAATGAACACCACGACCAGGATGAGCAGCACCATGTAGGCGACGTTCTCCCAGTCGGAATTGGTGCGCATGGCTTCCCACAGCTTGAGGCCGATGCCGCCGGCGCCGACGGCGCCGATGATGGTGGCCGAGCGGGTGTTCGATTCCCAGAAATAGAGCGACTGGCTGACCAGCACCGGCAGCACCTGCGGGACCACGCCGTAGCGCTGCACCGAGGCCGGCGAGGCGCCGACCGAGCGCATGCCCTCGCGCTGCTTGTCGTCGATGTTCTCCAGCGCCTCGGAGTAGAGCTTGCCGAAGGTGCCGGTGTCGGTGAAGAAGATCGCCGACATGCCGGCGATGGGGCCGGGGCCGAAGGCGCGGGTGAAGAACAGCGCCCAGATCAGCATGTCGACCGAGCGCAGGAAGTCGAAGAAGCGCTTGGTGACCTGGTTGACCAGACGGTTTCGCGTGATGTTGCGGGCCGCCATGAAGGCCAGCGGGAAGGCGAGCAGGCTGGCGAACAGCGTGCCGACGAAGGCCATGACGATGGTCTGGGCGAGCTTCAGCCAGACGTCGCCATGCTGCCATTCGGAATTGTTGACGATGTTGTTCCAGGCAAGTGCTGCATTCGACATGCCGGGATCGAGCCGTTCGCCGGAGACGACCAGCGAGGCGACCTCGGCGAAGGACTTGCCCCAGAAGGGCGAGTTGGCGTCGAAGAAGAAGTTTTCCCAGCCGAGGAAGCGGCGGCGGATCTTGACGTCGTCCCGGTCGACCTGGACGCTGCCGGCAAAGCCGAAATCGGCGACGATCTTCTCGCCGGCCGCCTTCTGCGTCGCCCAGGCGGGCAGGGCCCCGACGATCGAAATGCTCTGGCGCGGCACGACGGTCACGTCGAGCGTTTCGCCGCCATGGGTGACGACGACGCGCTCGGGCGCGATGTCGATTGCCGTGCTCGAGCCGATATGGGCGACGACCCGGTTGGCCGGGGCCTTGTTGGCGGCAACAGTGGCGCCGGCCGGCTGGGCGATGTCGAGCCAGTCTGGATGGCGGTCGGCGCGATAGGACGAAAAGCGTGGATAGCCGACGTCGAGGCGGCCGTCCTTGAAGGCGACCTGCGGCCGGACCTCGTAGGAGACCCAGTCGGCCAGGTAGGTTCCGGCGATGCCCCAGTTGCCGCCGGCGAGCACGGCGCCGACCGCGAAGAACCACCAGGCGAAGGCGACATAGGCGACGATACCGGCGCCGACTGCCCAGCCGGTCAGGCTCTTGCGCCAGGAGCCCCGGAAGACGCCGGGATGGCGGTCGGCGATTGCCTGCATTTCGGCCAGGGAAAGGGTGGTCATGATTAATCTCCGCGACCGGAGGCGAAGGCCTGTTCGCCGACCAGCTTCTTGCGCAGCCAGGCCGAAAACTGGTCGACCGCGACGATGGTGCAGAACAGGAGGAGGATGATGGCGAGCGTCTTGGCCTCGTGGTTGCGGCTGATCGACAGGCGCAGCGCCTCGCCGATGCCGCCGCCGCCGACCGCGCCGATGATGGTCGAGGCGCGGACGTTGATCTCGAGCCGCAGCAGCGCGTAGCTCAGGAAGTTGGGCATGACCTGCGGCACGATGCCGAACCAGACGCGCTCGGGCCAGTTGCCGCCGACGGCGCGCAGGCCTTCGTCGGCCTTCATGTCGGCGTTCTCGACCACTTCGAAAAACAGCTTTCCGAGCGCGCCGATGGTGTGCAGCGAGACCGCGATGATCGCCGGGATCGCGCCCATGGAGAGCACCGCCAGGAAGAAGCCGGCGATGACGATCTCGGGGAAGGCGCGCAGGATTTCGAGGAAGCGGCGGACGAAGAAGCGCAGCCAGCGCCGGGTGACCAGGTTGGACGCCGCGAGGAAGCAGAGCAGGAAGCCGAAGGCGAAACCGATCAGCGTCGAGACGAGCGCGATGTTGATCGTCTCCAGCATCTTGTAGACGTATTCGGGCAGGTAGAACGAGCCGACCAGGTACATCCGGCCCTCGGGGTAGTCGAACTTCAGGCTGCCGTCGGCATAGGGCGAGGGCAGGTCGAACAGCGCTCGCCAGATCTCGTAGCCGTCGCGCGGTATCAACTGGTCGGCGAAATCGAAGAAATGCGGCAGCCGGTCGAAGAATTTGCCGGCATTGGTGTCGTTGGCGAACCAGAGCGAGCCGGAAAGGGCGAGGAACAGCAGGATGAGGCCGCCGATGGTGTGCAGGCGGCGACGGCTGGCGAGTTCGCGCCAGTGGCGCTCGACCGCGAGGCCGGCTTCCGTGAGGGGCATTGTCATGAAGGTTCCGTCCGATCCCGGATGAAAAAAGGACGCGCCGCGATATGTGCGCGGCGCGTCCGTGTCGCCTTGCGGCTTAGCTGCCGATCTGCGCCTTGCGGGCGTCGATCACGGGCTGGTAGAACTCAGGCGTGACCTCGGTGTAGCCCTTGAAGTCGCCGCCCATGATGGCCGAGAAGCAGGCCGCATCGGTCTCGGGCAGCTTCATCATGAACTCCTTGAACTTGGTCTTGATGTCGGCATCGAGCGAAGTGCGTACGACGAGCGGGCCGTTCGGGATCAGCGGCGACTTCCAGACCTCGACCAGGTCGTCCATGTCGAGGATGCCCTTGTCGACCATCTTCTTGAGGTTGCCCGAGGTGTAGCCGTCCTTGAATTCGCCGACGCCCGAACCGAAGGTCGTGCCGGCGTCGAAGGTGCCCTTGAGCACTTCGAGGACGAGGTTCTCATGGCCGCCGCCGAAGCCGGTCTCAGCGACGAAATCCTTGACAGCCGTGCCGCCGAGGTCCTTGGGCAGCGATGTCACCGGGATCAGGTAGCCCGAGGTCGAGTCCGGATCGGCGAAGCCGAGCTTCTTGCCCTTGAGGTCTTCGAGCTTGGTGATGCCCGAGTCCTTCCTGGCGACCATGATAGAATAGTAGCCGGTGGCGCCGTCGGTCTGGACGGTGGTCAGGATCGGCTCGACCGCGTCCTTGTTCTGCAGGTAGATCTTGGCGTAGCCGGAAGCGCCGAGCTCGGCGTAGTCGAGGGTGCCGCCGAGCAGGCCCTGGATGGTGCCGTCATAGTCGGCGGCCGGGAACAGCGACACCTTCTCGACGCCGATGGCCTTGGGCAGCTGGTCGACCAGGCACTGGAAGTTGCGCAGGCGGTCGGCTTCGTTCTCGCCGCCGATCAGGCCGATGCGGAATTCCTTGAGGTCGGCGGCATGGGCCGAACCGATCGCCAGCACGGCGAGCGAAACGGCACTGAAAAGTGCTTTCTTGAACATCACATGTCTCCAGTTCGGCCCGGCGGCATGCCGGGTCATTTTCGGTTGCTGAATGCCGGCCCTTGACGCGGGCGAGACGACCGCGAACGGCCTCAGACCGGGGCGTATGCCGGTTCGAGAGGGGCGGCGGATGCGGGAACCTTGACCTTGGCCGGGCGGATGCTGGTCGAGGTGATGGCTTCGGAAATCTCGGCGCCGTCGGCGTCGGCACCGTAGACGAGACGGACGGCCTCGATGGTGAGGTCCTCGGGCGCGCCGTCGAAGACCACCGCGCCGCCCTGCATGCCGATGATGCGGTTGCAGTAGGTGCGGGCGGTGTCGAGTGTGTGCAGGTTGGTGATGACGGTGATGCCCTCGCGCAGGTTGATGTCCTGCAGCGCGTCCATCACCACCTTGGCGTTGAGCGGGTCGAGCGAGGCGATCGGCTCGTCGGCGAGGATCAGCTTCGGCTCCTGCATCAGGGCGCGCGCGATGGCGACGCGCTGCTGCTGGCCGCCCGACAGCGTGCCGGCGGGCTGGAGCGCGGTGCGGGCGATGTCGAGGCGCTCGAGCGCTGCGATCGCGCGGATGCGCTCCTCGCGGGAGAAGATGCCGAGCAGGTTGAGCCCGGTCGAACGATGGTTGAGGCGGCCGAGCAAGACGTTGGTAAGCACGTCGAGGCGCGGCACCAGGTTGAACTGCTGGAAGATCATGGCGCAGTCGCGCTGCCAACGGCGCAGCTGCGTGCCGCGCAGCGACGACACCTCGGTGCCGTCGAAGACGATCGAGCCCTGGCTCGGGTCGATCAGGCGGTTGATGGTCTTGAGCAGCGTCGACTTGCCGGCACCGGAGCGGCCGATGATGCCGACCATCTGGCCCTGCTGGATCTGGAGATTGACGCCGTTGACGGCGACATTCTTGCCGAAACGGCGGGTGACGTTGCGGATTTCGAGCATCTTGGCATCCCTGTCCCAGCGGGCTTTTTCGCCCTTGTCCGGGATCGGCCTAGACCCATCAGATGAAGCTGAAATGTCGGGATCATGTCAGTTCTGTTACGAGACACAGGGGCGAGGCCGAAAATGCGGGCCGGGAAGTCGGCGCGCGGCGACGGCGGGACATGCCGGTCCTCCCGCCGCTGGCGGCGAGGTGCGGCCTGCAAAGGCGGAGTCGTTTCAAGGTCTTGGACGAATTCGCCGAGACTTCGCAAAAACTTGAAGTGGCTGCCCTGTCACTACGTTTGTTAGTCATTATATGAGAGCGGACGTCACTTTGAGGATCCGCCGATGAAACTGTCCCGAACGACCCGCCTTGCCACCCTTTTCGCGGGCCTGTTCCTCGCCTTTTCCATGGTTGCGGTCGATCAGGCCGACGCCCGCCGCAACGGCAGCTTCGGCAGCCGCGGCACGCGCACCTTCCAGTCCGCGCCGCCCACCCGCACCGCGCCGCAGCCGACCGCGCCCATCGAGCGCTCGATGACGCCGAACACCGGCCAGGCGACGCCGAACAGTGCCGCGCGGCCGGGCACGGCCATGCAGCCGCAGCGGCCCGGCTTCATGAACGGCTTCGGCCGCTCGATGCTGGGCGGCCTGCTGATGGGTGGCCTGATCGGCATGCTGCTCGGCCAGGGCTTCGGCGGTCTCGCCGGCATGTTCGGCATGCTCTTGCAGGTGCTGCTCATCGGCGGCGCCATCTGGCTCGCCCTGCGCCTGTTCCGCTCTCAGCCGGCACGCAACTCCGGTCCGGCGATGGCCGGCGGGTCGGCCGGTGGCGGCAACTTCAACTATCGCGACGCTGCACCCCGCGAGGACGGCAAGCGCGCCTTCAGCATCCCCAACATCGGTGGCGGGCTGGGCTCGGCCGCGCAGCAGCCCGCGACGAGGGAGATCGAGCTCGGCCAGGGCGACCTCGACACCTTCCAGCGCATGCTGACCGAGGTGCAGGAAGCCTTCGGCCGCGAGGACCACAAGGCGCTGCGCCGCCTGGTGACGCCGGAAATGGTTTCGTACCTGTCCGAGGAATTGGCCGAGAACGCCCAGGACGGCCTGCGCAACGACGTGACCGACGTGCAGCTGCTGCAGGCCGACATCGCCGAGGCCTGGAACGAAGGCGACCGCGACTATGCGACGGCGGCGCTCAACTACCAGTCGATCGACGTGACCCGCAACCGGACGACCGGCGCGCTGGTGGACGGCGACGAAAACGAGCCGACGGAGACGACCGAACTCTGGACCTTCGTCCGCCAGAACGGCGGCGACTGGCAGCTCTCGGCGATCCAGCAGGCGTAGGGCTTGGGCGACTTGTACCCCCACCCCTAGCCCCTCCCCACAAGGGGGAGGGGGACAAGTTCTCCGCCGTCGCCGGCCAAAATCATCGACAGCATTTTGCAGCCAGACGGTCGTGTCTGGCGTCGCGAATGCGGCCAAGAAGAACAGCCGGAGCGGCGGCATTGCATTCGTCAGGATGCCCGCAGCTCCAAGTCTTGGCACCGGACGGTGGTGCGGCAAAGTACCCCTCCCCCTTGTGGGGAGGGGGTAGGGGTGGGGGTATCGGCGATTGCCCTGTCAGCCGCCGTGCTTTTCCAGAAATTCTTCGGCCGAGAGGTTGCGAAAATCGTCGAGCGCGGTGCGCAGCCTGGCATGGTCCCAGTCCCACCAGGCCAGCGCCTGGAAACGCTCGGCCGTCCTGCGGTCGAAGCGTTCGCGCAGCGGCTTGGCCGGCACGCCGGCGACGATGGTGTAGGGCGCGACGTCCTTGGTGACGACCGCGCCCGAGCCGACCGCAGCACCATCGCCGACGGTGACGCCGGGCAGCAACGTCGAGCCGTGGCCGAGCCAGGTGTCGTGGCCGATGGTCACGGCATTGGAGCGGCGCCATTCGAAGAAGTCGGTCTCGTGCTCGGCGTCGTCCCAATAGTCGGAGGCGCGATAGGTGAAGTGGTGCAGCGTCGGCCGCCAGGTCGGATGGTTGGTGGCGTTGCAGCGGACGGCGGCCGCGATGTTCGAGAACTTGCCGACAGTGGTGCACCACAGGCTGCAGTCCTGCATGACGTAGGAATAGTCGCCGAGCGAACTCTCGCTGATGCGGCTGCGCTCGGAGACCTCGGTCCAGCGGCCAAGCGTCGACTGCGTCACCTCGGCGCTCGGATGGATCCAGGGCTGTTCGGACAGCTTGCGGCTCATGCTGCGACCTTTCCGGCGGCGAAGGCGGTGACGTCGACGATGCGGTCGGCGACGGCCTCGCGCACGTCGGCGTCGTGGAAGATGCCGAGCAGGGCTACGCCCTTCAGCTTCTTCTCCTCGATCAGGCCGATCACCACCTCGCGGTTGGTGGCGTCGAGCGAGGCCGTCGGCTCGTCGAGCAGCAGCACCGGGTGATCGGTGATGAAGCCGCGGGCGATGTTGACGCGCTGCTGCTCGCCGCCCGAGAAGGTGGCGGGCGGCAGGCCCCACAGGCGCTCCGGCAGGTTCAGCCGGCCGAGCAGTTCGGATGCCCGTGCATGGGCCTCGTCGCGGGCGGTGCCACGGGCGACCAACGGCTCGGCGACGACGTCGAGCGCGGAGACGCGCGGCACCGTGCGCAGGAACTGGCTGACATAGCCGATGGTATCGCGGCGCACAGCCAGCACAGTGCGCGGGTTGGCGGTGGCGAGATCCACCAGCTGGCCGTGGTGTTCGACGATGATCTGGCCCTGGTCGACGCCATAGTTGCCGTAGACCATCTTGAGGATCGAGCTCTTGCCGGCGCCCGAGGGGCCGCCGAGCACGGCGCATTCGCCCGCACGGACCGAGAAGGAGACGTCGGCGACCACGGGCAGGCGGATGCCGCCGCGCAGGTGCATGGTGAAGGCCTTGGCGACCTCGGAGACGATGAGTGGCGTGGCCATGGTTACACCTGCAAGATGGAGGAAACGAGGAGCTGGGTGTAGGGCGCGCGCGGATCGTCGAGCACGCGGTCGGTGAGGCCGCTTTCCACGACATGGCCGTCCTTCATCACTATCATGCGCTGCGACAGGAGCCGGGCGACGGCGAGGTCGTGGGTGACGACGATGGCAGCCAGCCCGAGGTCGGTGACCAGCCCGCGCAACAGGTCGAGCAGGCGCGCCTGAACCGACACGTCGAGGCCGCCGGTCGGCTCGTCCATGAACACCAGCCTGGGGCCGGTGACGAGGTTGCGGGCGATCTGCAGGCGCTGGCGCATGCCGCCGGAGAAGGCGCGCGGCTCGTCGTCGATGCGCTCCTCGCCGATCTCGACGCGTGACAGCCAGTCGATGGCGGTTCCGCGGATGTTGCCGTAGTGGCGGTCGCCGATGGCCATCAGCCGCTCGCCGACATTGGCGCCGGCCGACACCGTCATGCGCAGGCCGTCGGCCGGGTTCTGGTGGACGAAGCCCCAGTCGGTGCGCATCAGGAAGCGGCGCTCGGCCTCGCTCATGCGGTAGAGGTCGCGCCACTGGCCGTCGCGCATGCGGTAGCTGGCGGTGCCCGACGTCGGCAGCAGCCGGGTTGCGAGACAGTTGAGCAGGGTGGTCTTGCCCGAACCGGACTCACCGACGATGGCCAGCACCTCGCCCGGCCAGAGGTCGAAGGAGATGTCCTCGCAGCCGATGCGCGAGCCGTAATATTTCGACAGCGCCGTGACGCGCAGAAGCGGTTCGTCGGTCACTTTGAAATCTCCTTTCTGGTCTCTTCGGCGCCGCGCCACCCCTCACCCTTACCCTCTCCCCGTGCAGAACGGGGAGAGGGGGGCATGGACGTTGGAGCCTCCTCCTTCTCCCCGTTCTTACGGGGAGAAGGTCCGGCAGGGGATGAGGGGCAGCTCGACGTTTCGGGATTCAGATGCCCGACATGCCCGTCCTTGCGGCGCGTCTCGCAATGGTCGGTGTCGGAACAGACGAACATGTGCCCGCCGTGATCGTCGAGGATGACCTCGTCGAGATAGACCTGCTCGGCACCGCACAAGGCGCAGGGCTGGTCGAAGCTCTGGATCTCGAAGGGATGGTCCTCGAAGTCGAGGCTGACGACCTCGGTGAAGGGCGGAACGGCGTAGATGCGCTTCTCGCGGCCGGCGCCGAACAACTGCAGTGCGGGCGACATGTGCATCTTCGGGTTGTCGAACTTCGGCGTCGGCGAGGGGTCCATCACGTAGCGGCCCTCGACCTTGACCGGATAGGCGTAGGTGGTGGCGATGCGGCCGTGCCTGGCGATGTCTTCGTAGAGCTTGACGTGCATCAGGCCGTATTCCTCGAGCGCGTGCATCTTGCGCGTCTCGGTCTCGCGCGGTTCGAGGAAACGCAGCGGCTCGGGGATCGGCACCTGGTAGACCAGCGTCTGGCCCTCGGCCAGCGGATGTTCCGGGATGCGGTGGCGCGTCTGGATGATGGTCGCCTTCGAGGTTTCAGTGGTGACCGCGACGTCGGCGACCTTCTGGAAGAAGGCGCGGATCGAGACCGCGTTGGTGGTGTCGTCGGCGCCCTGGTCGATGACTTTCAGCACGTCGTCGGGGCCGATGATCGCGGCCGTCACCTGCACGCCGCCGGTGCCCCAGCCATAGGGCATCGGCATTTCGCGGGATGCGAACGGCACCTGGTAGCCGGGGATGGCGATGCCCTTGAGGATCGCCCGGCGGATCATCCGCTTGGTCTGCTCGTCGAGATAGGCGAAGTTGTAGGTTGCGATGTCAGTCATGATCTGGACTTCCTGGCCGTTGCCCTTCGCCTCTCAGCGTTGCGACTCTCTTGCGCTTGTGATCCGTACAAAAATGTGCGAATTTACTTGCGGCGAGGGGATGCGGCAGATGAAACGGGAGGCTCTTATCCGGGAGCTTCGAGCTTTGGCGCGTAAGACCGGAAAGCATTTCGAAGTGCTTCAGGATCATGGCAAGGGATCCCACTACCGAGTTGTCTTTGGCGACCGTTTCACCATGATCAAATCGGGTAAGTCGGGAGAGCTCAAGCCCGGTTACGTGGCGCTCGTGAAGGGGCAACTCGGTATCGAATGACGGCTCGATTTGTCTCTTGTACTGCCCACGGTTGCTGCAGCTAAGGAAGCGGACATGGAATACGTCTTTGCAGCCGATTTTCAGGCGGATCCCGATGGGGGGTACATTGTAACCTTCCCGGACGTCCCGGAGGCGATCACCTTCGGTGACGATTTGACCGACGCGCGCTCCAGTGCGGCAGAAGCGCTTGGTTTCGCCCTGCGCGGCTATCTGGCTCTCGATCGGCCGCTTCCGACGCCGATCACCAAACGCAAGGGACTGGTGGCAATTCCGGTCAGCGCTACCACGGCGTTGAAGCTGGCCGTGGTCGAAGCGTTTCGTGCCAGTGGCATGTCGAAGTCGGACTTTGGACGCCTGCTGGGCAAGGCCGAGGGAGAGGCCCGCCGCATCCTTGACCCTGATCATCCGACCAAGGTCCAGGCGCTCGAAGCGGCGCTGGCCGTGCTCGGCAAGGACATCGTGATCTCGGTGCGCGATGCCGCGTAGCACATTCCGGGAGGCGCTCATTCCGCCGCCTCCCGCTGTTCGGTTTCGTTGGTCTGGTTGCGCTTCTCATGCTCGCCGCGCATGCGGCGGACGAGGTCGAGTTCGGCCTGGAAGTCGACATAGTGCGGCAGCTTCAGGTGCTCGACGAAGCCGGTGGCCTGGACGTTGTCGGAGTGCGAGATCACGAACTCCTCGTCCTGGGCGGGAGCGGTGATGTCCTCGCCCAACTCGCCGGCGCGCAGGGCGCGGTCGCACAGCGACATGACCATGGCCTTGCGCTCGGACTGGCCGAAAACCAGCCCGTAGCCGCGGGTGAACTGCGGCGGCGCCTTGGCCGAGCCCTTGAACTGGTTGACCATCTGGCACTCGGTGACGCGGATGCGGCCAAGCGTGACGGGGAAGGGCAGTTCCGGCACGTCGAGTTCCAGCTCGACCTCGCCGATGCGGACCTCGCCGACGAAGGGATGGCTGCGGCCATAGCCGCGCTGGGTCGAATAGCCCAGGGCCAGCAGGAATCCTTCATCACCGCGCGACAGCGCCTGCAGGCGGATGTCGCGTTCCATCGGGAATTCCAGCGGCTCGCGGGTGATGTCGCCGGTGGCATGATCCTCCGGCAGCTCGCCGTCGGCTTCGATCAGGCCCTCATGGGCAAGGATCTCGGAGACGCGCGCCATGCGCTGGCTGTCACCCTCGCGCTGTTCGGGCTCGGCAATGGCAGGGTCATGCGCGAGTTCGGGGTCGAGCAGGCGGTGGGTATAGTCGAAGGTCGGGCCGAGCAGCTGGCCGCCGGGCAGGTCCTTGTAGGTGGCCGAGACGCGGCGCTCGACCTGCATGGCGGCGGTTTCGATCGGCCGGGTGTAGCCGAAGCGCGGCAGAGTGGTGCGGTAGGCGCGGACGAGGAAGATCGCCTCGATCAGGTCGCCGCGCGACTGCATGATGGCAAGCGCCGCCAGCTCGCGGTCGTGGAGCGAGCCTTCCGACATGACGCGGTCGACGCCGAGCGCCAGCTGCTCGACGATCTGGTCGATGCGCAGCGCCGGCACCGAGCGGTCGCCGCGGCGGCGGTCGGCGAGCAGGCGGTGCGCATTGGCGATGGCTGCTTCGCCGCCTTTGACTGCAACATACATGTCAGGCCTCCATCGTCTTGATGCGGGTGGTGCGGGGCAGGCAGGCGACCGCACCGGGCGCTGCCAGGATGACGTCTGTGCCGCGCGGGAAGCGCGCGCCGTTCTGCTTCCACTGCTCGACGAAGTGGCGCGGCAGCGGCGACGGCGCGATTGTCGCGGTCGTCTCGATGCCGGGACCCTTGAGTTCGAGCGGCTCGCCCGCCGTCAGGCTTTCGACCTGCAGGATCAGCGTGGTCGAACGATCCGGATATTCCTGCGTGCCCTGGGCGAAGTTCTCGAGCGCGATCAGCGTCGCCGGATTGGCGACGAGGGCGAAATGGGCGTCGGCGGGCGTCGTCGCCAGCTGTGCGCCGCTGTGGAAGGCGAGCCAGGACTTGGCTGCGGCCGATACCTGGAGCGGAGTGTCGAGCCAGAGCGGCGTGTCGTGGTCGCACAGGGTGAGGGCCACCGCACCTGCTGTTGCCGACAGCGGCGCGGGCGGCTGGGCGAATGCGGCGACGGGCTGGACCGTGCCGGGGCGCGCCATGGCGTCCATGACGGCGCGGAACACCGTCTGGGCGTCGAACACGGGAGCGGCGAAACCGCCGTCGATGACATCGAGCTGTTCCATCAGTCCTCTCCGCGAACCATGGTGAAGAAGTCGACCTTGGTGGCCGCCGTCTCGGCGCGCCTGGTGGCGTCGGCCTCGACCTGGGCGGCGCGCAGGGGGGCAAGGATCTTGTCCTCGACCTCGGCGCGGCGAGCCGGGTTCTGCCAGACCGCATCGGCGATTGCCGAAAGCCTTGCCTTCTCCTTGTCGCGGCCGAGCGCATAGGAGTGGCCGATTTCGCCCGAGGGCAGGCGCACCGTGGCGCGGGTCACCGTCGCCTCGCCGAAGTTGAACGGTGCGCCGCCGCCGCCGATGCGGCCGCGCACCGACACCAGGCCGGTCTCGGGTCCGCGCAGCATCTCGGCCTCACTGGTTATGCCGGCAGCCGCGCACAGCCGCTTCAACTCTTCCGTGGAAGCCAAGGCGAGGGCCGCCATGGCCGCCTTCCGCGCCGCTTCCAGTTCTCTCTCCTGCCGTCGGTCCATCTCGATTGCCGCTCCACTTCATATTTGTCTATTGTTCTATACAATCGAACAACATACAATGGGCTTGTAGAGAGGCTCCGTGACGAGCGCATGACAGGGACGGTGGATTTGAGCGGGCAAGAACAGGCGGTGACGCGCAAGAGCGGGGTGGCGCTGTGGCGCCAGATCGCCGACCAGATCAGGCAGGCGATATCAGCCGGAACGCTGGGCGCCGACGGCAAGCTGCCGCCGGAAATGGTCCTGTCCGAGCGTTTCGGCGTCAATCGCCACACGCTGCGCAGCGCCATCGCAGCGCTCGTGCAGGAGGGCGTGCTGAGAGCCGAACAGGGGCGCGGCACCTTCGTCGAAAGCCGGCAGAAGCTGTCCTACCCGATCTCGGCGCGGACGCGCTTCTCCACCGGGCTACGCAGCCAGACGCGCGACCGGCGTAGCCTGTTGCTCTCCCATGCGGTGGAGGCGGCGACCAAGCGCGTGGCCGAAGGCCTCGGTCTTTCAGAGGGCGCGCCCGTGGTCAGGCTGGAGACGCTGAGCGAGGCCGACGATCGCCCGGTGTCGCGCGCAACCGGCTGGTTCGACGCCGAACGCTTCCCCGGCTATGCCGATGCCTATGCCGAGACGGGCTCGATCACGCTCGCCTTCCAGCGCTATGGCATCGAGGACTATTTCCGCAAGGCGACCCTGGTCTCGGCCCGCCATGCGGATGCCGCCGACCTCGCCGACCTCAGGCTTTCGGCCGGTGCCATCGTGCTGGTCGCAGTCGCCGTCAACGTCGATGCCCAGGGCGTGCCGATCCAGTATGCCGAAACGCGCTTCGTCGCCGACCGGGTCGAGCTCAGCGTCTCGACCGAGGCCTAGCGCACTCGGCTCTGGGTTGTCATGGAATCGTCGTGCAACCGTCATCGCGCTGAAATCTCACTCGCCCAAACGGAATCCGCAAAATCCGTTCAGGCAAAGAGGTTTCCCATGTCAGGCGACATTTCGGGCAAGATGCCCCGCAAGCTCCTGCTTCTGACCGCCGCGCTCGCGGCGTCGGCGGCGATCCCGGCACATGCGGCCGAGGTGTTCAACCGTATCGCCACCTTCCCGGTCGCGCGGAACCTGCCGGCCGACATCGACCCGGCGACGCCGACCTCGTCCGAGATCGTCACGGTCAGCGAAGACGGCATGACGCTGGTCTATTCCGACAGCCCGCTCGGCGCGGTCGGCTTCATCGACATCACCGACGCCAAGGCGCCGAAGGCCGCCGGCATCGTCAAGATCGAGGGCGAGCCGACGTCGGTCGTCGTCGCCGGCGCCAAGGTTCTCGCCGGCGTCAACACCTCGAAGAGCAAGCAGCAGCCGTCGGGCAACCTGACCGTCATCGACCTCGCCGCGAAGAAAATCGAGGCCAGCTGCGACCTCGGCGGCCAGCCCGATTCGGTGGCGCTCAGCAAGGACGGCAAGTACCTTGCCATCGCCATCGAGAACGAGCGCGACGAGGAGCTCAATGACGGCGAGCTGCCGCAGCTGCCGGCGGGCAACCTGAAGATCGTCGCGCTCACGGACGGCACGCCCGACTGCGCGACGATCAAGACCGTGGATCTGACCGGCATCGCCAAGGTAGCGCCGGAGGATCCGGAGCCGGAATTCGTTTCCTTCAACGACAAGGGCGAGATCGCCGTCACGCTGCAGGAGAACAACCACGTCGCCATCGTCGACGCAGCGACTGCAAGGATCGTCACGCATTTTGCAGCCGGCGAAGTGACGCTCGAGAACGTCGACACCAAGAAGGACGGGGCGATCAGCTTCACCGGCAAGGTCGAGAATTCTCCACGCGAGCCCGATGCCGTGAAGTGGCTGGACGACGACCGCCTCGTGGTCGCCAACGAGGGCGACTACAAGGGCGGCGCCCGCGGCTTCACCATCTTCTCCAAGGCGGGCGAGGTCCTCTACGAATCCGGTCCGGCCTTCGAGTACCAGGCTGCCGCCGCCGGCCACTATCCGGACCACCGCAACAAGAAGGGCATCGAGCCGGAAGGCATCGAGGTCGCGAGCTTCGGTGACCAGAAGCTGATCTTCGTCGCGGCCGAGCGCGCCTCGCTGGTCGGCGTCTACAAGGACACCGGCAAGGAGCCGGAGTTCCTGCAGCTGCTGCCCTCGGGCGTCGGCCCGGAAGGGCTGGTGGCGATCCCGCAGCGCAACCTGCTCGTCACCGCCAACGAGACCGACCTGGTAGAGGACGGCCTCGCCCGCTCGCATGTGATGGTCTATGAGCGCGGCGAAGGCGATGCCGCCTATCCGCAGATCGTGTCGAGCTTCGGCGAGGATGGCACGCCGCTCGGCTGGGGCGCCCTTTCCGGCCTCGCCGCGGATCCCAAGGAAGCCGGCAAGCTCTATGCCGTGTCGGACTCGGTCTACCGCTCGCAGCCGTCGATCTTCACCATCGACACGACCAAGACCCCGGCCTTGATCTCGGCCAGGACGGTGGTCACCCGCGACGGTGCCCCGGCACAGAAGCTCGACCTCGAAGGCATCGTCTCCGACGGCAAGGACGGCTTCTGGCTGGTCTCTGAAGGCCGCAGCGACAAGCTCGTGCCGCACGCCGTCTACAGGGTCGACGCCAAGGGCGCGATCAAGGAAGAGATCGCCTTCCCGGCGGAACTGCTCGCCGGCGAGACCCGCTATGGCCTCGAAGGCATCACCACCATCGGCGAAGGCGACGAGCTCATGCTCGTCATGGCCGTGCAGCGCGAATGGGGCGACGATCCCAAGGGCCGGGTCAAGCTCGTCGCCTACAAGCCCAAGGACAAGGAGTGGTCGGCGGTGCGCTATCCGCTCGACGCCACCGAGAAGGGCTGGGTCGGCCTGTCGGAGATCACCGCCCATGATGGCAAGCTCTACGTCGTCGAGCGCGACAACCTGATCGGCCAGGAAGCCGGGATCAAGCGCCTCTATGCGGTGGCGCTCGACGGCTTCAAGCCGGTCAAGCTCGGCGGCGAGCTGCCGGTGGTCGCAAAGACGCTGGTGCGCGACCTCGTGCCCGACCTCAAGGCGGCGACCAATGGTTACGTCGTCGACAAGGTCGAGGGTTTTGCCATCGACAAGGACGGCCAGGCCTTCGTGGCGACGGACAATGACGGCGTCGACGACTCCTCGGGCGAGACGCTGTTCATCCGCCTGGGCAACATCGCCGCGGTCAACTGACCGGATGAAAGTGGAAAGCCGCGGCACGAGGTGCCGCGGCTTTTTCATGCGAGGGGTTCAGCGCACCGGCGGGGCGTACATCAACCCGCCGGCATTCCACTGGGCGTTGATGCCGCGGTCGATCTTGAGCTCGCTCGACTGGCCGAGATTGCGCTCGAAGATCTCGCCGTAGTTGCCGACCCTGGAGACGACATTGTAGGCCCAGCGCGGGTCGAGGCCGAGCTGCTGGCCGCTGTCGCCCTCGGCGCCGAGGAAGCGCTTGATCGCCGGGTTGGCGGAGGTGAGGCCGGCTTCGGCGTTGTCCTTGGTGATGCCGAGCTCTTCGGCCTCGATCAGCGCGAACAACGTCCAGCGCACGATGCTGAACCACTTGTCGTCGCCCTGGCGCACGGCCGGTCCGAGCGGCTCCTTGGAGATGATCTCGGGCAGCACGGTGTAGCTGGCCGGGTTGGCGAGCTTGAGGCGCTGCGCATAGAGCGCCGAGGCGTCGGTGGTGTAGACGTCGCAGCGGCCGGTGTCGAAAGCCTTGATGATGCCGTCGGCTGAATCGATGACGACGGGCTCGTATTTCAGCTTGTTGGCGCTGAAATAGTCGGCGACGTTCTGCTCGGTCGTCGTGCCCTGCTCGGTGCAGACGGTAGCGCCCGAAAGCTTAAGGGCGTTGTCGACGCCGAGGTCCTTGCGCACCATGAAGCCCTGGCCGTCATAATAGGCGGTGCCGACGAAACGCAGGCCGAGGCTGGAATCGCGCGACAGCGTCCAGGTGGTCTGGCGCGACAAGAGGTCGACGGTGCCCGACTGTACGGCGGTGAAACGCTCCTTGGTCGACAGCGGCACGTAGCTGACCTTCTCGGGGTCGCCGAGCACGGCCGCCGCCACGGCGCGGCAGATGTCGATGTCGAAGCCCGACCACTTGCCGGCGTCGTCAGGCGCCGAGAAGCCGGCGACGCCCTGGCTGACGCCGCAGGTGACGGTGCCGCGCTGCTTGACGATGTCGAGCGTGTCGGCCTTGGCCGGCACGGCAAGTGCCGCCGTGCCGAGCAGAAGTGCTGAGACCAGATGTTTCATTGGGTTCCTCCTCCCTGTGTTCGAGGCAAAGCCTCTTCGTGCCGCCGGCGCGTTGCGCCGGAAGTTGCCGTTGGTCGCCGTGTCGAATGCCGCCGCGCTAGTCGCGCGGATATTGCCTATTGCCTACTGACCGCCGGCCTCCACGGCGGCGAAGGTTTCCTCCAGTACGCCGACGAGATGGTCGGCATCGTGCCGGGTGAAGATCATCGGCGGGCGCATCTTGAGCACGTTGTCGTGCGGGCCTTCGGTGCCGATGAGCACGCCGCGGGCACGCGCGCCGTCATTGACCTTGCGGGCGAATGCGGTGGCCGGCTCCTTGGTCTTGCGGTCGGTCACCAGCTCGATGCCGAGGAACAGGCCCATGCCCCTGACGTCGCCGATGACCTCGTAGCGCTCCTGCATGTCGCGGAAACGCTCGACGAGATAGGTGCCGACATCGGCGGCGTTGTCACGCAGGCGGTCGCGCTCGATGACGTCGAGCACCGCGAGGCCGGCCGCGCAGGACACCGGGTTGCCGCCGAAGGTGTTGAAATACTCCATGCCGTTGTTGAAGCGGTCGGCGATGTCGCGCGTGGTGACCAGCGCCGACATCGGGTGGCCGTTGCCGATGGGCTTGCCCATGGTGACGATGTCGGGGATGACGCCCTGCGTCTCGAAGGCCCACCAGTGGCTGCCGACACGGCCGAAGCCGACCTGCACCTCGTCGGCGATGCACAGGCCGCCGGCGGCACGCACCATGGCGTAGACTTCTTCCAGATAGCCCTCGGGGAGAAAAACCTGGCCGGCGACGCTGGGGATGGATTCGGCGATGAAGAAGGCCGGCGCGCGACCCTCTCTGCGCATCGCCTCGATCTGCTCGGCGATGCTCTCGGCGAAGCGACTTGCATGTTCCTCGACGGGCCAGTCCGCAGGTGCGCGGTAGCTATCGGGGATGGTTGCCTCGAAGACATGCGCCGGCCGGCCCTTGCCGCCCTTGCGCTTGTATTTGTAGGGGCTGAGGTCGATCAGCTCCTGGGTGGTGCCGTGATAGGCCCAGTCGAGCACCAGCGCATCGTTGCGGCCGGTGAGCGTGCGCGACATGCGCAGCGCCAGCGAATTGGCCTCGCTGCCGGAGCAGGCGAAGGAGGCGACCGACAGGCCGTCGGGCAAGGTCGCGGTCAGCCGCTCGGCATAGGTGACGATGGTGTCGTGCAGGTAGCGCGTGTTGGTGTTGAGCCTGGCCGCCTGGGCAGCGATGGCTTCTACGACGTCTGGATGGGCGTGGCCGAGATGGCAGACATTGTTGAAGCAGTCGAGATAGGCGCGGCCGCGGTCGTCGATCAGCCAGGCGCCTTCGCCACGCACGAACTTGATCGGCTCGGAATAGGAGATCGACAGGTTGGGCAGCAGCGAGGCTTTCCGCGCCGCGACGATCTCCGGCCGGGTGCGGCCCGACTGGTGGAAGGTCTCGGGCGGAATGCCGGCGAGCGCTGCCGCATCCGGGAACAGCTCGGCCCAGACGTCGAGATAACGCGCCTCGCCGACGCCGAGGATGTCGCGGGCGGCGAGATCGGGGTCGGTCGAGATCTGGAAATGCAGATGCGGGGCCCAGCCGCCGTTCTCGGCGGGCGCGCCCATTTCGCCGACGAGCGCGCCGGCGGCGAGCTTGTCGCCCGGCTTGAGGCGCGCCATCGCCTCATGCGCCATGTGGCCCCACAGCGTGACGAAGGGCGGGCAGCCCTCGGGCGCATGTTCGAGCGCGATCAGGCAGCCATAGCCGAGCGGGTCTTCCTCGATCTCGACGCTTTTCACGGTGGCCGCCAGCGGCGTGTAGACCCGGGTAGCCGCCGGCATGAACAGGTCGAGACCGAGGTGATGGATACGGCGGGCACCCTCGACGAAGCGCGACCAGAAGATGTCGGAGGTGTAGACGGTGCGCGCCTCGCCCCACGGGCCGATGCCGAGGGCGATGCCGTTTTCGGCGCACCACGCGTCCCACCAGGCCGTGGCCTTCTCCGGCTGCTGCCCGGCCGAGGTGACCGTCATCGGATGGGCCGGATCGCCATAGGGTACCAGCGCCTTGGCGAGCGTCGCCGGATGCTGGTCGAGCACGGGCGCGAAGCTCTTGCGGTTGGCTTCGATCCAGGCGGTGACGGCCCTCGCGCCGGGTGCCGCGTCGAAGCCGCAGGCATGGCGCAGGATCGCGGTGGCGAAACGACGGTTCATGGCGTCGAGGCGGCGCAGCAGGCGCCAGGCGGGCGCCTCGGAAATGGCGAGATAGGGATTGTCGCCGACCTGCGCCTTGCGCACCGCCGACAGGGAGACGGAGATGACCAGCCGCATGGCGATGAGGTCGAACAACAGGTCGACCTCGTCCTCGTGCAGCGGATATTCGGCATGGAAACCGGCGGCGAGTGCTGCTGCGGCGCCGATCGGGTCCTCGACGTCGAGTATCGAGTAGGCGCAGGCAACCGCCACCTCGGCGACTAGGGGCGAGTGGAGCGCGTCGCCGAAGTCGATGATGCCGGCGATGCGGCCGTAATCGTTTTCGTCGACCAGCACGTTCCAGTCATTGGCGTCGTTGTGGATGACCTGGGCGCGCAGGGCAGGCAGCCTGGGCGCGACCTCGGCATCGAAACGGTCGAGGAAGCGTTCGAGCAAAGCGCGGTCGGCATCGTCGGCGACATGGGCAAGGCGGCCGCGCGCGGCACCTGCCTGGCGGATGTCCCAGTCGAAGCTCCTCAGCGCGCCGGGGTGGATGAAGCCCTGCAGGGCACGGTCGAGCCGGCCGAGGGCACGGCCAAGGTTTTCGAGCAGCGCCGGGGTCCGCGCGGCCTCGGCCAGTGGCAGGCCGGGCAGCCAGGAGACGAGGCGCAGCGCGTGCTCGCCGCCGCCTGTGGCCGGTGCGTGGGCGAGCCAGGCTCCGTCGCGATTGCGCTTGAGGCGAGGGGCGCCGAGGCTCGGGCTCGTGCTTGCCAGGTGATCGAGCAGCGCCACCTGGAACGCGCTTTCCTGGCGCGGCTCGGAGGCATTGACGATCTTGAAGATCCAGTCGCCCTCGGCCGACATCAGGCGAAAATTCTGGTCGCGCTCGCTGTCGAGCGGGGTGGCGACGCCGCCGATGCCGAAGTGGCCGGCGGCGAGTGCAGCCGCCTCTTCGCGGGAGAATTGCGGCGCGGGGTGGTTTACGTCGGTCATCGGCATTCCGGATTTTCTGATGCCGGAGCTTGGCACGGGCGCAAAAATCGGGCATCCGGCAATGTGACGGTTACACCGGCACTTCGCGTGCATCGACCGGCACATTCACGGCGACCGACGGAAGCGGACGATGAAGGAACTCGACGCCAGGGACAGGGACATTCTCGGCATCCTGTCGAAGGAGGCGCGCATCCCGATGAAGGCGCTTGCGGCGCGCATCGGGCTGTCGCGAAGTGCCACCACCGAGCGCGTGGCGATGCTGGAAAAGAGCGGCGTCATCCGCGGCTATCGCGCCGATATCGGCCAGATGGACCAGGGGCTGGTGTCGGCCTTCCTGATGGTGACATTGGCCCGCACTCCGGCCATCGGCGTGCTCGACCAGCTGGCGCGGCATTCGGAGGTGCGGCGGGTCTCCTCGGTCTCCGGCCAGCTCGACCTCATCGTCGAGGTCGAGGTGCCCTCCATCGACAGGCTGAACACGCTGCGCGACGTGATCGCCACCCATCCGAGCGTCGACGACCTGACGACGCTGATCGTCCTGCGCCGGGACATCGACCGGGCCGAGTGAGGGAAGCTGGTCAGGCCATTTCCGGCCGGGGGTGGGCGAAGCCGTGGCGCGTTCGCCGCGTCTCGCGGGGAAGCTCGCCGAACTCATGCCGGTATTCGGCGGCGAAGCGGCCGAAATGGGTGAAGCCCCATTTGAGCGCGACGTCGGTGACGCTTGCATCGCTCGCCACCAGGTCGAAACGGGCGCGCCGCATGCGTTCCCGGGTGAGCGCCCGCATCGGCGAGAAGCCGAAGGCATTCCTGTAGGCCAGCTGCAGCGTCCTGGGCGCCACGCCGGCGGCCTCGGCGATCTCGAGCAGCCCGATGGGCGAGGCGACGTTGGCGCGGATGAACTCCTCGGCGCGCTTGAGGTGGCGGGGCGCCGCACCTTGCCTGCGGTCGTCGAAGAACAGGCTCATATTGTTGGGCTGGCTGCGCAGGAACAGCTCCAGGAGGTGCTGCTCATGCATCGCCTGCCGGATGCCCGCAGCGGGCGAGGGCGCCTTCATGTCGGCGGCGTGGAAGAGCGAGTTCGCCAGGCGCCGCCATGCCTGCATCTCGGGCCGGGAAAAATCGATCAGCGGGTCGAAGATCAGCGGCCCGGGGATGTCGCGGTCGAGCAGGCGCATGGCGAAGGCATGCAGCGGCGCCTTGCGCACCTGGATGTGCAACTGGGCGCAGCCCTGCCACCACTTCATCCTGGTCGCCAGGTCGGCGTTGAGGACGGAAGCGACGTTGCGGTTGGTCAGGAATTCGCGCGTGCCGTTGCGGATGGTCGCGGTGCCGGCAGTCGGCATCTGGATCAGATAGAAGTCGCCGAGTTCGCCCGGGTCGATCAGCACGTCGGCGCCATAGCTGATGTAGTTGAGCGAGATCATCTCGCCGGGCACGTAGTTGTGCGTGACCCGAAACGGCTTTCGATCACCGATGATGTCCAGCCGGTGGTCGCAGAATTTCTGGGCGACGCGCTCCCTCGCGTAGTCGAGATCGCTCGACTGAAACAAGACATGGTTTGAAAGCGGTACCATCCGACCGGACGCCTCCTCCATCGGCATCGGGCGAGACTAGCACCGATCCTCCGACTGCCAATGAAAATGCGTGGCAGCGTCCGCGCCCCGCAGCATTTTTGCGTTTTCTGGATAGTCGTCGCGCTTTCCGGCTAGTGCCTCGACCAGGCCTGCCGCAGTCTTCGGCCTGGAACAAATGAAAGGGCCGCGTTTGGCAGGCCCTTCGAACAGAGGGAGCATTCGATGAGCAAGGAACTCGCCAAGGGCATCACCCGCAAGGGCGACGGTTATGCCGGCAAGACATGGAACATCCTTGGACAGGTCTATTTCCCGAAGGCGGTGTGCGATTCCACCTTCGCCTTCGAGACCAACAGCGAGCCGGGCCAGTTCGTGCCCGTGCACATCCACCCGACCCAGGAAGAGTTCATCCTGGTGCAGGAAGGCGAACTCGATCTCAAGCTCGACGGCGAATGGGTGAAGGCCCGGGCAGGCGACCTGGTGCGCATGCCGCGCGGCATCCCGCACGGCTACTTCAACAAGTCGGACAAGCCAGCCAAGGCGCTGTTCTGGGTGTCGCCGGCGCGCATGCTGGAGGAGCTGTTCAACAGGCTCGACAACCTCGCCGACCCGGCCGAAGTGGTGAAGATCTCGGCCCAGCACGAGGTCGAGTTCCTGCCGCCCGAGGCGAACGCCTAAGCCACCGGATAAAGACCGCCGCCCGCCACGGCGCACGCGACCTCGTCGCGTGCGAGGGCGAGCTTGCGTTCTGGAGGAAAGCAAAATGGTCGAGAAGAAGAAAGTCTGCGTCATTGGCGCGGGCGTGAGCGGGCTCGCGGCTGCGAACGCCTTCAGGGAACGCGGCCACGAGGTGCATGTCGTCGAGCGCGGCGCCGACCTGGGCGGCGTGTGGGAGCCGTCGCGCTCCTATCCCGACGTGCAGACGCAAAGCCCGAAGGATCTCTATCGCTACACCTCGATGGCGATGCCGGACGACTATCCGGAATGGCCGAAAGGCACGCAGGTCCACGCCTATCTGAAGACCTATGCCGGGCGGAACGGACTCGTGCCGCTGATCCGCTACGGCACCAAGGTCGTTTCGATGCGGCGGCGGGACGGGGCGAAGGGCTGGAGCGTCGGGTTCGCCGCCGGCGACGGACAGACAGTGAGCGAGGACTTCGATTTCGTTGCGGTCTGCACCGGCAATTTCAGCGAAAAGCGCGAGCTGGTGCATCCGGGCCAGGATGCTTTTACAGCGGCCGGCGGCCAGGTGCTGCATTCCTCGGAATACAACGATCCCGCGACCGTGAAGGGCAAGCGCGTGGTCGTGCTCGGCTTCTCGAAGTCCGCCACCGACATCGCCGTCAACGCGGTCAATTCGGGTGCAGCCGGCGTCACCATCGTCTATCTCGAACCGGTCTGGCGCATTCCGTATTTCATCGGCGGCCTGATCAACTTCAAGCGCATCCTCTATGTCCGCGCCCAGGAGGTGATGTTCCCGAGCTGGAACCAGCCGCTTGTGGCGCGGCTCGCGCACGCTCTCGCCAAGCCGCTGGTTTGGGCCAACTGGCGGGCGCTGGAAAGCCTGCTCTCGGTCCAGCTCAAGCTGAAGAAGACCGGGCTCAGGCCGACGAAGCCGATCGAAACCACCATCAACTGCTCGGTTCCGATCGTCACGCCGGGGTTCTTCGACATGGTGGCGGACGGACGCATCACGGCGATCAAGGGAACGATCTCGGGCTACGAACGGGGCACCGTGCTGCTGTCGGGCGGGGAGCGCGTGGCGGCCGACATGGCCATCCTCGCCGTCGGCTGGAAATCCGGCGTGCCGTTCCTGCCGGAGGAGTACCAGCGCAAGCTGGTCGAACCGGACGGGCAATACCGGCTCTACAGGGTCATCGCCAATCCCGACCTGCCCGACATGGGCTTCGTCGGCTTCAACTCGTCCTTCTGCACGGTGCTGAGCGCCGAACTCGCCGCCAACTGGCTGGTGCGCTATGCCGACGGCAAGCTGGGGCGCCAGCCCTCGCGCCAGGAAATGGCCGACAACATCGAGATGATGCTGCACTGGAAACGCAACGAGCGGCCGGCGGCGGGGGTCTATGGCGGCCTGTGCGTGGCGCCGTATCATTTCAAGCATTTTGACGAACTGCTGGCCGACATCGGCGCAAGGAAGCGACGGCGCAATGCGATTGCCGAAAACTTCGCGCCGCCGAATGCCGACGCCTACGCGGCCTATCTGGCGAGCGCGCCTGACTATCGCGCGGCATAGGCGGCCTGGGGCCCTGCCCGACGATTCCAGGGGGAAGGCTATTCCCGGAAGGGCCCCGCCCTGGCCATCAGATCGATCGCCCGCACGTGCTCGGCTTCATCGAGGCTGGCAAAACCAAGGCGGAAGGCTTCCGGTGGCCTCGCGGCATCGAGGGCGAAACGAATGCCGGGAAGAATGGCGAGGCCGAGGCCCTCGGCCCGCGCCGCCCAGGTTTCGGCGCTGACCGCGCCATTGAGCTGCAGCCAGATCGCCAGTCCGCCGGCCGGCAGGGCAAAGGAAGCGACATCGCCGAAACGTTCGTTCAACAGCCCGGCCAGATGGTCGCGGCGCGCCTGGTAGACGCGGCGCGCCTTGCGGCCATGTCGGCGCAGCGTACCGTCCAGGATCAGGTTGGCGATCGCGTTTTCCAGAGGCAGGTCGCCCTGCCTGTCGATCGCCTCGCGTCGGTCGGCCATGCGCTGGAGCAAGCCGCGTTCGGCGACCGCATAACCGACGCGGATGCCGGGTGCGAGCAGCTTGGAGAGCGAGCCGACATAGACGATGCGATGGCCAGCCGCTGCCCGCGCCGCCATCGGCAGCACCGGCCTGCCGTCGAAGCGGTACTCGTGGTCGTAGTCGTCCTCGATGATTGCCAGACCGAAGCGGCGGGCGAGATCGAGAAGCCTCAGGCGGCGCGCGGCCCCCAGCGTCACCGTCGTCGGGTATTGATGATGCGGGGTGAGGTAGACGGCCTTCAGCCCCTTCTCGCGCACCGCCAGGCGTTGGAGCGCGTCGACGTCGAGCCCGCCGCCATCGACCGGCACGCCGACGACGCGCGCGCCGGCGGCGCGGAAGGCCGCCCAGGCCAGCGGATAGCCGGGGGTTTCGACGGCGATGGCTTCGCCCGATGACAGCACCGCCGAGGCGGCGAGGAACAGCGCCATCTGGCTGCCGCGGGCGACGAGAATGTCGTCGGGCGCTGCGGTCAGTCCACGCTCTTCCTTGAGATGCGCGGCCAGCGCCTCGCGCAGCATCGGGCTGCCGCGCGGGTCGCCATGGGCGCAGGCCGTCAGGAAGGAGGGGCCTGCCAGCGCATTGCGAAAGGCCCTCGCGAATTCCGCCGCCGGCAGGAGGCGCGCATCGGGCGCGCCGTCGGACAGTCTGAGCATCGGCCGTCGCGCCGTGGCAGCGGCGGGCGCAGCTTTCGAGACGGTGCCTGGGCGCGTTTGCGCCGGGCCGAAATCCGGCAGGTCATGTGCGACGAAGGTGCCACGCGAGGGCTCGGCCGTGAGCCAGCCCTGCATGGTCAGCTCGTGATAGGCGGCGTCGACCGTGTTGCGGTTGAGCTTGAGGCTTCTCGCCAGCGCCCGCGTTCCCGGCAGAGGATCGCCCGGCCTGAACCGGCCACGCTCGATTTCCGAGGTGATCGAAGCGGCCAAGGCGAGGAAGACCGGCCGGCCGTCTTCGGCGCCAAGCTCGATGGCGATTTCTTTTCGCCTTCCCATCCGGCCTATCCATCTTCTTAAAACCGGACCTTCTGGCTAGGCCGGATGGGAGATATCGCATGGCAACGCGATTGCGGCAATCCCGCCGCTCCGAAGCTGAGAGGACAAGGCCATGGCCGAGAAAGCCGTCTTCTATCACGCCGGATGCTCCGTCTGCGTCGACGCAGAGCGCCAGTTCGCCGCAGCGCTCGACGGAGCGCGCTACAAGGTGGAGATCGTTCATCTCGGCGAGGACAAATCGCGTCTCGGCGAGGCCGAGGCAGCCGGCGTCAGGTCGGTCCCGGCCTTCGTCATCGGCGGCGCCGTCTATCACATCAACCATGGCGCCGACGTCTCGGCCCTGCGCTGAGCGGACACGGAAACGGCCATGCTGAAGACCGCGATCGCCATACGGCACATCCATTTCGAGAATTCGGGCACGTTCGAGGCCGTGTTGGCGGGCGCCGGCTACAAGCTTCATTACCACGACATCGGGGTCGACTATCCGTCGATGCTCGACCCCCTGCAGCCCGACCTTCTGGTCGTGCTCGGCGGCCCCGTGGGCGTCTACGAAACCGACGCCTATCCGTTCCTGGCCTGGGAACGGGCGCTGCTTGCCCCTCGTCTCGCGGCCGGCCGGCCGACGCTGGGCATCTGCCTGGGCGCGCAGCAGATAGCAGCCACGCTCGGCGCCAGGGTGGCGCCGACCGGCATCAAGGAAATCGGCTTTGCGCCGCTGACGCTGACCGAGGCAGGCCGGGCGAGCCCGCTGCGCCATCTCGACGGCGTCGAGGTGCTGCACTGGCACGGCGATTCTTTCGAGACGCCTTCGGGCGCGCAGAACCTGGCCACCACCCAGCTATGCGGCCGGCAGGCCTTCGCGCTTGGCCGCAACGTCCTTGGCGTGCAATTCCATCCCGAAGCGGAGGCCTGCGACGGCCTCGAGCCATGGCTGGTCGGCCACGCCGCCGAGCTGGCGGCTGCCGGCATCGACCCGCGCATCATCAGGGGCGACGCCACGCGCTTTGGTCCGCGCCTGCGCGAGGCCGGGCGGGCGATGTTCGCCGAATGGCTGGCGGGGCTGGAGGCATGAGCGCCGATGTCGCCGCCAATCTCGCAACGGTCCGCGAAAAGATCCGCGATGCGGCCGTGCGTTCCGGGCGGGGGGCCGATGCCGTCCGCCTGGTGCTGGTGACCAAGACGGTCGACGCCGAACGCGTTCGCGCCGCCGTGCGCGCCGGCCAGATCGACCTCGGCGAAAACAAGGTGCAGGAGGGCCGGCGCAAGGCCGGCGAACTCGCCGGAGAGACGGTCCGCTGGAGCATGATCGGCCATCTCCAGAGCAACAAGGTCAAGGACGTTCTGCGCTTCGCCTGCGAGGTGCAGTCGCTCGACCGGCTGTCGCTGGCATCGGCGCTGGAGAAGCGCCTGCAGCATCTGGGCCAGGGACTCGACGTGCTGGTACAGGTCAACACGTCCAATGAAGCGAGCAAGTACGGCCTCGCGCCGGAAGACGTGCCTGCTTTCCTGAGCGAACTGCGGGCCTTCGATGCGTTGCGCCCGCGCGGGTTCATGACGCTGGCGCGGTTCACGCCCGATGTGGCGGAGGTGCGCCGCTGCTTCCGCGTGCTGCGGACGATCCGCGACCGGGCAACACTCGACGCGCCGCAGGGCGCCGGGCTCGCGGAGCTTTCCATGGGCATGTCCGGCGACTACGAGGTCGCCATAGAGGAAGGTGCGACCATCGTGCGCGTGGGACAGGCGGTGTTCGGGCCACGGCCGCTGCCGGATTCTCACTATTGGCCGGATCTGGCCGCGGCGTCCGGAGGACGCTGAAGCCGGTTCCGGCGCGCTTCGATTCAAAGTATTCGGGAGTTCGGATGGTGGGCGTGACAGGGATTGAACCTGTGACCCCTACGATGTCAACGTAGTGCTCTCCCGCTGAGCTACACGCCCATCCGACGGGGGCGGATACACCACTTTTGATCCGGCGCGTCAATAGCGCCCGTGGTGGATTTTTGCGCCTTTTGTCAAAACCCCCGAAGACGCTGGGGAAACCGCGGCCGCCCCATGCAGCCGGCGGGGCGCGAAAGGCCCCGTACGGCGCCGGCAAACCGAAATGCCGTCTTGGGGGCGAATCTTCTTCTTCGCCACACGCCTCAGGCGGCGTGCAGCATCTTCTCGACCTCGTTGACGAGATCGCGCAGGTGGAACGGCTTGGAAAGCACCTTGGCGTCGCGCGGCGCCTTCGAATCGGGGTTGAGCGCCACCGCCGCGAAGCCGGTGATGAACATCACCTTGAGGTCGGGATCGATCTCGGTAGCGCGGCGGGCGAGCTCGATGCCGTCCATCTCCGGCATGACGATGTCCGTCAGGAGCAGCGAAAAAGGTTCCTCGCGCAGCCGCTCGTAAGCGCTCGCGCCATTGTCGAAGTCGCTCACCTGGTAGCCGGCGCGCTCCAGCGCCTTGACCAGGAAGCGGCGCATGTCGTCGTCGTCTTCTGCCAGAAGAATGCGTGCCATCAGTATCCCGTCCGAATCAGCGGTCGAAGCCGTCCCCCAAAGGGGCTTCGTTAACCATCTTCTATATGAGTTCCGGACGGTAAACATCAAGTGAATGCCGCGCCCGAAACGTGACGCCGCGAGGCCCGCCGCCACGGGCTTTCCGAGCGGCGAGATGCTGGACACCGGCGCGCGCAGATGGCACCTTCCAGCGATGAGTGAGCGTATCCCGCAGGTCCATCAGATCCGATGACCCCAGCCGAAGATTTCTCGGTGCTGCCGCCGTTCGAAGTGAGGACGAGTGCCGAGCAGCGCGTGCCCTTCGTGTTCAATTCGCCGCACAGCGGGCGCTGCTATCCCAAACGCTTCCTGGCCATGACGAGGCTCGACGCCAGCGCCATCCGGCGCTCGGAGGACTGCTACGTCGACGAACTCTTCGGCACCGCCGTGATGCTCGGCGCACCGATGCTGACGGCGCATTTCCCGCGCGCCTATCTCGACGTCAACCGCGAGCCGTGGGAACTCGACCCGCGCATGTTCGCCGAGCCGGTGCCGCCCTTCGCCAACATCCGCTCGGCCCGCGTCGCCGGCGGCCTCGGCACCGTTCCGAAGCTGGTGGGCGAGGGGCTCGACATCTATCCCGGCCGGCTGCCGCTGTCGGAGGCGGTCGGCCGTATCGAATGCGTCTACAAGCCCTATCACGAGACGCTGAAGCGGCTGGTCACCCGCACGCATGCCCGCTTCGGCTATGCGGTGCTCATCGACTGCCATTCGATGCCCGCTTCCGTCCGTGTCGGCGACAACGGCGTGCGGCCCGATTTCATCGTCGGCGACCGCTTCGGCACCTCGGCCGCGCCGGCGCTCTCCGAGCGGGCCATCGGCCTGCTGACGGCGATGGGCTATACCGTGGCGCACAATAAGCCCTATGCCGGCGGGTTCATCACCGAGCACTACGGCCGGCCGGCGCGCAACCTCCACGCCTTGCAGATCGAGATCAATCGCGGGCTGTACATGGACGAGCGGACGCTGGAGAAGTTGGCCGGCTTCGACGCCCTGCTCGACGATCTGGCGCGATTTTCGGCGGATTTGATGGCGGTTCCGGACCACCATTTCCTCGACCTGCCGCTGGCTGCGGAATAGGGACGGCCACCGGCGACTAAAAAAAGACCGCTCCGGAGAGCGGTCGAAGTCTAGGGAGGAAACGCCCAAGGAGGGCATGGACAGGTCGCCCTGTCCGAGGATCAGATTATTGTGCGCTGCACAAAAGTCAAGGCGCTTTGGGCTTTTTTAATTCAGGTTGATGTGGCTATTGCCGCTGGCCGGGCGGCGTGGCATCCACGCAACGGTCAGACATGGGGTGAATGATGGTCGATGCCGAGTTCATGCGACGGATCGCAAGTGCCGCAGCCGCGCAGACCCTGCCGCGCTTCCGCCAGCAGGGCGCGGTGGCCAACAAGCTCGCCGGCGGCTTCGATCCGGTGACCGAGGCCGACCAGGAGGCCGAGCGCGCCATCCGCGCGCTGATCAACGCCGAGTTCCCCGGCCATGGCATCCTGGGCGAGGAGCACGGCAGCGAGAATACCGGGAGCAGCCATGTCTGGGTCATCGACCCGATCGACGGCACGCGCGCCTTCATCTCCGGGCTGCCTGTGTGGGGGACGCTGGTCGGGCTGACGGTCGACGGCGACGCGGTCGCCGGGCTGATGTCGCAGCCCTTCACCGGCGAGCTGTTCTATGCCGACGGCAAGGGCGCGCATTACGAAGGGCCGGGCGGGCCGCGCCGGCTTGCGGTGCGCAGGACGACGTCGCTGTCGGAGGCGACCATCTTCACCACCACGCCGGCGCTGTTCCGCGGCGAGATGCGCAAGCGCTACGACGAACTCGAGGCCAGGGTGCGGCTCGCGCGCTACGGCACCGATTGCTACGCCTTCGCCATGGTCGCCGCGGGCCAGGTCGACATCGTCGTCGACCCCGGCCTCAAGCCCTACGACATCGTCGCGCTGATCCCGATCATCGAGCAGGCCGGGGGCATCGTCACCACCTTCGATGGCGGGCCGGCGGAAAATGGCGGCGACGTCATCGCCGCCGCGACGCCCGAGCTGCACAGGGCGGCGATGGCGGTTCTGGCCGGATAACCGGCCTTCGCGCAGCCTGAGGGGCAGGGCGTTTCGCCGGTGTCAGTCGACCGCCGTCGCGGTGCCGGGAACGAAGGCATCGATGCCGGCCAGCAGCTGCTCGCGATAGATGTCGGCTTCCTGCAGGATCTCGTGGCGGGCGCCGTCGATGGTGAGCAGCGAGGCGAGCCGGGCGCGGGCGGCGAAATCCTCGGCCGCGGCCCTCGACACGACCTCGTCGGCCCCGGCGGTAACGACCAGCATCGGCACCCTGAGCGCCGCCATGAAGGCAGGGTCGCGCACCGCCCGCGACGCCTTGGCCGCCGCGGTGAGCCAGGAGATGGTCGGCCCGCCGACCGCGAGCTCTGGATAGGTCTCGTAGAGCAGCTGGTTGCGGCGGTAGCGCCGCGCGTCGCTGGTCAGCTTGTTGGTCTCGAACGGCGTGCTCTGGCGCGACCGCGGGCCCCAGGCGGCGTAGAGGCGGCCGAGGCCCAGGCAGCGCAGCACGGTGCCGATGCGGGCGATCGCCTTCATCGACAGGGGCACGCCGACGACCTCCAGGAACGGCGCGATCAGCACCATGCGCTGGATGCGGTTGACCATCGAGGGGGCCGACAGCAGCGCGATGAGCGCCCCGCTGGAATGGGCGATCAGGAAATAGGGGCCGCGGCAGTCGGGCAGCACGATCTGCTCGAAGAAGGCCTCGAGGTCGCGCACATAGTGATCGAAGCTCCCGACGTAGCCGCGATGGCCGTCCTTGAGCAGCCGCTCCGAGGCGCCCTGGCCGCGCCAGTCGAAGGTGGCGGTGGCGAGGCCGCGAACAGAGAGGTCGCGGGCGGTCTCGAAATATTTCTCGATGCACTCGTTGCGGCCCGGCAGCAGCACCACCGTGCCCTTGAACGGATGCGAGGTCGTGGGAAACACCGCATAGCGCAGGCGCTTGCCGTCATGGGCGGCGAAACTGCCGCCCTTGGCCCGCTCCGGAACAGGATTGCCGGGGATCTCGTGGAACTGGTCCGTCATCAGGCGATTCGGCTCGGAATTGGTTGCCGGGGATCCGGCCACGACTGAGGGTGATAGAAAGGGCGGGGCCGAAAATCAAAGGAATTCCGCGAAAAGCCGCCGTCAGCAAACGTATGAGGCCGGAGGCAGCTTGCGGGATGCCTCCGGCCTCTGTCGATCCGGGAGGAAGGGACGTTACACCCGGTTCGGCCTCGCTGGCGGCTGGCGCCGCCTGTCTCTGAACTTGCGAACACCTTACGAGGCCGGGCCTGAACGGAGGCCGAAGGCGCGGTTCATCTGCGGTTCATCAAACCGGCGGCGAGAGCCCTTCCCGAGGCGTCTTGAAATGCCGTCGGGCCACCCCCAAATGTCTTCTGCGGCGCCCAGAAGGGGCCGCTGAACCACCGCCGGAACGCCAGAAGGGTTCCGCCCCGGATCAAACGCAAACCTTGTTGCTCAATGGAGAACACCCATGCGTCACGTTGATTTTTCCTCGCTCCACCGCTCGACCGTCGGCTTCGACCGGCTGTTCAACATGCTGGACGGCCTCGGCCAGCCGGAAGGCGGCACGAGCTATCCGCCCTACAACATCGAGCGCACCGGTGAGGACGCCTACCGCATCAGCATGGCGGTTGCCGGCTTCTCGGAGACCGAGATTTCGATCGAGGCCCACCGCAACGTGCTGACGGTCAAGGGCGAGCGCAGCAACGAAGGCACCGGCGAAGGCTCGGAACTGCTCTATCGCGGCATCGCCTCGCGCGCCTTCGAGCGCCGCTTCCAGCTCGCCGACCATGTCGAGGTCGTAGGCGCCAACCTCAAGAACGGCCTGCTGCACATCGATCTGAAGCGCACCATTCCGGAAGAGCTGAAGCCTCGCAAGATCGAGATCTCGGCCGCTTCGGCCAAAGCCAAGCAGATCGAGGCCAACACGGTCAACTAAGGACCGATCCTCCCAAGGAGAAAAGGCGGCGCCTTCGGGTGCCGCCTTTTTCGTTTGCGTGGGCTGCGCAGGACTATAGGTCCAGCAGGTCACCGAGGCGGCCGATCTCGTCCGCGGTGGTGGCGAAGCTGGTGACGAACCGGTAGAGCGTCTCGCCTTCGCCGAGCTGGCCCGCGAGGGCTGCCGGCACATTCCAGTCGTAGAAGGCGGCACCGGCCTCGAGCGCCCTTGCCGCGGCCGCCCTGTCGATGATGGCGAACACCTCGTTGGCCTCGGGGCGCCAGGCGAGGCGCGCCACCTTCGAGCCATCGAGCACGCCGGCCAGCCTGTTCGCCATCGCATTGGCGTGGCGGGCCGTCTCCAGCCACAGACCGGCGTCGAAATAGGCGTCGAACTGCGCCGAGATGAAGCGCGACTTGGAGAACAACTGGGCCGAGCGCTTGCGCAGGAAGTGCATTTCCCTGGCGCGGTCGAGGTCGAACATGACGATCGCCTCGGCGCACCAGCAGCCGTTCTTGGTGCCGCCGAAGGAGACGATGTCCACACCGCGCTTCCAGGTCATCTCGGCCGGCGAAACGTCGAGCGAGACCAGTGCGTTGGCGAAGCGGGCGCCGTCCATGTGCAGCGGCAGGCCGTGGCGCCTCGCGACCGCCGAGATGGTCGAGATGTCGTCGAGGCCGTAGACGGTTCCGACCTCGGTCGACTGGGTCATCGAGATCGCCGTGGGGCGCCCGCCATGGACGTTTTCCGAGGCGAAGCGGCCGACCGCGCGCTCGAGGTTGCCGATGTCCATGCGGCCGAGCGGGCCGTCGACCGGACAGAGCCGCGACCCGGCGGAGAGGAACTCGGGCGCGCCGCACTCGTCCTCGATGATGTGCGCCTCGCGATGGCCGAAGGAAATGCCGCCCGGCTTGCCGTAGGCGGCGAGCGCAAGCGAGTTGGCGGCAGTGCCCGTCGCCACGAAGAAGACCGCGACCTCGCGCTCGAAGACCTCGTTGAAGCGCTCGTACACCTTGCGGTCGAGGTCGCCGTCGCCATAGGCGCGGCTGAAGCCGGCAGCGCTCACCGAGAGCCTTTCCGCGATCCTGGGGTGGGCGCCGGCCCAGTTGTCAGATGCGAAAAACATGTCGTCCGTCCGTAACCTGGCTGTGGGAGAGTGTCCCGAGCTAGAGCGGATTTGACCGTCTGCATCAAGTCCGATGCCGTGAAATCGATTGTGGCAGCGAAAAACCGACTTTGACCGAGTGTTCAAAAATTACGCGGCATGCGTGTCCGTTGTAATTTTCTGTCTCCGGCGGCGCGGAAAATTCGTGAATCGGTCTTGTGCGTATTCAAGAATTCTGTCATACGAAATTTAGGACAGTAGTGCTGTCTTATTTATCTGCCCAAAGCGGAACGGATTTGGCGTATGATGACGCCACGTCCGTCTGCCGCCGCGAGCAGGGGTCAGTGGCCGAAGCGGAGCCTTTCCGCTCTGTCGCCCCGACTGGCGGTTCGGTGCCGGCCAACGGCACTGCGCCGCAAGCATATCGAAGCATCAAAAGGTGAGCGGATCGGCACGTAGCCGTCCCAAAGCGAAATGCCCGGACCGGGCCGGAATGGAGAGAGAGACGATGACGGAGTTGACGCCATCTGTGACGACGGGTTTTGTGCCGGCCGCGCAGACGAAAGCGGCCAACAATAAAACCGATCATCTCCGAACCGCCACCGGCTATGCAGCGCATGGCCTCTACGATCCGCGCAACGAGCACGACGCCTGCGGCGTCGGCTTCATCGCCCAGATGAAGGGCGTGAAGTCCCACCAGATCGTCAAGGACGGTCTGTTCATGCTCGAGAACCTGACGCATCGCGGCGCGGTGGGTGCCGACCCGCTGGTCGGCGACGGTGCCGGCGTATTGGTGCAGATCCCCGACACCTTCTTCCGCGAGGAGATGGCCAGGCAGGGCATCGAGCTGCCGCCGTCCGGCCAGTACGGCGTCGGCCACTGGTTCATGCCGCAGGATGCGGCGATGCGCGACCATATCGACGAGATCATCCGCGAGTCGGCGCAGTCGGAAGGCCTGCCGCTGATCGGCTTCCGCGACGTGCCGGTCGACAACGCCTCTTTGTCGAAGGCGCCCGAGATCGTGGCCGCCGAGCCCTATCACCGCCAGGTGTTCATCGGCCGCACGCCCGACATCGAGGACGACGAGGAATACGAGGCCCGCCTCTATCTGCTGCGCAAGGTGATCTCCGGCCGCATCTATGCCGAGAACGACAACAAGGACGTCGGCGCGTATTGCGTGTCGTTGTCGGCGCGCACCATCGTCTACAAGGGCATGTTCCTGGCCAACCAGGTCGGCGCCTATTACAAGGACCTCAGCGATCCGCGCTTCGAGACGGCGCTGATCCTCGTCCACCAGCGCTTCTCGACCAACACCTTCCCGTCGTGGAAGCTGGCGCATCCGTACCGCATGGTCGCCCACAACGGCGAGATCAACACGGTGCGCGGCAACAACAACTGGATGGCCGCGCGCCAGGCGTCGGTCGACAGCGAGCTGTTCGGCAACAACATCTCCAAGCTCTGGCCGATCTCCTACGAGGGCCAGTCGGACACGGCGTGCTTCGACAACGCGCTCGAGTTCCTGTTCCAGGGCGGCTACAAGCTGGCGCACGCCATGATGATGCTGATCCCGGAAGCCTGGGCCGGCAACAAGTCGATGGATGCCGACCGCAAGGCCTTCTACGAGTACCATGCGGCGCTGATGGAGCCGTGGGACGGCCCGGCGGCGGTGTGCTTCACCGACGGCCGCCAGATCGGCGCCACGCTCGACCGCAACGGCCTGCGTCCGGCCCGCTACATCGTCACCGACGACGACCGGGTGATCCTGGCCTCTGAAGCCGGCGTGCTGCCGGTCGACGAGAAGAGCATCGTCAGGAAGTGGCGCCTGCAGCCGGGCAAGATGCTTTTGATCGACCTGGTCGAGGGCCGCATCATCTCGGACGAGGAGATCAAGTCCGAGATCGCCAACAAGCACCCCTACAAGAAGTGGCTGTCCAACACCCAGCTGATCCTGGAGGAGCTGAAGCCGGTGGAGCCGCGCGCCCTGCGCAAGGACGTGTCGCTGCTCGATCGCCAGCAGGCCTTCGGCTACACCCAGGAAGACACCAAGCTCCTGATGTCGCCGATGGCGACGACCGGCCAGGAAGCGGTGGGCTCCATGGGCACCGACACGCCGATCTCGGCGATGTCGGACAAGTCGAAGCTGCTCTACACCTACTTCAAGCAGAACTTCGCCCAGGTCACCAACCCGCCGATCGACCCGATCCGCGAGGAACTGGTGATGAGCCTGGTGTCGTTCATCGGCCCGCGCCCGAACATTCTCGACCTCGTCGGCACTTCCAGGCGCAAGCGCCTCGAGGCACGCCAGCCGATCCTCACCAACGCCGACCTGGAGAAGATCCGCTCCATCGGCCACACCGAGGAGAGCTTCGACACCAAGACGATCGACGTCACCTATGCGGCCAGCGAGGGCGCTGCCGGCATGCAGGGTGCCATCGAGCGCCTGTGCGAGCGTGCGGAAGCCGCCGTCGCCGGCCGCTACAACATCATCATCCTGTCCGACCGCCAGCTCGGCCCGGATCGCATCGCCATCCCGTCGCTGCTGGCGACGGCGGCCGTGCACCATCACCTGGTCCGCAAGGGCCTGCGCACCTCGGTGGGCCTGGTGGTGGAATCGGGCGAGCCGCGCGAGGTGCACCACTTCTGCTGCCTGGCCGGCTACGGCGCCGAGGCGATCAACCCGTATCTGGCCTTCGACACGCTGACCGACATGCACAAGCGCGGCGATTTCCCGCCGGAGGTCGACGGCTCGGAAGTCGTCGGCCGCTACATCAAGTCGATCGGCAAGGGCATCCTCAAGGTCATGTCCAAGATGGGCATCTCGACCTACCAGTCCTATTGCGGCGCCCAGATCTTCGACGCCATCGGCCTGAAGACCGACTTCGTCGAGAAGTACTTCACGGGGACCGCGACCAACATCGAGGGCGTCGGCCTGGACGAGGTCTCGGCCGAGACCGTGGCGCGCCACACCTCGGCCTTCGGCGAGGATCCGGTGCTGCGCAATTCGCTCGACGTCGGCGGCGAGTACATGTACCGCATGCGCGGCGAGGCCCATATGTGGACGCCGGACGCGGTCGCCTCGCTGCAGCACGCCGTGCGCCAGGGCTCGTGGTCGACCTTCAAGGAGTTCTCCGCCCAGATCGACAGCGAGACGGCGCGTGCCCAGCAGATCCGCGGCATGTTCCACATCAGGTCGGCGGAAGAGGGCGGCCGCAAGCCGGTCGCGATCGACGACGTGATGCCGGCCGCCGAGATCGTCAAGCGCTTCTCGACCGGTGCCATGTCCTTCGGCTCGATCAGCCGCGAGGCGCATTCGACGCTGGCCGTCGCCATGAACCGGATCGGCGGCAAGTCGAACACCGGCGAGGGCGGCGAGGAGCCGGACCGCTACCTGCCGCTGCCCGACGGCTCGGCGAACCCGGAGCGTTCGGCGATCAAGCAGGTGGCCTCGGGCCGCTTCGGGGTGACGACCGAATACCTGGTCAATTCCGACATGATGCAGATCAAGGTGGCGCAGGGCGCCAAGCCCGGCGAGGGCGGCCAGCTGCCCGGCCACAAGGTCGACGCGACGATCGCCAAGACCCGCCACTCGACGCAAGGCGTGGGCCTGATCTCGCCGCCGCCGCACCATGACATCTATTCGATCGAAGATCTGGCGCAGCTGATCTACGACCTGAAGAACGTCAACCCGGCGGCCGACGTGTCGGTCAAGCTGGTGTCGGAAGTGGGCGTCGGCACGGTCGCGGCCGGTGTCGCCAAGGCGCGCGCCGACCACATCACGATCTCCGGATATGACGGCGGAACGGGCGCTTCGCCGCTCACCTCGCTCAAGCATGCCGGCAGCCCGTGGGAGATGGGCCTCGCCGAGACGCACCAGACGCTGGTGCTGAACGGCCTGCGTTCGCGCGTCGCGCTCCAGGTCGACGGCGGCCTGCGCACGGGCCGCGACGTCGTCATCGGCGCGCTCTTGGGCGCCGACGAGTTCGGCTTCTCGACCGCGCCGCTGATCGCGGCGGGCTGCATCATGATGCGCAAGTGCCACCTCAACACCTGCCCGGTTGGCGTCGCCACCCAGGATCCGGTGCTGCGCAAGCGCTTCAAGGGCACGCCCGAGCACGTCATCAACTACTTCTTCTACGTGGCGGAGGAGGTGCGCGAGCTGCTGGCCAAGATGGGCTTCACCCATATCGACCAGATCATCGGCAACAGCGACCTCCTGGAGAAGCGCGAGCTGATCAACCACTGGAAGTCGCGCGGGCTGGACTTCTCCAAGGTGTTCTACAAGCCGGATGCGCCCGCCTCGGCGACGCACTGGACCGAACGCCAGAAGCACCCGATCGACGACGTGCTCGACCGCAAGCTGATCGCCGAGGCGAAGTCGGCGCTCGAGGCGCGCCAGCCGGTGAAGATCGAGACGACCATCCGCAACGTCGACCGCTCGGCCGGTGCGATGCTGTCGGGCGAGGTCGCCAAGCGCTTCAAGCACAAGGGCCTGCGCGAGGACACCATCTCGGTGAAGCTGACCGGCACCGCCGGCCAGTCCTTCGGCGCCTTCCTGACGCGCGGCGTGTCGTTCGAGCTCGTCGGCGACGGCAACGACTATGTCGGCAAGGGCCTGTCGGGCGGCCGCATCGTCATCCGTCCGCCGGAGGACAGCAAGATCGTCGCCGAGGATTCGATCATCGTCGGCAACACTGTGCTCTACGGCGCCATCGAGGGCGAGTGCTACTTCCGCGGCGTGGCCGGCGAACGCTTCGCCGTGCGCAACTCGGGCGCGGTCACCGTCGTCGAGGGCGTGGGCGACCACGGCTGCGAGTACATGACGGGCGGCGTGGTGGTGGTGATCGGCAAGACCGGCCGCAACTTCGCGGCGGGCATGTCGGGCGGCGTCGCCTACGTGCTCGACGAGGAGGGCGATTTCGCCGAGCGCTGCAACATGGCGATGGTCGAGCTCGAGCCGGTCCCCGAAGAGGACGACATGCTGGAGAAGCTGCACCATCATGGCGGCGACATCGCCCACAAGGGCCGCGTCGACGTGTCGGGCGACATGACCCGCCACGACGAGGAGCGCCTGGTGCAGCTGATCTCGAACCACATGCACTACACCGGTTCGAGCCGCGCCAAGCAGATCCTCGACGACTGGGCGAGCTACCGACCCAAATTCCGCAAGGTCATGCCGGTGGAGTACCGCCGCGCGCTGATCGAGATGGAGCGCATGAGGATGAACGTCGCGGCCGAATAGCCGCGACCATCCAGCCGGCGAGGTGCCTGCGGGCGCCCGCCATCGCATGCTTCATTAGAAGTGGTGGAATTCTACGCCCGCGCCGAGACGCCGGGCACGACCGACGAGAGTTACGATGGGCAAGGTTACAGGTTTTCTCGAGATCGACCGGCAGGTGCACAAGTACCAGCCGGCTTCCGACCGCATCCGGCATTTCCGCGAATTCACGCTGCCGATGTCGGACAAGGAAGTGGAAAAGCAGGCGGCGCGCTGCATGGACTGCGGCATCCCGTTCTGCCACGGACCGACGGGCTGCCCCGTCCACAACCAGATCCCGGACTGGAACGATCTGGTCTACAACGGCGACTGGGACAGCGCGATCCGCAACCTGCATTCGACCAACAACTTCCCGGAATTCACCGGCCGCATCTGCCCCGCGCCCTGCGAGGAGGCCTGCACGCTGAACCTCGA
This sequence comes from Aminobacter sp. BE322, assembly GCF_050433525.1. NCBI lineage: Bacteria > Pseudomonadati > Pseudomonadota > Alphaproteobacteria > Hyphomicrobiales > Phyllobacteriaceae > Aminobacter > Aminobacter sp. BE322. The sequence continues at coordinate 219,183 of NZ_JBNPXB010000002.1, read as the reverse complement.
GGACATCCCGGTCGCGATCAAGACCGTCGAGCAGGCGATCGCCGACAAGGCCTATGAAGGCGGCTACATCCGTCCCTATCCGCCGGAAAAGAAGACCGGCAAGCGCGTGGCCATCATCGGCTCCGGCCCGGCGGGCATGGCGGCTGCCCAGCAGCTCGGCCGCGCCGGCCACGAGGTCCATGTCTATGAACGCGAGAGCCGCCCCGGCGGCCTGCTGCGCTTCGGCATCCCGGACTTCAAGATGGAGAAGCATTACATCGACCGCCGCGTCGAGCAGATGGCGGGCGAGGGCGTGACCTTCCACTGCGGCGTCAATGTCGGCGTCGACAAGAAGGTTTCCGAGCTCCTGGCCGAGTTCGACGCCGTGCTCTACACCGGCGGCTCGGAAACCCCGCGCCCCGCGGGCATTCCGGGCGACGACCTCAAGGGCGTGTTCGACGCGATGCCGTACCTCGTGCAGCAGAACAAGCGTCTCGGCGGCGAGGACATCCAGTCGGTGGCATGGCCTTCCGAGCCGATCCTCGCCGGCGGCCAGCACGTCGTCGTCGTCGGCGGCGGCGACACCGCGTCCGACTGCGTCGGCACCGCCTTCCGCCAGGGGGCGGTGCGCGTCACCCAGCTCGACATCCGCCCGCAGCCGCCGGAGAAGGAGAACAAGCTCTCCGTCTGGCCCTACTGGGCGACAAAGATGCGCACCTCCTCGTCCCAGGCCGAGGGCGCGCAGCGCGAGTTCCAGGTGGCGACGCTCGAGTTCATCGGCGAGGACGGCCAGCTGACCGGCGTGAAGTGCTGCGAGGTCGACGAGAAGCGCAAGCCGATCCCGGGCACGGATTTCGTCATCCGCGCCGACCTCGCCTTCATCGCCATCGGCTTCGCCGGCCCGATTTCCGGCGGCGTCACCAAGGAGCTCCAGGGCAAGCTCGAGATCACCACCGACGCGCGCCGCTCGTCCAACGTCGCGGCCAACGAGCAGGACTACAAGACCAACATCGACAAGCTCTACGTCGCCGGCGACGTGCGCCGCGGCCAGTCGCTGGTGGTCTGGGCGATCCGCGAAGGCCGCCAGGCCGCGCATGCCATCGACGCTGCACTGATGGGCTCGACGGTGCTGCCGCGCTGACGCGTGGCCGGCTCTCCAAAAAGATGAAGGCGCCGAGAGGCGCCTTTTTCGTTCCAGGGACGTCCAGTTACCGCTTGATCGCGGTCGTGGTCTCGCTGCCGGGCGCCGCCGGCAGCTTCTTCGGCGGCCAGGAGAAATCGTCGACGCGGCCGGGCGGTGCCGCCGGCGCCACGCCCTGCACCACCAGCTTCCCGCCCGGCGAATTCGGATCGCCCGGGGAGGCCGCCTGCCCGCCCATCAGCTCCGTCCCGCCGTCGAGCTCGGGGTCGGAGAGCGACACCGGCACGGTCCGGTCGATATTGACCGGCACGTTGAGCTCGCCGGGCGTCGCCTGCGGCAGGCTCGCCGGCACCGCGACCTCGGTGCCCTGCGGGGTGATGCCCAAAAGCTTGTTCAGCGGCTTTTCGGCATAGAAGGCGAGCTTGCGCTTGCCGGCGCGGGTGACGTTGATGCCGTCGTCGGAGCGCAGGCGCACGGGCTGGCCGTTGATGTCGGGGCCGGAGGTGACGAAGGCGCCGTTCTCGTCGACGAAGCCGTCCCAGACATCGACGAACTCCTTGCCGGAGGCTTCCGTCACGGTCCTGTAGATGTCGTTGAAGGCGAGCATGTCGGTGCTCATCTTCGACGACTTGAACGCCGGCATGCCGATCCAGAGGAACGGCACCTTGGTGTCGCTCAGCGTCTTTGCGAACTGCTCGGCGCGTGCCGTGTATTCCTTCATCCAGGCCGGGCTCATCGCCGGTTCGCGGTTTTCGCCGACCCGCATCTGCTGGCGGTCGTTGGAGCCGAGCATGACCACGACGACGGCCGGCTTCTCCTGGGCGATCAGCTCCTGGGCCTTCTCCGGCCAGTTGTAGTAGTCGTCGCGGACGAAGCCGGACGAGCCGCTGGTCCTGTCGACGATGCGGATCTTGGCGTTCTCGGCGAAGACCGTGCTCAGCCCCTCGGCGATGCCGGCGCCGAGGAAGTCGCCGATCACCAGCACGACACGCGCGTCGGGCAGCTTCTCCACCACCGGCAGGGCCGGCTCGGCCGGCTTGCTCACTGCAGCCGCCTTGGGCTTGCGCGGCGCCTTGCGGATGGTTTTCCGAGGCCTGACCTGCGGTTCCTCGTAGATGTAGGGGTCGATGCGCGGCTCGCGGCGCGGCAGGAACAGGTCACGCAGCGACCAGCGCCGCAATATGCCCTCCTGGGCAAGGGCCGGGGAGTGCGCGGTCATGGCGGTCAGCGCGACCGCCACCGCGACCGCAGGCATCGTCAGGCGCAGAACGATGGTGTTCGGGCGACGCGTCGATGCCAAGCACAACCTCCGCTGGCTAATTCTGCCGCAGCTTCTTGAGCACTTCCATGCTCGGATGGCCGTCCTGCGTCAAGCCCAGCTGCGCCTGGAACGCCTTGATGGCCGAGCGCGAGCCTTCGCCGATCTTGCCGTCGGCCTTGCCGTCGTAATAGCCGCTCTCCGACAGCCGCTGCTGCAGTTCCTGCTTCTCGGCGAAGGACAGCTTGGTGAACGGGCGGCTCCAGTCCTGCACCAGTCCGCCATACCCGGCGATCTCGTCGGCAAGCAGCCCGACCGCGAGCGCATATTTGTCGGCGTTGTTGTAGCGCTTGATCACCTGGAAGTTCTTGGTCATCAGGAAGGCCGGCCCCTGGCGGCCGTCCGGCACCTTCAGCGTCGCGACGTCCGAGCCGCGCCTGAACGCCTTGCCGTTGGCGCGCTCGACGCCGAGCGAGGCCCACTTGTCCAGTGTCGTCGAACCGCTGGGGAACTTGCGGCCCTCGGGCAGCACCACCTCGTAGCCCCAGGTCCTGCCGACCTGCCAGCCGTTCTTCTTGAGCAGGTTGGCGGCGGTGGCGAGCGCGTCGGGCACCGAATTCCAGATGTCGCGGCGGCCGTTGCCGTCGGCGTCGACCGCATAGGCCTGGTAGCTGGTCGGGATGAACTGGGTATGGCCCATGGCGCCGGCCCAGGAGCCCATCAGGTTGCTTTCCTTGATGTCGCCGCGCTGCAGGATCTTGAGGGCGGCGATGAGCTGGGTGCGGGCGTATTTGGCGCGGCGCTGGTCGCCATAGGCGAGCGTCGCCAGCGAGCGCACCACGTTGCGCATCACCTTGTCGTTCTTGAGGATCTCGCCATAGTTCGATTCCATCGACCAGATGGCCAACAGCACGTAGCGGTCGACGCCGTAGGCAGCCTCGATGCGGTCGAGCCAGGGCTTCCACTTGCGCGCCATCTCGCGGCCGGTGGCGATCGACTGGTCATGCACGCGGTTGTCGAAATAGTCCCACACCGGGGCGGTGAATTCGGGCTGGAAACGCGCCTTTTCCAGCACTTCGGCATCGGCGGAGGTGATGCCGCGGAAGGCGCGGTCGTAGGTCGAACCGGAAATGCCGTTGTCGGCTGCGACCGAACGGAAGCTCGCCACCCAGCGCTGGAACCCCGGCTCGGCGGCGGCGGGACCTGCAGGCAGCAAAAGCGCCAATGAAATGCCGGCGATTGCGGCGGCGCTGGCGAGGGCCCGGGCGGTCTTGCGAAGAGGCATTCTTTCCTCCTTGGAGAGATCAGAAAGTCGATTCATCGCCGAAGCCGGTTATCAATCAGTTTACCATAGTCCTCCGGGGGAACGAAAAGCCGCCTGCCGAATTGTCCAGGGCCAGTCATCTCGATCAAGTTCGCGTGATCGCTGGTCTTGCCCGCCGTCCCCGAATATGTGAACGCATTCAGTATTCATCAATTGGGGCGTGACAGTGTCCACGCCCGGTACATGCAACCATCGGACGAACACCCATGAAACGAGTTCGCAAGGCAGTATTTCCTGTCGCAGGTCTGGGCACGCGCTTCCTGCCCGCCACCAAGTCGATACCGAAGGAAATGCTGACCGTCGTCGACAAGCCGGTGATCCAGTACGTCGTCGACGAGGCGCGCGAAGCAGGCATCGAGCACTTCATCTTCGTCACCGGCCGCAACAAGGCGGTCATCGAGGACCACTTCGACGTCCAGTTCGAGCTCTACGACACGCTTGCCCAGCGCGGAAAGGGCGAACAGCTCGAAAGGCTGCAGCGCCTGCAGCCGGCGCCGGGCCAGACCTCGTTCACCCGCCAGCAGGTGCCGCTCGGCCTCGGCCACGCGGTCTGGTGCGCGCGCGAACTCGTCGGCAACGAGCCGTTCGCGCTGCTTCTGCCCGACATGATCATGCAGTCCGAGAAGAGCTGCATGCGCGAGATGGTCGAGCTCTACAACGAGACCGGCAACAACATCATCGCCGTGCAGGAATGCGATCCCGCCGAGGCGCACAAATACGGCATCGTCGGCAAGGGCGATACCGTCCATACCGGCTTCCGCATCGACGGCATGGTGGAGAAGCCCAAGCCCGGCACGGCGCCGTCGAACCTGTTCATCAACGGCCGCTACATCCTGCAGCCGGAGATCTTCGGCATCCTCGCCAACCAGGAGCGCGGCGCCGGCGACGAGATCCAGCTCACCGACGCGATGCTCAAGCTCGAGAAGCAGCAGGCCTTCTACGGCTATCACTACCGCGGCCGCACCTTCGACTGCGGTTCGCCGGAGGGTTTCGTCGAGGCCAACGTCGCCTTCGCGCTGTCGCGCGCCGATATCAACGAGCGCATGGCTGGCGTCATCGAAAGCCTGCTCGGCGAGATGAAGCCGGGTCGCTGACCTTCCCATGAATGTCGCCCGCGCGTCAGATTTGGGCGCGCGGCGCGGTGGTTTTCGGCCTCAGGGCCGTGTAGACATGTGCTGCCAGGTGCCCGCAGCGATGCGGGAGAATCGGGAACACGGTGCAAATCCGTGGCGTGCCCAACGCTGTGAGAGGGACCGCATCGGCAAAAGCCACTGTCCGCAGGACGGGAAGGCGCCGGAGGCGGGTTGAACTCGAGCCAGAAGACCGGCCCGGCAGAAATCGTCCACCGCATGGTCAGGCGGCGGAAACCGATATGCTCGCCAGGGGACACGCGATGCCGGCCGACCATACCCATGCCATTACGGGCTGTTTCGATGCGGCGGCGCAGCATGCCGTGTACCGCGCCATCTTCACGCGCCGCGACGTGCGCAGCCATTTCCTGCCCGATCCGATCGACGATGCCCAGCTGGCGCGCCTGCTGATGGCGGCACATCACGCGCCCTCGGTCGGCTTCATGCAGCCGTGGAACTTCATCGTCATCCGCGATCCTGGCCGCAGGGAGCAGGTGCGCGAGCTCTTCCTCGCCGCGCGCGGGCAGGAACTGCCGCACATCGCCGAGGAGCGGCAGGCGCTCTACCGCAAGCTCAAGCTCGAAGGCATCGCGGAGACGCCGCTCAACCTGGTCGTGACCTGCGACCGCAGCCGGTCGCAGCACTCGCCGCTCGGTCGCTGGCACAACCCCGAGATGGACCTCTACAGCACGGTCTGCGCGGTGCAGAACTTCTGGCTGGCGGCCCGTGCCGAGGGCATCGGCGTCGGATGGGTCAGCATCCTCGACCGCGAGGCGCTGAAAAGGCTGCTCGGCATTCCCGAACACGTCACGCCGGTGGCCTATCTGTGCGTCGGCCGCGTGTCGGAGTTCGCCGCGCGGCCGGACCTGGAGCGGCATGGTTGGGCAAGCCGCCTGCCGCTCGCCGATCTCATCATGAGCGAGGTCTATTCCGGCCCGGGCGAGGAGGTGCTGAAGGCCGCCATTTCGACGATGTCGGCCACCGGGAAGACCTAGCGCTGTACCCTCAGCCCGACGAACACGCTGTTGGTGCTGCTGTCGCGGCCGGCGCGCGTGCTGTCGAGCGCTTCGTGCCTCAAGCGGCCGGTCAGGCCGGCGTAGCGGTTGAGCCACCAAGTCAGCCCGGCTTCCGCGGTCAGCGTCAGCTCGCGCTCGTCCGAGCCGGCATAGTCGCGCCAGCCTGTGCCGGCCGCGGCAAACCCGGTGAGGTTGGCCCGCATCTGGCGTTCGACCGCGAGGCGCCCGGAATAGAGCACCGAGCCGCTCTGGCCCGGCGTCGTCGAGCCTTCCACCACGGTCGTGCCGGTGAGGCTGACGATGGTGCCGCGGATCGGCGACCAGCGGAGATCGGCCGCGAGCGTGGCTGCGGAAATCGTGTCCAGGCGGTCGTCGTCGAAGTCCTCGGCGATCCAGCCCGCCGAGACCTCGCCGCCGAATTTCTCGCCCATGTCGATCTCGACGCCGGCGCGCGCGCCGACACGGTTCGACGAGCGCTCGAAGTCGGCGGTGTCGAACCTGAGGTCGTAGACGCGGCGGCCGAACTCGACCTCGCCGAAGGGGATCAGGGCCGGCGAAATCTCGTAGCCGGCGCGCAGGCGGCCGGTATAGAGCGTGGAATTCCGGTCTTCCTGCGACAGCGTGCCCCCGACGGACAGTTCGGCGTCGTCGAAGCGCTCGTTGGTCACTTCACCGGTGGCGGCAAGCCGAACCTTGCCCACGTCCTTTTCCAGACCCAGGCTACCGTCGAGCGTGCGCCGCAGGGGCCGCGAGACAGTGTCCTCGATCACCACCGGCGACGTCGCCGATTCCGGCCTGACATTGTAGCCGAGCGTGCCGATGGCGCGGAAACCGTCGGTCAGGTCGAGTTCGAGCCGCCCGTCGATGCCGCCCGTGGCCTCCTCGAGTTCCTGCCCGGAGACGGATTTGCGGAAGGTGCCGTAGGCGTCGATCGTCGCCGAGTGGCGCTCCCAGTCGGAGACGGCGTTGAGGCGAAGCGCGGTTTCGGAAAGCACCGCCGACTTGCCGTTGGCGCTCGAATCGGCGTTCGACGTCGCCGTCACGCCCTGTTCCAGGCTGGGCCGCAGCACGAAGCTGCCGACGCGGATGCCGGGTGCCGCGAACGGATAGTCGTCGCGCGGCACGTAGCGTCCCTCGATGGCCGACTGGCGCCGTGCCTCCGAGCCGCTGGTCGGGGCAAATTCAGAATCGACCGTTCCCTGGCGCACCGCACCGGTGGTCAGGTCGCCGTCCGGCTCCGCCGGCGCCTCCGGCCCGCTCGGCGGCGACGGGCGCGCAGCCGTACCCGCGCTGAGGCGCCTGCGGGCCGCCTCGGCGCGCTGCCGGGCCGTGGTCGGGGGTAGGGCATAGGTCGAGGCGGACGCCGGGTCGGCGTTCGGCGGCTCGCTGAATATGTCGGCCGTCTCGCCGCCCGGCTGGTCGGGAACGGCCCCGGGGCTCGCGGGCTGATATGTGTCCTGGTTCTGCTCCTGGGCAGCTGGGGCCGGCTGCACGGCCGGGCGCTTGCGCCACATCAGCGCGTCCCGGACCTGGGTTTCGCTGACCGCGCCGCGCAGGCCGGCTTCCTGGGCCTGGGCGGGGAGCAGGCACGCCATGGCCGCCACGCCTGCCGTCGCCAGCAAGGCGCATATGCGCGCACCGTTTGGCCGTCCCATTCGCTCCGACAAGACCCGTTCCATTGCCACCAATGCCCCGCAGGCGCATGGGCGCCGTGCTTAGCAACTCGTAAATCGCCATGGTTAACGGAGCGTTTCGCTGGCGCGCCGGAAGGGCAAACGGGGGGCGATAGTGATGGACAGCCGGCTTGCGACGCGCTAACGCATGCGCATGCACGCTGGATCGCTGAAAAAAGAGCCGGACCCGCAGGCCTCGATTGCCTCGGCGCTCCGTACGATCGCCACCGAGCAGGTCGGAATCGCCGCTCTCCTCGCATCGCTGGAAGGCCCGCTGGCCGCGCCGTTCGCGCGCGCTGTCTCGGTGCTTGGCCAGCTGAATGGCCGCGCCATCATCACCGGCGTCGGCAAGAGCGGCCATATCGGCAGGAAGATCGCCGCCACCTTCGCCTCGACCGGCACGCCGTCCTATTTCGTCCACCCGGCGGAAGCCATCCACGGCGACCTCGGCATGATCACCCGGGACGATGCGATCGTCGCCATCTCATGGTCGGGCGAAACCGCCGAGCTCAAGGGCATCGTCGGCTATTCGCGCCGCTTCTCCATCCCGCTGGTGGCGATCACCGCGGGCGAGACCTCGGCGCTGGCGCGCCAGGCCGACGTGGTGCTGCTTCTGCCGCGCACGCCGGAGGCCTGCCCGCACGGGCTGGCGCCCACCACCTCGACGCTGCTCCAGCTGGCGATAGGCGATGCGCTGGCCGTGGCGCTGCTCGAGGCGCGCGGCTTCACGCCGGATCATTTCCGCACGTTCCATCCCGGCGGCCAGCTCGGCGCGAGCCTGATGCCGGTCGGCGAGCTCATGCATACCGGCGACCGCATGCCCGTCGTCACCATCGGCACCAAGATGCCGGAGGCGGTCCGCACGCTGTCGCAGAAGCGCTTCGGCTGCGTCTGCGTCGTCGACGCGGACGGCAAGCTGGCCGGCATCATCACCGACGGCGACCTCTCCCGCAACCTCGACCGCAACCTGGTCGAGACGAGGGTCGAGGAGATCATGACGACGCGGCCAAAGACCGTCCCGCGCCAGATGCTGGCCGGTGCCGCGATCGCGCTCCTGAACGAGAACAACATCGGCGCGCTGATTGTGGTCGAGGGCGACCGCCCCGTCGGCCTCGTGCACTTCCACGACCTGCTCCGGATCGGCGCGGCTTAGGATCTTTTCCCGGATATCGTGCCTTTGTCTTCAGGCGATTGGCTGAGACGTGCCCGTAGCCCTCATGGTGAGCCTGTCGAACCACGAGGGCGCTAGATGACGGCGCACGCCCCCTTGTTGCGACCTGAAAATCCTCGCTTCGAAGCTGGTGAGTTCGCAGTGCCCAGCGCCCTCGTGGTTCGACAGGCTCACCATGAGGGCTACGTCCCGAGGGCTCGGATCAGCTGAACACTCGGCTCTTTGAGATGGCCATCAGACAGCTTCCACCACCAGCTCCAGGTCGGTGTCGCCGGCGGCGACGACGCGCACCTGCGTGCCCGCCGGCAGGTCCGGACCCGAGACGCGCCAGGTCGTGTCACCCAGCTTGATGCGGCCGCGGCCCTCCCTGATCGGCTCGGCAAGGGTCGCGGTGCGCCCGACCATCTGCGCGCCGCGCCGGTTGAGCAGCGGCTGGTCGCTGGCCTCGCCATTGCTGCTCATGATCTTCTTGCCGGCGTAGGCCGCGACCAGGGACAGGGCGAGGAAGACCAGCACCTGGACATGCCAGGTCCAGGCGGCCCAATCCCAGAGCTGCAGCGACAGCGCCCCGGTCAGCAGTGCGGCAATGCCGATCCAGAGCAGGAAGAAGCCGGGCAGCACGATCTCCAGGACCAGGAGGACGAGGCCCAGCACCATCCAGTTCCACGGCCCGAGTTCCGCAATGACACCTGCCAGCATGATCGCCTCCCGCTGCCCGCGCCGGTCAGTTCTGTTCCGGCGGAATCCTGGGCGTGCGCGACGCCGGGCGCTGGCCGCTCGGGGTATCGCCGCCGAACACTTCCTTGGCGATGGCGCCGATGCCGCCGAGCGAGCCGATCAGCGACGAGGCCTCGATCGGCAGCAGCACGACCTTGTTGTTGTTGGCCGAACCGATCTTGGCCAGCGCCTCGGTGTATTTCTGGGCGACGAAGTAGTTGATCGCCTGCACGTCGCCCTTGGCGATGGCCTCCGACACCACCTGGGTGGCGCGCGCTTCGGCCTCGGCGGCGCGCTCTCGCGCCTCGGCGTCGCGGAAGGCGGCTTCGCGGCGGCCTTCCGCCTCCAGCACCTGGGCCGCCTTCAGGCCCTCGGCCTCGAGGATCTGGGCGCGCTTGTTGCGCTCGGCCATCATCTGGCGGGCCATCGACTCGACCAGGTTGGCCGGCGGGTTGATGTCCTTGATCTCGACGCGGGTGACCTTGATGCCCCAGGGGTGCGCCGCCTCGTCGACGACGCGCAGCAGGCGCTCGTTGATGGCGTCGCGATTCGACAGCAATTCGTCGAGGTCCATCGAGCCCATCACCGTGCGGATGTTGGTCATGGTCAGGTTGAGGATGGCGTTCTGCAGGCCCGCGACCTGGTAGGCCGCCTGCGGCGCGTTGAGCACCTGGTAGAAGGCGACGCCGTCCACCGCCACGATGGCGTTGTCGCGGGTGATCACCTCCTGCGTCGGCACGTCGAGCACCTGCTCCATCATGTTCATCTTGGCGCCGATGCGGTCGACGAAGGGAATGATCAGGTTGAGGCCGGGCGTCAGCGTGCGGGTGTATCGGCCGAAGCGCTCGACCGTGTAGTTGTAGCCCTGCGGAATGGTCTTGATGCCGGTGAACAGCAGCAACAGCACCAGGATGACCAGGACCGGAATGATGATGTCGAGACCAGTGAACACCGTTCGGAACTCCCCCGCGAGTTGAGCACTGCGATTCGGATGAACGCAGAGCGCGATGCCGAAAGACTTAAGGGCCTTTCAGCATCGTTACAATGACATGGGGGGCTAATGTTTTGGGCGGGCGCGTGCCGAGAAGGCGGGGGTCTCAGACCCAGCCCATCAGCTCGCGGCGGGTGATCGCCTCGATGACCGCCATGCCTTCCGGACCGTCGTTCAGGCAGGGGATGTGGGAGAAGTTCTTGCCGCCGGCATGGTGGAATATCTCGGCGTTCTCGCCGGCGATCTCCTCCAGCGTCTCGATGCAGTCGGCCGAGAATCCCGGGTTGACGATGGCGATCGACTTCACGCCTTCCCTGGCCAGCCGCTCGACGGTCTTGTCGGTATAGGGCTGCAGCCACTCCTGCGCGCCGAAGCGCGACTGGAAGGTGGTCATCAGCTTCCTGTCGTCCATGCCCAGCCGCTCGCGCAAGAGCCGCGTCGTCTTCACGCAATGGCAGTGGTAGGGGTCGCCGCGCTCGAAATAGGGCTTCGGGATGCCATGGTAGGAGGCGAGGATCACCTCCGGCTCGAAGTCGAGCCTGGCCAGGTGCTGCTCGATCGAGCGGGCCAGCGCCTCGATGTAGACCGGCTCGTCGTAATAGGCGGGCACGGTGCGGACCGCCGGCATGGCGCGAATCTGCATCAGCGCGCGGAACAGCTGGTCGCTGGCGGTCGCCGTCGTCGTCGCCGAGAACTGCGGGTAGAGCGGGAACATGACGATGCGGTCGCAGCCCTGGGCGATCAGCTTCTCGACCACGCTCTTGGTCGACGGGTTGCCGTAGCGCATGCCCCATTCGACCACGATGTCCGGCAGGTCGCCCAGCGCCGCGGTGAGCTTCTCGGCCTGGCCGCGGGTGTAGGTGCGCAGCGGGGATTCGTCGCGCTCGGTGTTCCAGATCTTCCTGTAGTTCTCGCCCGACTTCTTCGGCCGCGTGTTGAGCACGATGCCGTAGAGGATCGGGTACCACAAAAGCTTGGGCATCTCGATGACGCGCGGATCGGAGAGGAATTCGCGCAGGTAGCGCCACATCGACTTCCTGTCGGTACCGTCGGGGGTGCCGAGATTGACGAGGAGCACGCCGACCTTGCCCTTGCGCACGGTAGGATGGCCGCCGGGAAGCGGGCCGAGCGCCTTGGCCGATTTGTCGTCGATCGTCGTCGTCATGTCGATTCGGTGTCTCCGTTGGCGGGATACCTAGTTGAACGGGGCGGCCGTTCAATGTCGCGTCTGGCCGCACCTTCGCAAGGGAGTAGGGCATTGGGGCAGTAAGGGAGTAGGGCAGTGCGTTTGCCCTACTCCCTTACTGCCCAATTCCCCTTCCAGATACCCGGAATGCGAATGCCCGCCCGGCAGGCCGGGCGGGCATGCCAGGTCAGGCTTGACCTATCAGTTGGCCGCCGGGATTGCCAGCGTGCCGCCGATCTGCAGGTCCTTGGCCTTCGCGTCCGGATTGGCCGCGGCGATCGCCTGCCACTTCGTGGGGTCGCCGAGATAGGTCTTGGCGAGGTCCCAGAAGGTGTCGCCGGCGGCAATCGTGTGCGTCTTGCCGCCGCCGGATGCGGCCTGCGCGGTCGCGGCGGGCGCAGCTGCGGCAGGCTTTGCCGGTTCGGCCGTCGCGGCTGCCGCTTCCGCCGGCTTTGCCGGTTCTGGCGTGGCGGGCGCGGCCGCCACGGTCGCTGCGATCTCGGTGATGCGGCCGTCGAGCTTGGGCGTGAACGGACGGTTCTTGGCCAGATAGTCGGCGACCACCTGCTCGAGGCTCGGGCCGTAGTCGTAGGCCTTGGTGGCGTTGGCGGCAAAGATCTTGTAGCCGTCGCCGCCCTGGCGCACGTAGTTGTTGGTGGCGACGGTGTAGACCTTGGCGTCGTCGAGCGGCACCCAGGCGCCGCCCTCCATCGTCTCGATCGACTTCAGCCGTCCGCCATTGGGCGCCACCGACTTGTCGAAGGAATATTTCAGGCCTGCCACCTGCGGGAACTTGCCCTTGCCTTCCTCGATCTCGGAGAGGCCGGCCTCGAGCGAGGCGCGCAGGTTGGCGCCGGAAAGCTGGAAGGTCGCCAGCGTGTTCTGGAAGGGCAGCACCGTCAGCACCTCGCCCATGGTGACCACGCCCTTGTCGATCGAGGCGCGGATGCCGCCGCCGTTCTGGATGGCGATGGTGACGCCCTGGTCCTTGACCCGGTCGAGGATGGCGTCGGAGATCAGGTTGCCCATGGCGCATTCGCGGGCGCGGCAGTTCTCGCGGCTGCCGTCGATCTGGTCGGTGGTCTCGGCGACTTCCTTGTTCTTCAGCTCCTCGATCGGGGCGCCGAGTTCCTTGATGCGGGCGAGCACCGCCTCGTCGGGCTTGATCGAATTGTCGAGATAGATCGGGTCGCCCTTGGCCTCCTTGACCACGCCGTTGTCGTCGAAGGTGACGGTGAACTCGCCGAGATATTTGGAATAGGACGCGGCCTGCGTCACCGGCACCTTGTAGCCCTCGGGGTTGTCGACCATCGTCGGGTAGGGCCCTTCGGCCTTGGGGTCGGTGTTCGACAGCAGCGAATGCGAGTGGCCGCCGACGACGACGTCGACGCCGGGGATCTTGGCGATCATCTCCTTCTCGCGCGGATAGCCGATGTGGGTGAGGGCGATGATCTTGTTGACGCCCTCTGCCTTCAGCTTCTCGACTTCGGCGGTGATGTTCTTGATGTCGTCCTCGATGGCGATGTTCGGGCCGGGCGAGGCGACTTCGGGCGTGTCGTTGGTGACGGCGCCGACGATGCCGATCTTCTGGCCGCCGACCTCGACCACGATCGACGGCTTGATGCGGTCGCCGACCTTGGACTGGGCGTTCGGCTTCACGTTGGCCGACAGCACCGGGAACTGGATCTTCTCCAGGAACGGCACCAGCGCGTCCTCGCCGTCGTCGAACTCGTGGTTGCCCACGGTCATGGCGTCGAACTTCATCTGGTTCAGGAACTCGGCCTCGGCCGCGCCCTTGTAGGTGGTGTAGAACAGCGAGCCCTGGAAATTGTCGCCGCCGTTGAGCAAAAGCACGTTCTGGCCTTCGAGCTTCTTGCGCTCCTGGGCGATCGCCGTCACCAGGCGCGCCGCGCCGCCGATGCACTCGCCCTTGCCCTCTTCCTCGGACGAGCAGGTGGATTCGAACTTGTTGTTGCTTTCGATGCGGCTATGCCAGTCATTGATGTGAAGAATGGTCAATGTGTAGTCGGCGAAGGACGGCGCGACGGAATATCCGAACGCCGATGCCGACAAAGCCGCTATGGCAGCCAGTCTCTTCATAATGAATTCTCCCGAATGACCCCCGCAAGGCGTTTATCGCCCTTCGCTTGACCGGAATGTTGCACATTCCCGCCGACATGTTCACATTCCGAAAATTCGGATGCAAGGGGAATTGCGGGCCTGCTTGCCGGTCTATTTCGAGTAGTCGCGCTCGTCGGCAATGACCTTGCCGTCATTGGGCAGGGCGCCCCTGGCCACCACCTCGACCTTGCCGCCGAGCTTGGTGATTTCGCGCAGCGTCGCCCCGATACGCTCCGCCGCCGGTACGTCTGCGCTGGCCGGCTCGACCTGCAGCACCATGGCATCGCGGTCGCCGTCGCGACTCACCACCAGCCGCGCCCTGCCGATCTCCTTGTGCCGGCTAACCAGCTCGGCGATCTGCCTGGGGTCGACGAACATGCCCTTGACCTTGGTGCGCTGGTCGGCCCGGCCCATCCACCCCTTGATGCGCAGGTTGGTGCGGCCGCAGGGCGAGCTCCCCGGCAGCACCGCCGACAGGTCGCCGGTGCCGAAGCGGACGAGCGGGTAGGCGGGGTTGAGGCAGGTGACGACCAGCTCGCCGACCTCGCCGTCGGCAACCGGGTCGTCGGCGCCGGGACGGACGATCTCGACGATCAGGTCCTCGTTGACGATCATGCCGGGATGGGGCGTGCCGTCGTCCGCCACGCTCTCGTAGGCGATGACCCCGAACTCGGCGGTGGCATAGCATTGCAGGACCGAGACGCCGCGCTCGCCATATTCCGCCCTCAGCGAGGGGAACAGCGCACCGCCGGACACCAGCCCGATACGGATCGACGACAGGTCCTTTCCGATGTCGGCGGCGCGGTCGAGCATCAGCTTGAGGAAGTCGGGCGTGCCGCAGAAGACGCCCGGCCCAAGGCTCGCCGCCGCCTCGACCTGCATGTCGGTGTTGCCGGTTCCGGCGGGGAAGACCGTGCAGCCGAGTGCGCGGGCGCCCTCGTCGAGCACGAAGCCGCCGGGCGTCATGTGATAGGCGAAGGCATTGTGGACGACGTCGCCGGGGCGCACGCCGGCGGCGAAGAAGGCGCGCGCCGCGCCCCAGGGGTCGGCGCCGAAGCCTTGCGGTTCCCATAGGGGACCGGGCGAGTGGAAGACGCGGCTGCCGCGTAGCGCGGCAAGGTCGGCGAAGCCGCCGAAGGGCGGGTTCGCGGCCTGGAATTCCATGAGCTGGGACTTGCGAAGCACCGGCAGCCGCGCCAGGGCACGCCTGTCGGTCAAGGCCGCGACATCGAAGCCGTCGAGCCAACGCGCAAGGCCCGGCGCGGCGACGGCGGCCTTGGCCAGGAACCGGGGAAGGGCGGCAAACAGCGCCGCTTCGCGCGCTTCCGGGGCTCGGGTTTCGCTGTCGTCGAAATGCTCGGCCATGGAACCTCCCGTCGTGACAGGAAGGTTATCGCAACAGCCCCGTGCCCGCGCAAGCGGGCACAAAGTAGGGATTGGGATGCCCGCGCAAGCGGGCACAAAGTAGGGATTGGGATGCCCGCGCAAGCGGGCACAAGGTCGGTATCAGGCGGCGCGGCGGGTGAGCGTGAACTGCTGGCCCGCGGAGCTCGTGCAATTCAGCTGGTTCACCGAGATCAGCAGGCAGTTGAAGCTGATCGGCGACTGGCGAATGAGCGAGGTGCCGTTGATCTGAACGGCATTGGCGCCGGTCATGATGTAGGTGCCGTCGGACAGCCTCTGGCCGGTGTCGGTGGCGACCGTCTGGAAGGCGCCGTTCTGGAAGGTCGAGAGACCGGTTCCCTTGGCGTCGATCCAGGCGCCTTCAACGCCCGTCGGGGCCGGCCTGCCGGGGCCGCCGCCGCCGGGGCCGCTGGTCGAGCAGGCAGCAACCGCGGCCGCAAGCAGGGCAAGCACTCCGGCCGAATAGAGTTTGCGCGAAGTCGTCATCAAGTAATCCTCTCCTCAGTCCGCATTTCTTCAATCGCCCGATTTGACGATGAAGGCAAGGCTCGGTCGGGCCAGTTCGGCGATCGCCGGCACTTGCCATGCCATCTCGGGAAAGACTGTTGACGCGCTGCAACAGGGGCGACGCGCCGCCTGTACCGGACATGGCGGCCGCATGCGATTGACATGAACGTGAATCCGGATAACTTTCGTATATTGTGATACACAAATGTTCTGGACTGATGTCGGGAACGGTTTCGGGGGGAGACAGCATGGATGCGTTCTTGGCCGGCCTCAAGTCGGCGGTGGACACGCTTGGGGCAACGGTTCTGTTGCCGATCGTCATTTTCGTCATCGCCGTGGTTCTCGGCGCCAGGGTGGGCCGGGCATTCCGGGCCGCCATCACCATCGGCGTCGCCTTCATCGGCATCAATCTCGTGCTCGGCCTGATGCTGGGCTCGATCGGCGACGTGGCCAAGGCCATCGTCACCAACACCGGCATCCAGCGCGACATCGTCGACGTCGGCTGGCCGTCGGCTGCGGCCATCGCCTTCGGCTCGTCGGTCGGCCTCTGGGTCATCCCCATAGGCATCGCCGTCAACGTCGTGCTGCTCTTGCTGCGCTGGACGCGCACGCTCAACGTCGACGTCTGGAATTTCTGGCACTTCGCCTTCGTCGGCTCGCTCGCGACCGCAGCCACCGACAGCCTGGCCTACGGCCTCGCCGTCGCGGCACTGGTCGCCGCACTCGCGCTGCTCTTCGCCGATTGGTCGGCCCGCGCCGTGCAGCAGTTCTACGGCATTCCCGGCGTTTCGGTGCCGCATCTGGCCTCGGCGCAGATCCTGCCCATCGCCATCGTGCTGAACTGGATCATGGACCGCATTCCCGGCATCAACCGCATCAATATCTCCACCGAGACCATCGAGAAGCGCTTCGGCGTGTTCGGCGAGCCGGTGGTGCTGGGCCTGATCATCGGCCTCGTGCTCGGCGTCATCGCCTACTACAACGCCGGCGACTTCGGCACGGTGCTGTCCAAGGTGCTGACCACCGGCATGACGCTGGCTGCGGTGATGCTGCTCCTGCCGCGCATGGTGAAGGTGCTGATGGAAGGCCTGCTGCCGGTGTCGGATGCCGCCCAGGAATTCGTGCGCAAGCGCACCGGCGACCGGGAGCTGCTGGTCGGCCTCGACTCGGCGATCCTGATCGGCCATCCGGCGGCGATCTCGTCGTCGCTGATCCTGGTGCCGATCGCCATCGTGCTTTCGGTGATCCTGCCCGGCAACCGCGTCATCCTGTTCGCCGACCTCGCCGTCATTCCGTTCATCGTCGCCATGACCGCGCCGCTGCTCAAGGGCAACGTCTTCCGCATGGTCGTGGTCGGCACGATCACGCTTGCCCTCGGCTTCTATGTCGCCAACGCGCTCGCGCCGCTGTTCACCAGCGCTGCCGTGTCGTCCGGCTTCGCCATGCCGGCGAACGCGGTGCAGATCACCTCGGTGGTCGACGGCTTCCTCTGGATCCCCTACGTCATCATCGAAGCGATCAAGTGGCTCGGCGTCGCCGGCCTGGTGCTGCTGGCGCTGGTGATCGCGGTGCTCTTCGGCCTCTACCGCCGCAACGTGGCTGGCTGGGAGCGGGCGGCGGGCGCCGAGGCCGGTGACGTCGAAGCGAACGGAGAGCCGCGGCTCGCCAACGGCTGATCGAAACCCAGGAGCCGGCCGCAAACGGCCGGCTCCATCGGAAATGGAGACCGCAATGCCCCGAACCCTCATGAGCCACATCGATCCCGGGGCTGTCGCCCTTGGCGTCGAGGCAAGCAGCAGCGAGGAGGTGATCCGCCTGCTCGCCGGCAGGCTGGAGACGCTCGGGTGCGTCAAGCCGAGCTACGCCGATGCGGTGGTCAGGCGCGAAGCCGCCATGCCGACCGGCCTGCCGCTCGGCCGCGATGAGAACGTCGCGATCCCGCACACCGATCCCGAGCACGTGCTGAAGCCGGGGATCGCGCTCGGCGTGCTGTCCCAGCCGGTCACTTTCGCCAACATGGAGGACCCCGACGAGGCGGTTCCGGTGGGCATCGTGTTCCTGCTTGCCATCAACGACAAGGACAAGCAGATAGACATGCTGCAGGAAATCATGGACACGATCCAGAGCGAGGAGGCGCTGACCGGCCTCAAGAACGCCAGTACGCTCGAAGACATCGGCTCCATTCTGAATTGATAGACGGACGGGAAATTCTCGATGGCCAAACAGAAGACCATACTCTTTGCCTGCGGCACCGGCGTCGCCACTTCGACGGCGGTCAATTCGACGGTTACCGAGGCGATGAAGGCGAGGGGGCTCAGCTTCAACGCCATGCAGTGCAAGGCGACCGAGGTGGCGAGCCTCGCCGAGAGCGCCGACCTCATCGTGTCGACGACGCCGATCTCCGCGTCGGTGAAGATTCCGGTGATCAAGGGCCTCGCCTTCCTCACCGGCATCGGCAAGGACAAGGCACTCGACGACATCGAGGCCGAACTGCGCAAGTGACGGCAGCTTTGACGCTTCAAGCAAAAAGGGCGCCTCGCGGCGCCCTTTCTCGTTTCCGGAATGCCGCCGTTCAGCGCACCAGGATGTTGCGGAACTGCCAGGGGTCCTCGAGGTCTAGATCCTCCTCGAACAGGCCGGGACGGCCATCGAGCGGGGTCCAGTCGGTGTAGTGGCCGTTGACCGGGCCGAGATACTGCTGCTGCACTTCGAGGCAGCGCTTGTAGTCCATCTCGTCGGCCTCGACGATGCCGGCCTCGGGGTTCTCGAGCGCCCAGACCATGCCGGCGAGCACGGCGGACGTCACCTGCAGGCCGGTGGCGTTCTGGTAGGGGGCGAGCTTGCGCGCCTGTTCGAGCGTCAGCTGCGAGCCGTACCAGTAGGCGTTCTTGTCGTGGCCGTAGAGCAGCACGCCGAGCTCGTCCTTGCCGTCGACCAGTTCGTCCTCGTCAAGCACGTGATGGACCGGCTGCGGCTTGCCGGCGGCGCCGAACATCTCGTGCATCGACAGCACCGCGTCGTTGCAGGGATGGTAGGCGTAGTGGCAGGTCGGCCGGTAGCTCACCTTGCCCTTCTTCGAGCGCACGGTGAAGAAGTCGGCGATCGAGATCGCTTCGTTGTGCGTGACCAGGAAGCCGTACTGGGCACCCGGCGTCGGGCACCAGGTGCGGACGCGGGTGTTGGCGCCCGGCTGCTCGAGATAGATCGCCGCCTTGCAGCCCTTCTTGAACTTCTTGGCGTTCTTGGGCTTCCAGGTCTCATGCGTGCCCCAGCCGAGTTCGGCCGGCTGCAGGCCTTCGGAGATGAAGCCTTCGACCGACCAGGTGTTCCAGAACACGTTCATCGGCTTGGGGTTCTTGGTGCGCTGGGTGTCGCGCTCGGCGATGTGGATGCCCTTGACGCCGGCCTTCTTCATCAGCGCGGCCCAGCCCTCGCGGTCGTGCTGCTCGGGTTCGTCGAATTCGTGGCCGAGGTCTTTTGCCAGGTTCACCAGCGCCTGCTTGACGAACCACGAGACCATGCCCGGGTTGGCGCCGCAGGTCGAAACCGCGGTCGGGCCGCCCGGATGCTTGCGCTTTTCGGCGAGCAGGGTTTCACGCAGCGCGTAGTTGGTGCGGTCGGCGTTGCTCGCCTCGTTGTCGAAATAGAAGCCGAGCCACGGCTCGACGACGGTGTCGACATAGAGTGCGCCGAGCTTGCGGCTCAGGTGCATGATGTCGACCGAGCCGGTGTCGACCGAGAGGTTGATGCAGAAGCCCTGGCCGCCGCCATTGCTCAGCAGGGGCGTCAGCAGCTCCTTGAAATTGTCCTTGGTTACCGCCTCCTGGATGAATTTGATGTTGCGCTCATCCGCGAGTTTCCGGTTTTCGCCGCTGGGATCGATGATCACCATACGCGACTTGTCGAACTTGAAATGGCGTTCAATGAGGGGGAGCGTTCCGCGGCCGATCGAACCGAAGCCGATCATCACAACAGGACCAGTAATCTCACCGTAAACGGGCCATTTTTCATTCGCCATTTTTTATGGCACTCCTTCTCACACCAAAAGAGCCGGGCCATGATTGGCCCGGCTTCAACGGCTAAACCATACATGCTTGTCACAATAAAGCGAATCCGGGTCCCAGATGCTGTGGGAACCGGACGTTATGCCGCTATGGTTAGCCGGCGCGCGCCATGCCGTTGAGGAAGGCGACCAGCCTGTCGCAGTCGGCGGTCAGCCCCTTGTAGTCGAGCTGGTCGCGGTCGAGACCGGTCAGTTGCTCGGCGAAGGACGCGGCGAGTGCGGCACGATCCGGGTGCCTAGCCAGAACCGCCAGCGGGTCGAGATGGATGCGGATGGTGAACAGGATGTCGCCCGAGGCGGGCAGCTTGCGCAGCGTCTGCCGTTCGACCCGGATGAAGGCGTGGCCGGCGACGTCGCCGCCGGGAAAGGTCGAGTCCGTCTCGGCCGAACGGGCGATGCGCCGGCGGTCGGAGAGCGGGTGGTAGAGCTCGCCATTGGCCTGGACCGACCAGTTGAAGCGCTCGACCAGCACGGCGAGCTTGTCGAACATGCGGGCGATCAGTTCGGCCATGCGGGTTCCGGGGCCGAAGCCTGGCACCGGGCCGTGGATGTCGTGGATCGCCTTTCCGAACTTCTCGGTCAGCTTCCACGAGGAAGGAAAGCACAGCGAACCGGCAGCCAGCCGCCAGCCATCCTCGCCCTGGCTCATCAGGATCAGGTCTTCCTGCACCAGCCGCGATGCGGCGATGAGCGGATTGTCGCCGGGGTTTTCGACATCGATGGTGCGGCCCGTGCCGGCGATCGCGCAGCGGCCGTTGTCCAGCCGGTAGGTGTCGGGGAAGCGTTCGGTCAGGTGCGCGACCAGCAGACCCAGCACTTCCTTCTGCGCCGCCAGCGTGTCCGGCTCGGCGACGAAGACCTTGTCGGGGATTTCGGCGTAGAGCCTGTCCTTCTCGGCGAGATAGGTCCCGAGATGGCCGTCGAGTTCGATCCAGTCGCGGGCCTCGGCCTGCTTCAGGCCGATTGTGAAAGGCTTCGAGGTGCCGTCAAAGGGCGTGTGGGTGGGGGAAGTCATTGGGGAGGCCACTCCGGCGGACGGTTACGCCGCGTGTGGTAGATGCGAAGGATCTCGACGGTGCCGTTTTTCAGACGGTAGGGGATGATGTAGGGCAGGCCGGGGACCACCCATTCACGAGTGGCGGCGCCTGCGGTCGGGCGGCCGATATCGGGCCGCGACTCGATCAGTTTCAATGCCTTGATGAGGCGCTCGGCGACCTTCTGCGCAGCATCTGGGTCGTCCGCTGCGATGTAGGCCCGAAGCTCGGCAAGGTCGCGTACAGCTCGTGGGAGGAGCCGCAGCTTCACGATTTTTGGGCGGGCACGATGTCGGCCTCAGGGACGGGAAGCTCGTTTTCCGTCCCCCAAGATGCGAGCCAGTCCGTAACCCGCGCGCCAGATACGAAGACACCTTCGTCGGCCTCGTTTTCTGCTTCGCGCACAGCAGCGAGATACGCCTGCTGATCGCTTATGTAGGTCGCCACGGCCTCCTTGATGACGAACGCACGTGATCGCTTCGTCAGCTTGGCGTATTCATCCACTTCGCTGCGAAGGTCGTCGGGCAGTCTGATGGAAAAAGTGGATTCGCCGGGCATGACCAATCTCCGTCAACACATGTGAACACAATGTGTGGCACACGCCTTTGAGAGTCAAATCAAGCCTTCACCAACCTTGCAGCGATGAGCCCCCGGAGCGAGTTGCCGACGAAGATCTTCGATGCGCCCGCGAGGTCGTCGACGGTAAGCCTGGCCTCCACCGCCTCGCCCCTGTCGATCATCTCGCCGCGCAGCACCCCGGCAAGCAGGCCGCAGGCCAGCGCAGGTGTTTTAAGCGGGCCGCCGTCGCCCATGTCGAGGAAGACGCTGGTGATAGTTCCTTCGCAGACCTCGCCCGCCTCGTTGAGCAGGATGACCTCGTCGGCATCCTCGCGGGCGAATTCCGTGCGGGCGGCGTCGTAGGCCTGCCGGCGCGTGGTCTTGTGGCGCAGCAGCGCGTCGGTGGAGGAAAGCCGTGTCGCGGCGATGCGCAGCGTCCACACGGTGTCGGGCGGAAGCGGCACGAAGGCCTGCGCAGTCACCTCGGCCTTGCCGCCTGCCGAGAGCGTGAGCCGCACCCTGAGCGGCGCGTCGCCACCGACGGCTCTTGCCAAAGCCTGCTCGACCGCGGTCCGATCGCAGGCAAAGCCGAGTACCGCGGCCGAAGCCGCAAGCCGGGCGAGGTGCCGTTCGCCGCGCAGGAAACCGCCCTGCGGCTCCCAGCGCAGGGTTTCGATCAGTTCGAAGCCGGCACCGAGCCGGTCGCGAAGCGCGCTTTCAGAAGACATTCCGCATACTCCGCTTCCGCCGTGGAATCGAACACCACGCCGCCGCCGACATTGTAGACGGCCTCGCCGTCCGGGAAGAGCGTGATGGTGCGGATGGCCACGTTGAAACGCATGGTGCCGCCGGGTGCGATCCAGCCGATCGAGCCGCAATAGACGTCGCGGGGCGTGCCTTCGAGATCGTGCAGGATTTCCATGGCCCTGATCTTCGGGGCGCCCGTGATCGAGCCGCAAGGGAAGAGGGCGGCGAAGATGCGCTCGATGGAGAGGTCGGGCAGAAGCTTCGCCCTGACGGTGCTGACCATCTGGTGCACGGTCGGATAGCTTTCGATGCGGAACAGTTCGGGCACGTCGAGCGTGCCGACCTCGCTGATCAGCGAAATGTCGTTGCGCAAAAGATCGACGATCATGCGGTTTTCCGCCTGGTTCTTCTCGTCGTTGCGCAGGAACTCCCTGAGTTCTGCGTCCTCCTCGGGCGTCTTGCCGCGCGGCGCGGTGCCCTTCATCGGATGCGTCTCGATCCAGCCGTCCGCGTCGATCTCGAAGAACAGTTCGGGCGAGCGCGACAGCACCACCGGCCCGCCGAGCGAGACGAGCGAGCCGTATTTCACCGGCTGCCGCGCAATCAGCGCATCGAAGGCGTCGAGCGGGGTGCCCGACCATTGCGCCTTCACCGGGAAGGTCAGGTTCGCCTGGTAGCAGTCGCCCTGGCGCAGGTGCTGGTGGAGGCGCCTGAAGCGGCTTTCGTAGTCGGATGCCGACCAGGTGGCGCGGGCATCGAAGATCGGGCCATTGGTGGCGGGCCTTTGCGCCTGCTGCCGCATGCGGTCCGACGGCTGGTCGAAGACGCCGAGACAGACGAGCGGCGTGCGTCGCCCCTCGGGCAGCAGCGGCCGGAGCTTCGGCTCGAGCAGGTAGCCCGCTTCGTAGGAAAAATAGCCGGCGAGCCACTTTCCGCTGTCATGCGCGGCTTGGGCTTTTTCGAGCGCGGGCAGGAAATCGCCGGCGTGATGCGCGACGATGATCTCGTCCGGCGCCTCGAACAGCAGTTCCTGGCCGGCGGGATCGTCCCGGAACAGGACGAAGGGTGGAGCAAGGTCTGTCATGATTTCAGGAGGCGAAGCGCCGGCTCAGTCCAGCGCTTCCAATTCGTCGATGAGGCCGCTGATGACGGCGAGGCCCTTCTGCCAGAAGGCCGGGTCGGCGGCGTCGAGCCCGAAGGGCTTCAGCAGCTCCGAGTGGTGCTTGGTGCCGCCGGCGCGCAGCATCTCGAAATACTTGTCCTGGAAGCCGCGTTCGGCGTTCTGGTAGACCGCGAAGAGCGAGTTCACCAGGCAGTCGCCGAAGGCATAGGCATAGACGTAGAAGGGCGAATGGATGAAGTGCGGGATATAGGCCCAGAACACCTCGTAGCCGTCGCGCAGCTTGATCGCGGGCCCCAGGCTCTCGGCCTGCACCTCCAGCCAGAATTGGCCGAGCCGGTCGGCGGTCAGCTCGCCGTTCTTGCGCTCGGCGTGCACCTTGCGCTCGAACTCGTAGAAGGCGATCTGGCGCACGACCGTGTTGATCATGTCCTCGACCTTCTGGGCCAGCATCGCCTTGCGCTCGCGCCTGTCGGTGGTGCGCTCGAGCAGCGAGCGGAAGGTCAGCATCTCGCCGAACACGCTCGCGGTCTCGGCAAGGGTCAGCGGCGTCGAGGCCATCAGCGCGCCCTGGCCGGCGGCCAGCACCTGGTGCACGCCGTGGCCGAGTTCGTGGGCGAGCGTCATCACGTCGCGCGGCTTGCCCATGTAGTTGAGCAGGACGTAGGGATGCGCCGACGGCACCGTCGGGTGGGCGAAGGCGCCCGGCGCCTTGCCCGGGCGCACCGGTGCGTCGATCCAGCGGCGGTCGAAGAAGGTGCGGGCGATATCGGCCATCTCAGGCGAGAACTTGCCGTAGGCGGTCAGCACGGTGTCCTTGGCATCGCCCCAGCCGATGCTCGCCTGCGGCGTCTCGGGCAGGGGGGCGTTGCGGTCCCAGTGGTTCATCGTCTCCATGCCGAGCCACTTGGCCTTCATCGCATAGTAGCGGTGCGACAGGCGCGGATAGGCCTCGCGGACGGCCGCGGCCAGCGCGTCGACGACCTCGCGCTCGACGCGGTTGGCGAGATGGCGTGAATCGGCGATGTCCTGGAAGCCGCGCCAGCGGTCGGAAATTTCCTTGTCCTTGGCCAGCGTGTTGGTGATCAGCGTGAAGACGCGCAGGTTCTTGCGGAAGGTCGCGGCCAGCGCCTCGGAGGCAGCCTTGCGCACCTCGCCGTCGGGGTCCTGCAGCTTGTTCAGCGCCGGCTCCAGCGTCAGCTCCTCGCCGCCGACGTCGAAGCGCAGCTCCGTCATCGTCTCGTCGAACAGCCGGTTCCAGGCGCCGCGTCCGGTGATCGACTTCTCGTGGAAGAGCTGCTCGACGCGATCCTCGAGCTGGTAGGGCTTGTCCTTGCGCAGGTCGAGTACCCAGGGCCGGTAGTGGCCGAAGCCGGCGTCGGCGTCGAGCGCCTCGAGGATCAGCTCGTCGTCGACGAGGTTGAGCTCGAGGGCGAAGAACAGCAGATGCGCGCTGGCATCCGTCATCTTCTCCTGGATGTCGCCGTAGAGCTTGGCGCGCTTGGGATCGGAGGTGTCGCCGGCATAGATCAGCCCGGCATAGGAGACGACGCGGCCGATCAGTTCCTCCAGCGCCTCATAGGAGCGCATCGCTTCGCCGAGGCCGCCGGACGCGCCGCGCCCGGCCTCGACGGCGAGCGTGCCCTTCCACCTGGCTTCGAAGGCTACGGCGTCGGCGCCGGCCTTGTCGATGTCGCGTCGAAGGTCAGGCGATTCCATCCCGGCGTAGAGGTCGGAAAGGTCCCATTCGGGCAAATCGCCGAGCGCGGCCGCACCCCTGGCGGCCGCGGCAGCCTGCATCTCCTGCCCGCAAATCCAACGCATTGCGACTTACCTTTCGCTTCCCTCGGCCGTCCGTTCAAATCCTAAGGGATTCGTTCACTGGCTTTTTTGAAACCTTATTTAGAACCCTGTGCCAGGATGATCCACATCCAATCGGCATCGACAGGCATATTCCGGACATACATGGCAGGTTCGATTCTCATAGTCGATGATGATCCGGTGCAGCGTCGCCTGGTCGACGCCGCGGTGACGAAATTCGGCCATTCGGCGATCGTCGCCGAGGGCGGAGAAGCGGCGCTCCAGGTGCTCGACGGAGCGCGCGGCGGCGACGTCGGGGTGATGATCCTCGACCTGTCCATGCCGGACCTCGACGGCATCGGCGTGCTCAAGGCGATGCGCGAGCGCGGCATTTCCATTCCGGTCATCGTGCAGACCGGGCAGGGCGGCATCGACACCGTCGTTTCGGCGATGCGCAACGGCGCCTTCGATTTCGTGGTCAAGCCGGCCTCGCCCGAGAAGCTGCAGGCCGCGATCACCAGCGCCCTGAAGGTCGAGGCGGTCGAGGACACCGTCCGGCGTTCGGCGCGGCGCGGCAGCGGGCTTCTGACCTTCCGCGACCTGGTCACCAGGAGCCCGGCCATGGACCGGGTGATCAGGCTCGGCCAGAAGGCGGCGGCATCCAACATCCCGATCCTGATCGAGGGCGAATCGGGCGTCGGCAAGGAACTCGTGGCGCGCGCCATCCAGGGCTCGGGCGACCGGCGCTCGAAGCCCTTCGTGACCGTCAATTGCGGCGCCATCCCGGAAAGCCTGGTGGAAAGCATCCTGTTCGGCCACGAGAAGGGCTCGTTCACCGGCGCCACCGAAAGGCACACAGGCAAGTTCGTCGAGGCCAACCAGGGGACCCTGTTCCTGGACGAGATCGGCGACCTGCCGCTCGACGTGCAGGTCAAGCTGCTCAGGGCTGTGCAGGAGGGCGAGATCGATCCGGTCGGCGGCCGGGCCACGGTCAAGGTCGACATCAGGCTGATCTCGGCCACGCACCGCAACCTGCTGGAGCAGGTCAAGGACGGGAAGTTCCGCGAAGACCTGTTCTACCGGCTCAACGTCTATCCGATCTTCGTGCCGCCGCTGCGCGAGCGCCGCGAGGACGTCGCACTGCTCGTCGGCCACTTCATTTCGCGCGTCGCGCCCGCCAGTTCGCATGGCCGGATTCCGGCGATCTCCGAAGGCGCGCTGGCCCTGCTCCAGGCCTATGACTGGCCCGGCAACATCCGGCAGCTGGAGAACGCGGTTTTCCGCGCCTGCGTGCTTTCCGAGGGCGACGTACTCACCGAAGAGGAGTTTCCGCAGATCCGCGCCCAGGTCGAGGGTACCGTCGATCTCGGCGGCGAGGCGTCGCCGGCCGGCCAGGCGCAGCTCGCCAACGGTCATGGCCAAGCGTCGCAGCCGACGCCCCCCGCGCCCGCGGCACCTGCGCGGCCGGGAACGCTGCGCGCCATAGACGAGCGCGGCAACGTCCGGCCGCTGGCCGACGTCGAGTTCGAGATGATCCGGCTCGCGATCGACCACTACAACGGCCAGATGAGCGAAGTGGCGCGCCGGCTGGGCATCGGACGGTCGACGCTCTACCGCAAGCTCAAGGAGTACGGAATCGATCCCGAATCGGGGCGCTCGCCAGGGCTGGCGTCGTGACATATTTCCCGCAGTTGCGGCGAATTGTGGCGACGCCTGCCGATTGGGCCTTGCCTGTCGTTTGCATGACGCATGCGACCAGGCGCCGCCATGGCGGCGTTAATCGCCATTTGTCGCTATAAACCAGCGGTTTACCACAACAGCCGGCGATTCCCATTTGAGGCGGCTACGCCATGGTGTTACCGCATTTGGCCTTCAATAAGCAGGCATTAACCATTAGGATCGATATTCGGACGCGATTCCACAGCGTGTCCGGGCTTCAAATCCGGGGACAGATGGCAGCCTAACAGGGCCTTTTGATTTGAACAGGATCGAGAACACCGAAGGGCGTCACTCGAAATCGAATGTCTGGCGTAAGTGGCTCTCGGCCGCGATGCTCGCCGTCGGTTTCATGGCAGCTTCACAGGCACCAGCAGCCGCCGAAGTGCGGACGCTCAAGCTCTATTACATCCACACCGGCGAGAAGGCCGAGATCACCTACAAGCGCAACGGCAAGTTCGATCCTGCCGGGCTCAAGCAGCTGAACCAGTTCCTGCGTGACTGGCGCCGCAACGAGCCCACCAGGATGGATCCGCGGCTGTTCGACGTGGTGTGGGAAGCCTATCGCGCCACCGGCGCCACGGGCTACATCAATGTCGTGTCGGCCTATCGCTCGCCGGCGACCAATTCGATGCTGCGCAGCCGCTCCAAGGGCGTCGCCGAGAAGAGCCAGCACATGCTCGGCAAGGCGATGGACTTCTTCATCCCCGGCGTGCCGCTCAAGAAGCTGCGCGAGGCAGGCCTGCGCATCCAGGCCGGCGGCGTCGGCTATTATCCGCGTTCCGGCTCGCCCTTCGTCCACATGGACGTCGGCAACGTGCGCCATTGGCCGCGCATGAGCCGCAAGGAACTGGTCGCGGTCTTCCCGAACGGCAAGACGCTGCACGTGCCTTCAGACGGCAAGCCTCTGCCCGGCTTCGAGCAGGCGCTGGCCTCCTATCAGTCGCGCAAGCAGAGCGGCAATCTGGCGCTCGCCGCCGTGTCGTCCTCGCCATCGTCTTCGTCGCGGAGCGGCGGTCTGCTGGCCGCGCTGTTTGGCGGCGGCGGTGCCGACGAGGAAGAGGATACCGGCGAAACCGAAGTCGCCGCGGTTGCCAAGCCGGCGGCGCCCGCCCGGCAGGTCGCTTCGGCACCGGCAAAGGCCAGGTCCGAAATCCAGATCGTCGCGCCGGAGAATGCCCGCCGCGCCGACCTGCCGCAGATCGCCGAGGAGACCCCGGCGGCCGATGAGGCTCCGGAGACCATCCTGGCCTCGCTGCCGGCGCGCAGCGTGCCGCTGCCCGGCGCCGCGCCGCGGCCGCAGGGCGAAGTCGGCATGGCGACGGCGCAGAACGTGCCGTTCGGCAACGCGTCCGCACCCTTGAGCGCAGGCGAACTGGCCGGCTCGGCCGAAGAGCAGATCGCCGCCGACGTGCCGCTGCCGACCTGGCGGCCGAAATACACGCCGCCGGCCGAGTTGAAGCCGGAAGGCGAAGTGCTCATGGCCCTCGCCGGCGACGATCAGTCGGCAGTCGCCAGCGACGTGCCGCTGCCTTCGGCACGTCCGGACGCGATGACCGTCGAGGCAGCGCTTGCCGCCGCCGACGACATCCCCGCCGAGGACGAGGCCGAGTTCGCGGTTGCATCGTTGAGCGAGCCGCGCTCGGTGTTCGACGAGCCGCAAGGGGCGGCCGTCGCCGCGCCGAAGCCTGCGGCGCAGGCCCTGGCGGCCGTGTCCGAGACGGCTGCCGCGGGGGTGAAGACCACCCGCAAGTCCTCGCGGCCGATGGCTGCGGAAGCCAAGCGCGATCCCAAGACCTTGGTCGTGGCCGCCGCTCCCGACGCCGCCCGCTGGGCACTCCGCAGCAGCGAGCAGGTGGTCACCGTGACCACCAACACCAAGGCTCCGGGCTTCGCCTACAACATGGTCCGCACCGCGCCGAAGGAGGTCTATACGGCCGGCTTCCAGCAGGAGAACCAGATGGCGGAGGCCAACCGCTTCTCCGGTAGCGCCGTGAAGTTCCTTTCGGTGGCGCGCTTCCAGTCCAAATGATCGGGACGCGCCGCCTCAGGCGGCCCTGGTCCCCGACGAAAAAGCCCCGGGAAACGCTCGTTTCCCGGGGCTTCTCGCTTTCGATGCGAAGCTTCGGCTACCTCACCGGCGCAGCTTGTAGGCCTCGGCCGCCAGCGCCTCGATGCCGGCCCAGTCACCGGCCTTGACCATGTCGTCGGGCGCCACCCACGAGCCGCCGATGCAGACCACGTTCGGCAGGGCGAGGTAGTCGCCGGCGTTCCTGGCCGAGATGCCGCCGGTCGGGCAGAACTTGACGCCGGCGATCGGCGAGGCGAGCGCCTTGAGGAAGGCTGCGCCGCCGGCCTGCTCGGCCGGGAAGAACTTGAGGAAGTCGAGGCCGGCCTCAAGCGCGCCCATGATCTCGCCGGGCGTGATGGTGCCGGGCAGCAGCGGCACGTGGCTCGCCGCGCCCGCGGCCACGAGTTCGCGCGTCAGGCCGGGGCTGACGATGAACCTCGAGCCGGCGGCCTCGGCCTGTTCGAACTGGCGCGCGTTGAGGATGGTGCCGGCGCCGACGATGGAGTCCTCGACTTCGCCAGCGACGCGGCGGATGGCTTCGAGCGCCTCGGCCGTGCGCAGCGTGATCTCGATGGCCCTCAGGCCGCCACGGGCAAGCGCGCGGGCCAGCGGCACGGCGTCGGCGGCGCGCTCGATCTTCAGCACCGGAATGACCGGCTGGCCATCCAGCAGCGAAAGCAGTTTCTGGGTCTTGCTGGTCATGGCGGCACCTCTCTTGGATTTTTCAACCGATTTAACAGACCGCGACCGGCAAGTCCACGAAGCGTGGCAGCGACATGGTGATGCGGCCGAACGGTCACTATGGTCGCCGGAAGGCCCCGCCGAGCCAAGACCTGATTGTACCCCAGAATCCGCGCGCCGGCGCCGGCGGCGGCTTCAAGAGCGCAGCCCGGGTCTGCGGGCCGGCGATGCCGTCGGCCGCAAGCCCGCGGGCCTCCTGGAACCGCTTCACCGCCGCGGCCGTGCCGGGGCCGTAGATGCCGTCGGTATCGACCGGGTAGCCGAGCGCGAGCAGCGCTTCCTGCAGCTCGGCCACCGGTTCGCCGCGCGAGCCAATCTTCATCGTCTCTTCGCCATGTGCCGGTCCGTCGACCTGTCGCCGGTAGGCTTCGGCGAGCTTGACGTCGTAGCCGTTCTTGCGGAAGCCCGGGCCGTTGTAGCCGTGCCCCACTGCCTCCCAGTCGTGCCGGTTGAGTGCCTCGGTCAGGCCGGCCTTGTCGATGTAGCGCGCCATCAGCCGTGCCTGGCCTGCGGCGCCGGAACGGGCCTCCGTGACGAGCCCGTCGACATCGTCGAAGCCGAGCCATTGCCAATGTGCGCCCATCACCTGGCCAAGCCCCCAGGAGGTCGATTCATAGGCGGCACGGCGATCGATGGTTGCCGCCCGTTCGATCATCTGCCAGCGCGCCGCCTGGCCGCGCGGATTGGCGACTTCGCCGGCCACGGGCGAGGCAAGGCCGGCCGCGCGCGCCTGCGCCTGCCGTTCCCCCGAAAGCCGGCGGTCGAAATAGTGCCCCTCGAAGCGGATCAGGGGTTCCTTGCGCCCGTCGATCCTGGCGAAGACCTGCCCGCCGCTCTCGATCTCGGCGATGGCCAGCAGTGCCGCGCCCTCGATCCCGAACTCCGTTGCCGCCTTGTCGATTTCC
This sequence comes from Aminobacter sp. BE322, assembly GCF_050433525.1. Lineage (NCBI taxonomy): Bacteria > Pseudomonadati > Pseudomonadota > Alphaproteobacteria > Hyphomicrobiales > Phyllobacteriaceae > Aminobacter > Aminobacter sp. BE322. The sequence continues at coordinate 188,810 of NZ_JBNPXB010000002.1, read as the reverse complement.
GCCGCTGTTTCCCTGCTGAACATTCCGTCCCGGACTCCGTTTGCCGGCGCGATTGTCACCCGGCCCAATAGGGGTGTTGAAAGGTATTTTTGCATTCCGCCATCCGCGACACATGGCGCGACTCGGCAACCCTCTGCAATCGCTGCATTCCGGCCCGCATTGAAAAAGCGAGGTCGAGGCGCTAGGGCACAGGCATGAAAGATTTATCCACACCCGCGCCCGGCTTCCGCGTCGCAGCCCTCTACCGCTTCTGCCGGCTGGAACGCTTCGAGGAGCTGCGCCAGCCGCTTGCCGCCTTCTGCTGCGCGCGCGGCATCAAGGGTACCCTGCTGCTCGCCTGCGAAGGCATCAACGGCACGGTCGCCGGCACCGGCGAGGCGATCGCAGCCCTGGTGTCGCATCTCGAGGCGATCCCGGAATTCGCCGGCCTCGAAGTCAAATACAGCAGCGCCGCCGAAATGCCATTCCACCGCATGAAGGTGCGGCTCAAGCGCGAGATCGTCACCATGGGCGTCGAGGACATCGACCCGCTCAGGAGCGTCGGCGCCTATGTCGAGCCGTCCGCCTGGAACGCGCTGATCTCCGACCCCGACACCGTGGTCGTCGACACCCGCAACGACTACGAGGTGGCGATCGGCACCTTCACCGGTGCGGTCGACCCGCACACCACGAGCTTCCGCGATTTCCCCGCCTGGGTCGAGGCGCATCGCGGCGAGCTCGAGGGCAAGAAGGTGGCGATGTTCTGCACCGGCGGCATCCGCTGCGAGAAGGCGACCGCCTATGTGAAGTCGATCGGCATCGACGAGGTGTTCCACCTCAAGGGCGGCATCCTCAGATATCTCGAGGAGGTGCCGGCCCAGGAGAGCCTGTGGGCCGGCGAGTGCTTCGTCTTCGACGAGCGCGTTTCGGTCGTCCACGGCCTGGCCGAGGGCGAGGCCGAGCTTTGCCGCGCCTGCCGCCATCCGCTCATGCCCGAGGAGCGGCTGTCGCCCAAGTACCAGGCGGGCGTCTCGTGCCCGCATTGCCACGAGCTGCGCAGCGACGAGGACCGCGCCCGCTACGCCGAACGTCATCGCCAAGTAGAACTGGCCGAGGAACGCGGCTCGGGACGCCACATCGGCAGTTGATTGCCGGGTCCCGCATGATCTTGCCAAATTTGGCGAGCGTCATTGTATTGTCGCGATCGTCCGCCTACCTCAACGCTACAGTCAAAACCGGAGGCATCCATGCTCGACCCCAAGAAGCTGCTTGACGATCTCCTCGGCTCCAAGATCCCGGGGACGCAATCCACCGTGCGCGAAAAGGCCGGGCAGGCGACCCAGCTCGCCAAGGACAATCCGCTCGCGGCGGGCGCGCTGGTCGCGGTGCTCCTGGGAACCGGCGCCGGCCGCAAGGTCACCGGCTCGGCCCTGAAGATCGGCGGCCTGGCGGCGATCGGCGGCCTCGCCTACAAGGCCTACCAGAACTATAAGGCCGGCAATGCGCCGCAGCCTGCGGCGCCGAACGCCGAGCCCGAACTGCTGCCGCCGCCGGCCGACAATTCCTTCCATCCCTCGCAGGCGCCGCAGGGCGAGACCGAATTCGCGCTGACGCTGATCCGCGCGATGATCGCCGCGGCAAAGGCGGATGGCCACATCGACGACGAGGAACGCAAGAAGATCGGCGACAAGCTCAGCCTGTCCGGCATCGGCTCCGACGCCGAGCAGTTCCTGATGGCCGAACTCGATGCGCCTCTCGATCTCGACGCCATCGTGGACGCCGCGCAGACCGACGCCCAGAAGCTCGAGCTCTACACCGCCTCGCGCCTGGCCATCGATCCCGACACCCGCGCCGAGCGCGGCTATCTCGACCTGCTCGCCGGCCGGCTCAAGCTGCCGGACGCGCTGGTCGACCATGTCGAGGCGACCGTGTCGAGCGTGAAGGTGCCCGCGTCCGAGCCGGCCGCGCCCAGCGCCAATCCGCAGGTCAACCCGCGCTGGTGATGCAGCCAGGGGAGCGGCGAGGCCCTTAGGATGCGGTTTTTCGCGTTAAGGATTTGTTAACCGAGCAGGCGCATGCTTTTCCTACTCGGATCGGCTCTCCTCCTCCCAAGCACGGTTCGACGGAAAACTGGGCGGTCGCCAATGACCGCCCTTTTTGTGTATCGGGACCGGCCGAACGTCTTGGTGCCAACTGGTTTGCTTCAACCGTTGCGCTAGAATATTGGGCACCATGAATGACCCGTCCGCTGGCGATCGGTCATTGCAGGGGAGGAGCCTCATCATGGCGAGCAAGAAGGTTGCAGTCGTTACCGGCGCGGGCAAGGGCATCGGCAAGGCGGTGGCCACGGCCCTGCTGCAGGACGGATGGAACACGGTGTTCTGCGGCCGCAGCAAGAGTGCGCTCGACGACGCGATCGCCGAAGCCGGCAAGACCGACGCCAGGGCGCTGGCCGTGGTCTGCGACGTCACCAGGGCCGACCAGGTCGACGACATGTTCGAGACCATCACCGAGGCCTTCGGCCGCGTCGACCTGCTCTTCAACAATGCCGGCATGGGCTACAAGGCGAGCACCATCGACGAAATCCCGGTCGAGGCGTGGAACGACGTGGTGGCGGTCAACCTGACCGGTTCGTTCCTGTGCGCCCGCGCCGCCTTCGCCGCCATGCGCCGGCAGGAGCCGATGGGCGGCCGCATCATCAACAACGGCTCGGTGTCGGCGCATGCGCCGCGCCCGGGCTCCGTGCCCTACACCGCCACCAAGCATGCGATCACCGGCCTCACCAAGACGATCGCGCTCGACGGCCGCCCCTTCGACATCGCCTGCGGCCAGATCGACATCGGCAATGCGCTGACCGAGATGGCCATGCCGATGACCGTCGGCGTCCAGCAGGCCGACGGTTCGATCGCGGCGGAGGCGGTGATGGACGTCGACCGCGTCGCCGAGGCGGTGGTCTACATGGCCGGCCTGCCGCTCGACGCCAACGTCCTGTTCATGACCGTGATGGCCACCAAGATGCCTTATGTCGGGCGCGGCTAGCGCATTTTGCAGCCAGACGGAACCGTCTGGCGTCGCACGAATGCGGCCCAGAAAAACAGCTATTTCGCCAGGAACGCTTCGATCCGCTCCAGCGCGCGCAGGATGTTCTCCTCCGAATTGGCGTAGGACAGCCTGATGTAGCCTTCGCCGAGGATGCCGAAGTCGGGGCCGCCGATCAGCGCCACGCCCGCCTCCTCGAGCAGCGCCGAGGCCAGCTTCTTGGCCTTCCAGCCGGTCTCAGAGACGTTGGGGAAGGCGTAGAAGGCGCCCTTCGGCGTCACGCAGGAAATGCCGGGGATGGCGTTCAGCCCCTCGACCACGATCTTCCGGCGGTTGTCGAAGGCGCGCATCATCCTGTCGACGTCGTCCTGCGGGCCGTCGATGGCCGCAATGCCGGCATACTGGCTCGGCGCGTTGACGCAGGACCAGCAGTTGACGGCGAGCTTGCGCACCTTGTCGTAGAGGTGGCCGCCCTCGCGCCCGTTCGGCCAGATCGACCAGCCCATGCGCCAGCCGGTCATCGCCCAGGTCTTGGACCAGCCGTTGAGGATGATCAGCCGGTCGCGGATGTCGGGATAGGCGAGCAGGGAGGCGTGGCTCTCGCCGTCATAGGTCATGACGTCGTAGATCTCGTCCGACAGGATCGCGACATGCGGGTGGGCTTCCAGGCCCTTGACCAGCTTGGCGATCTCGACCCGCGGGGTCACCCCGCCCGTCGGGTTGGCCGGCGAGTTGAGGATCAGCAGCCTGGTCTTCGGGGTGATCAGCGACAGCGTCTCCTCGGCTGAGAAGGCGAAGCCGTTGGCCTCGTGGATGGGCACCGGCACCGGCGTCGCACCGGTGAACTCGATCATCGAGCGATAGATCGGAAAGCCGGGGTCGGGGTAGAGGATCTCGGCGCCCGGTTCGCCGAACATCAGGATCGCGGCGAACATGGTCGGCTTGCCGCCAGGCATGATCATCACGCTCTCGGGCGAAACCTCGACGCCGGTGGTGGTGAGCGTGCGCCGCGCCACCGCCTCGCGCGTCGCCAAAAGGCCGTTGGCCGGGGTGTAGCCGTGGTGGCCGTCGCGCAGCGCCTTGATCGCCGCCTCGACGATGTGCTCGGGCGTGCGGAAATCCGGCTGGCCGATGCCGAGATTGACGATGTCACGCCCTTCATGCAGCAGCGCCGTGGCGCGGGCCAGCACGGCGAAGGCGTTCTCCTCGCCGAGGCGGTCGAAGGCGGCAATGGTTTGGAGCATTCCGGCTATCCGTCTGGTTCTTTCGTCAGGTTTCGATTTTTGGGAGAGTGGGGCCGGCCATGTCAAACAGTTTGGAGACTATCTTGTCCGAGAATTTGCAGGAGTGGAAACCGCGGCCGCGCCCGGAACGCATCGTTCTCGACGGGCGCTACGTCCGGCTCGAACCGCTCGACCCGGCGAAGCACGCCGACGGCCTCTTTGCGATGGCGACCGCCGAGGATGCCGAGGGCCGCTTCCGCTGGCTGTTCGACACCAAGCCCGGCGACCGCGCGGCCTTCCAGCCGTGGCTGGACAAGTCGGGAGCGAGCGAGGATCCGCTGTTCTTCGTGGTCGTCGACAAGGCGAGCGGCAAGATCGCCGGACGGCAGACCCTGATGCGCATCGACCCGGCCTACGGCGTCATCGAGATCGGCAACATCTACTGGAGCGACCTCGTCGCCCGCCGCCCGGCGGCGACCGAGGCGCAATATCTGTTCGCACGCTACATCTTCGACGAGCTCGGCTATCGCCGCTACGAGTGGAAGTGCAACGACCGCAACGAGCCGTCCAAGCGTGCCGCCGAACGCTTCGGCTTCAAGTTTGAGGGCATCTTCCGCCAGCACATGGTCGTCAAGGGCGAGAACCGCGACACCGCCTGGTATTCGATCGTCGACAAGGAATGGCCGGCGCTGAAGCGCGCCTACGACGCCTGGCTCGATCCGGCGAACTTCGGTGCCACAGGCCGGCAGAAGCGCCGGCTCGAGGATTTCCGCGCCGAACTCGGCGCCTGAGGAGGCGCGGCATGCTGCCTCAACCGCCGCTTCTCCCGGTTGCAGGCCGATGCCGAGGCTTGCCAAGTGCCGTGGCATCCCGCATGCAACGTTGGCTCGGGTCCCGTGCCGGGGCGTGAGTAGGAATGTCGCGAAGCCTGCACAAGCTTTGCGAGGCAACGCATAGGACCGCCGTCCATGGACACGAATAACCGCAATGCGGCCATCGCCGCCCTCTGGATCATGATCGCCTTCGGCGTCGTGGCGTTCCTGATGCCCAAGATCATGCTGGCCGTCGGCGACTATTCTACCGTCGCGGCCGGGGCGATCGCGGTGTTTTTCGTGCTGGCCTTCTTCGGCGTCTTCTGGCTGCGGGGCCGCGCCCAGCGCAACAAGGGCAACTGAGATGCGCGTGCTGATCACCGGCGCGGCCGGCATGATCGGCCGCAAGCTCACCGCTCGCCTCGCCGCCCAAGGCATGCTCGCCGGCAGGCGGATCACCGCGCTCGACCTGCACGACATCGTGCCGGCGCCGGCGCCAGCCATCGAAGGTGTCGCCGTGCGGACGCTCACCGGCGACCTCGCGGCAGCCGGCGCGGCCGAAGCGCTGGCCGCCGGACGGCCTGACATCGTCTTCCACCTGGCCGGTGTCGTGTCGGGCGAGGCGGAGGCCAATTTCGACCTCGGCTACCGCGTCAACCTCGACGGCACCCGCGCCCTGTTCGATGCGCTGCGGCTCGCCGGGCATGCGCCGCGCGTCGTCTTCACCTCGTCCATCGCGGTCTTCGGCGCGCCTTTCCCGGAAATCATCCCGGACGATTTCCACCCGACGCCGCTTACCTCCTACGGTACCCAGAAGCTGATCGGCGAGGCGCTGCTCGCCGACTACACCCGCCGCGGTTTCTTCGACGGCATCGGCATCCGGCTTCCCACCATCTGCGTCCGCCCGGGCAAGCCCAACAAGGCGGCGTCGAGCTTCTTCTCCGGCATCATCCGCGAACCGCTCGCCGGGCAGGAGGCGCTGCTGCCGGTGCCGCGCACCGTGCTGCACACCCATGCCAGCCCGCGTTCGGCGGTCGGCTTCCTCGTCCATGCCGCGGGCATCGACGGCGGCCTCGTCGGCCCGCGCCGCAACCTCACCATGCCCGGTGTCGCCGTGACCGTCGGCGAGCAGATCGAGGCGCTGCGCCGCGTCGCGGGGGAGGCGGCCGCGCGGCTGATCCGCGAGGTTCCCGACGCGACGGTCTGGGCGATCGTGAAGAACTGGCCGACGCGATTCTCGGCCGAGCGCGCGCATGCGCTCGGCTTCCGGGCGGAGCAGAGTTTCGACGACATCATCCGTGCTCATATCGAGGACGAACTCGCCGCGCCCAGCCGCTAGCCCTGTTCCGCCGCCCTGTGTTGCGGAGCTGCCGCCACCGGCACGGTCAGCTTGGCGCTCAAGCCGCCGCCGGCCCTGTTCTCCAGCGTCACCTCGCCGCCGAAGCGCCGCGCGATGTTGCGGGCGATGGTCAGGCCCAGCCCGAAGCCGCCGGTCTGGCGGTTGCGAGAGGCTTCGATGCGGGTGAAGGGCCGGAATATCGTTTGCAGCTGCGCTTCCGGGATGCCTGGGCCCTCGTCGTCGATGGTGAGCAGGATGCGGCTGTCGTCATGAGCAAGCGCGAGCTTCGCCTTGCCGCCATATTTGACGGCGTTGTCGACCAGATTGGTGATGCAGCGGCGCAGGGCGACCGTATCGCCCATGCAGATCAGCCCACGCGCGTGCTTGCGGGCGCCTTCGAAGCTGACATGCGGATTGGCGTCGGCGATGGAATCGACCAGCGACCAGAAATCGATGTGCTCCGGAGCTTCGCGATTTGCCTCGTAGGTGGCGAAGTCGAGCACCGAAGACGAAATCGCCTCGATGTCGGCAAGGTTCTGCATCAGCGAGGTGCGCAGCGGAGAATTGCGCAGCAGTTCGAGGCGCAGCCGGATGCGGGTCAGCGGCGTCCTGAGGTCGTGGGCAAGCGCGGCCGCCAGCAGTTCGCGGTCCTCGACATATTCGCGCAGTCGCCCCTGCATGGTGTTCACCGCCCGGGCGGCGGATTTGTACTCGCTGCTGCCTCGCTCCGGCAAAGGTGGGCTCTTGAGGTCTTCGCCGATCCGGTGGACGGCGCTTTCGAGCGCCCGATAGGGGGCGGTCAGCCGGCGCAGCGCCCAGATCGACAAGAGCACCACGAGGGCGGCGGCCGAGCCGAACAGGGGCAGGCTGCCGACATCGAGAACCGGGCTGACCGGCGTCGCCTTCATGGTGAAGTTGAGCCACTGGCCGTCCTTGAACTCGATCGAGGCGACGAAGGTGTCGGCGGTGGTGAAGTCGGTCGACCAGTCCACGAGTTCGCGCTCGACGCTGCCCATGTCCGAACTCGGCTCGACCGCCTGCTCGACGGGGTTGCCGTGCGCGGTTTCGCGCCGCACCCGCGCTTCCTCGACGCCATATTTGGCAAGCCGGCCGACGATGATGTCCTCCAGTTCGGCCATTTCGTCGTCGACGGGAATGGACGAGGTGATGGCGGGCGCATCGGTTGTCGTCAGCACGTGCGGCGGGACCGAAAGGCCGGCTGCGATGCGGGCGCGGCCTGCCGGGCTTTCCGCATACATCAGCTTGGTGAGCGACAGGGCCCTGTCGTTGAGGCGCAGCAGGTCGAGTACGTTGTTGGAGGCGATGCGCTCCCGCGCCGCGATGGAGAGTGTCGAAACCTGGATGGCGAGCAGCCCGGCAATGACGATCAGGAGCACCCAGGCGGGCAGAGACCGAGGCAGCAGCCATTTCATTCGGCGACGACCTCGGGCACGAACTGGTAGCCGCCGCCGCGCACTGTCAGCACCAGCCTGGGCGAACGCGGATTGTCCTCCATCTTGCGGCGCAGCCGGCTTACCAGGATGTCGACACTGCGGTCGTAACTGTAGTCGCCATTCTGGTTGGACAGTTCGACCAGCTGGTCGCGGCTGAGTACGCGTTGCGAGCTGCGGACCAGCGTGTGCAGCAGGTTGAACTCCGCGGTGGTCAACTCGACGCGGACATCGTCTGGCCGCATCAGCCTGCGGCGCGCGGCGTCGAGGGTCCAGCCGGCGAATTTGAACAGCTGCGGAACCGCGCGGTGCGCTGCGCCGCCGGCGCTGGGGCGGCGCAGCACTGCGCGGGCGCGGGCCAGGAGTTCCCGGGGGTCGAAGGGTTTGGGCACGTAGTCGTCCGCCCCCATCTCGAGCCCGACGACCCGGTCGATCGTCTCGGTCACCGCCGTCAGCATGATGATCGGTATCTTGGAATGGGTGCGCAGGTCGCGGCAGATGTCGAGGCCGCTTTTTCCCGGAAGCATGATGTCGAGGATGATGAGGTCGACCGGCGCGCGGCGCAGCTCTGCCTGCATCTCGTCCTCGTCGCGTGCGGTCGATACCCGCATGCCGTGCCTCTGGAAGAACTCCTGCAGCAGGTCGCGGATTTCCTTGTCGTCGTCGACGATCAGAACGTGAATTTCGGCTTTCAAGGCAGATTATCCAAAGGCTCGTCGAATCGAGATCGCGCCCAGACCTTGTCAAAATAAGGCCGCGAACCAGCCCCTGGCAGCAATTTTCAGGTGGCGGCGGGGCCGGGGAGGCCACTGTTACAAGCCAGAAACAAAACTCTGCAAACCGGAAAAGCAGGCGACAAGCGGCTCCGCGATAACCGCCCCACTGCTTCAGTGGTCGAGGGCATCGGAACCGACATGCGGAAACTTGTGACCAGTTCGATGATCGTACTGCTCGCGGCGCTTTCGCTTGGCGCGGCCGACGCTTCGACGCAGACGACAGGCACGATCACCCGTGCCGATCGCTGCAACAGGCTGCAGCAGCAATTCGCTGACGAAATCACCCAACATGCCAAGGCGAAACGGGCCGCCGAGGCAAAGGCTCTTCAGAAAAAGGCGGTGAAGTTCTGTGCCGGCAAGCAGCAGGCCCAGGGCATCCGCGCCTATGCGACAGCGCTGAAGATGCTTGGAGTGCAGCCGATCGAACCCTGACCGGCGAGCTCACATAGCCCCTCGTGCAAAGGAAACTGGACATGACCACCAACAAGCCCCTCCTGACCGCCCTCGGCCTCGCCGTTGCCCTGGCCTTCTCGGCTCCGGTGCTGAGCGCCAGCCCGGCAAGCGCCGCAGGTGCTACCGCCGCCGCCCCGGCCGCCAGCCAGTCGACGACCGCGACCGCGGCCACGACCGCTCCGGTGGTCAAGAAGGTTGCCCATCACAAGAAGGTCAAGCACCACAAGAAGCACAAGAAGGTCGCTGCCCCGGTCGCCAAGAAGACCACCACGATGTGACAGCCGAGCCACGCGGCACGGCAAGAATTCCGCCCTGGCAGCCGCAACTCCAGGGCGGATTTTCTTTTGCGTCGGTTCGAACGGCCTGCCGGCGGGCGTCGCGCCCTTGCCGGCCGTTTTTATGCGGCTGAAATGCGTCAGGCCTTGAGGCTGGCGGCCAGGAGCACGAGCCCGAGCAGCATCACCAGGGCCGCCCCGCCGATCTCGATGGCGTTGTGGATGCGGTTGCCGGCGCGGCCGTCGCCGGCGAAGGCCACGGCCCAGTTCTTGGCCGTCACCGCCGTCACGGCGAGCGCCGAGACGGTGATCGCGGTGCCGAGCGCCATGGCGAAGACCGACAGGACACCGCCGGCCCAGAGCCCGTTGAGGAAGGCGAAGCTGAGCACGATCAGCGCGCCCGAACACGGCCGGATGCCCACCGCGGCGACCGCCGACCATGCCGCCCTCCAGTCGAATTCCTTGCCCTCGAGCAGCTTCGGGTCGGGCGCGTGCGAATGGCCGCAGGTGGCGCAGACCTCGCCTTCGCCGTGGTGGTGATGGCCATGGTCGTGGCTGTGATCGTGGTGGTCATGGCCGCAGTTCGCATGGTCGTGATCATCATGCCCGTGGTCGTGGGCATGGGCCGCCGACAGGCTGTGCACCGGCTGTGCGCCGCGCAGCATCGGGCGCAGCTTGCGCCACAGCAGCCAGGCGCCGAAGGCGGCGATCAGCGCATAGCTCGCAGTTTCCAGGAACCACGTCGCGTTGGTCATCGAAACCGAGGTGCCGCGCAGTACCAGGAACACCAGCGTCATCATCACGACCGCGGTGATGCCCTGCAGGAAGGCCGAGACGAAGGACAGCATCACGCCGCGCTTGAGCGCCACCTCGTTGGCGAGCATGTAGGACGAGATCACCGCCTTGCCGTGCCCCGGGCCGGCGGCATGGAACACGCCGTAGGCGAAGGACAGGCCGACCAGCACCCACACCCCCCCGCCGCCGTCGCGCATCGCCTTCAGCGCGCCGGTCAGCGAGCGGTAGAACTGCTGCTGCTGGAGATTGATCCAGTTGAGCATGCCGGAGAACATGCCGGTCGAGGGCACCACGGCCTCGTTGTTGCCGATGCCGAGCGAACTCTGGGCATGCGCATACCCGGCAAACAGCGTGAGCACATAGCCGAGCGCCAGCAGCGCGAACACCAGCCGGATCGTCGTCTTCTTCACCGCATCACCCCTTGGCCTGGCAGTTCAGTTCCAGCTTGGTGGCGAAGATCTTGCTCATGTCCGTGCCGGCGGGATCGTTGAAGAAGGCATCTGTCAGGCTCGCCTGGTTCTGGGCGATCGCCTCGTCGGGATCGGGCCGGATCACCTGGCGGGTGCAGGTCGCCGGCAGGTTCGCGACCGACATGTTGGCGTCGTCGGTGAAGTCCATCGCCGTGTAGAAGGTCGGGTCGTAGACGCCGAAGTCGAGCTTGCCCGCGAGCTGCAGCGGCTCCTTCGGTTCCGCCTCGAACAGGATGATGAGCTGCTGTTCCTCGAAATTGGCCATCAGGTTGGCCGGCGGCTTCATCGCCACGTCCTTGCCGTCATGGGTCACGACCTGGAAGTAGTTGTACTCGCCGATGGAGTCGAAAACGGTCTTCGACACCTCGGCCAGCTCGCCGTCGTCCAGCTTGAGGTCGGCGTTCTTGTCGAACTCCATCAGCACCGTGCTCGAGAACAGATCGTCGAAGCGCCACAGATGGCGCAGCGCCTTGACGGTGTTGTCCGGGTTGAGCACGACGTCGAGCCGCGCTTCGGCGAAGACGTGCGGATGCACGCTTGCCGGTATCGTGGTGGCGAGCAGGGCTGCTGCTGCCAGCGCCGTCCTACGGATGTTCAGAATCATTGCACCGGTCTGGAGGTTGGTCGAAGCCGACAGTTACCAGAAAGCTGGCGAAAGTGGGACCTTCATCCCGCATGCTTGGACTCGCAGGGATGGATCTTGAACCACTGCACCAGGAAGTCGACGAAGACGCGGACCTTGGCCGGCAGGTAGCGGCGATGCGGGTAGACGGCGAAGATGCCGCCGCCCGACAGCTGGCGGTCGTCGAGTACCGGTATCAGCCTTCCCGCCGCGATGTCGGGGGCGGCGATGAAATCGGGCAATATGGTGAAGCCCAGCCCCGCCACGGCTGCGGCGCGCGCCGCCATCGGGCTGTTGACTTCGATTGGGCCGCTCACCGAAACGGTCGTGGTGTCGCCGGCGTCGCCGCTGAAGGGCCAGTTGGACAGCCAGCGGCCGTTGGTGTCGACGATGCAGGGCACGTTGGCGAGATCGGCCGGGCGCCGGGGTATGCCGTATTTCTCGATCAGCTCCGGAGAGGCGCAAAGCCTGACGCCGAAAGGCGCGAGCCGCCGTGCGATCAGCGACGAGTTCTCCAGCCGCGAGATGCGGATGGCCATGTCGAAGCCTTCCTCGACCAGATCGACGAACCGGTCGTCGAGGTGGATTTCCAGCACGATGTCGGGGTGTTCCTTGGCGAAGTCGATGAGCGCGTGGCCGATCGGCGCGTCGGCGAAGGTGCGCGGCGCCGACAGCTTGATGCGGCCGCGCACGTCGCCGGAGGATTCGCGCACGTCGTCGGCGAGGCTGTCGACCTCGCGGATGATCTCGGAGGCGCGCCGGTAGTAGGTGTGCCCCGCCTCGGTCAGCGAGAACTGGCGGGTCGTGCGGTTGAGCAGCAGCGCGCCGAGTTCGTCCTCGAGCTCGCGCACATATTTGGACAGCAGCGCCTTGGAGCGGCCGATCTTGCGGGCGGCGGCAGAGAAGCCCTCGGCCTCGACCACGTCGATGAAGGCGCGCATGCGGGTCAGCGTGTCCATGCTGTCAGTCCTTTGAGGATGTGCCGGAGGCGGCCGCGAGCACGCGGCGTCCGAGCGAAATCAGCGCGAGGTCGCTGCCGGCCGGGCCGAGCAGCGACAGGCCGAAGGGTGCGGCGTCGACCATGCCGATGGGCAGCGTGATCTGCGGAAAGCCCGACAGGCCCGACAGGCACAGGAGCTTCAGCGCCCGTTCGCGATAGGCGATCAGGTCGTCGTGGGTGCCATTGGCCAGCGGCGCCGCTCCCGGCACGGTGGGCAGGACCAGGAAGCCGTCGCCGCCCAGGAGCGCGGCCAGTTCCTCGCGGAAGGCGTCGCGCCTCGCGGTTTCGGCGTCGTAGCTCGCAGCGTCGAGGGCAGCGCCGTATTCGAAGCGCTCCTTGACGCCGGGGCCGAGGTGGCGGTCGGCAGACGAGATCCATTCGCCGTGCACCTGCCAGGCCTCGTAGGCCTGGACCTTGCGGAAGCACCAGTAGAGCTCGTCGAGGGAGGCGCCGGGCGTGGTTGCCGGCGAGGTGTTGCCGATTGCGCCCTCGGCCACGCCGCGCAAGCGGTCGTATTCGGCGATTTCGGCGGGGCCGGCCAGCAGCGCATCGAGCATGTCGAGCCGCAGCGGGCGGGACAGCTGCCCCTCCGGCAGGAGATGAGGGGCGGCAACGCCGTTGCCGAGCAGAACCTTCGCCACCGCCTCGTAGGTGTCGATGTCCTTGGCGAACCAGCCGAAGCAGTCGAGGCTCGGCGCCAGCTTCATCGCGCCGTCGAGCGAAATCAGCCCGTGGGTGGTGCGCAGGCCGATCAGGCCGCAGAAACTCGCCGGCGCCCGGATGGAGCCGCCGGTGTCGGAGCCGACGGCAATGTCGGCGAGGCCTGCCGCCACGGCCGCGGCCGAACCCGAAGACGAGCCGCCGCTGACGCGGTTGGGCGCGGCGGGGTTGACCGGGTGCGGAAAGTGGGCGTTCTGCCCCATCAGCGAGAAGGCCAGTTCGTCGGTCTGGGTCTTGCCGACGAATCGCGCCCCGGCATCGAGAATCACCTGCACGGACGGGGCCGTGCGCTGCGCCGGCGGGCCGCTTTTCGCCATTCCGGGATTGCCGCAGCCGGTCACCAGCCCGGCGACGTCGTAGATGTCCTTCACGGCCAGCCGCTGACCCGCCAGCGTTCCATTTTCTCCATTTGGAACAGAGACTTGCGGAAGGTCCAGGAAGGCGTTGAAGGGGTCGGACGTCACCAGCATTGTTTGAAACCTGTGTACGATCCGCTCAACATTGTTCGATGAACCGATTTTTTCAAGGCGGGGTTTGATTTTCGATTGATTGTGACAGGCGAGGTGCATATATCCCCGCTTGCCCAAAGTCGCACGTGCCTGTGGGCGTCCCCCGATCCTCGAATGGCGAGGCAATCGGGACGGTACCCGGGAAGTAACGAGCCCGGTCGGTTCAGCGGCCAACCGCAGATCCGAGGACGCCTTGAAGCAACGACGGTGCGGGCCTTTCTGGTGTCTGCCGATCGTCCATAGATCGGGGTTACTGAAGAGGCACACCTTCATTGCCGGCAGTGCGGACGGGTCTCCCATCCAAGCCAAGGCAGACAAAGCGAGCATACGCTGCAAGGCGTTCGCTCATCGCCGCGTGACAACGCGTTCATGGTTCCGGGTTCTCCACAGGCCGGGTTCGTGGGCAGTCGTCATGCACTTTGTCCACTGCGGGACAGACCGGTCGAAGCAACGACCGCCCGCTGCTTGAGCTTTGCGCGGACAGGCCCGCGCGAATGGAGAGACCTATGGCCACTCAGCGCATCCTCGATTTCCTCGCCACCCGACGTCCGTCCGGCCCCTGCCTCGTCGTCGACCTCGATGTGGTGCGCGACAACTATCGCGCCTTCGAGAAGGCTCTCCCCGATTCCAAGATCTACTACGCGGTGAAGGCAAACCCGGCGCCGGAAATCCTGCGCCAGCTTGCTGCGATGGGCTCGTCCTTCGACACCGCGTCGGTTGCCGAGATCGAGATGGCCATGGATGCCGGCGCGCCGGCCGAGCGCATCTCTTTCGGTAACACGATCAAGAAGGAGCGCGATGTGGCGCGCGCCTTCGAACTCGGCATCCGCCTGTTTGCCGTCGACAGCGTCGAAGAGGTGGAGAAGGTCGCGCGCGCCGCTCCCGGCGCGCGCGTGTTCTGCCGCGTGCTGACCGACGGCGAAGGCGCCGAATGGCCGCTGTCGCGCAAGTTCGGCTGCGCGCCGGCGATGGCCGTGGACGTCCTGCGCCACGCGAATTCGCTCGGCCTCGGCGCCTATGGCGTTTCGTTCCACGTCGGCTCCCAGCAGACCGATCTTTCGGCCTGGGACCGTGCGCTGGCCGACGCCAAGATGGTGTTCGAAAAGCTCGCCGAGGAGGGCATCGTGCTCGGCCTCGTCAACATGGGCGGCGGCTTCCCGACGCGCTACCTCAAGGACGTGCCGGCGGCGCAGGCCTACGGCCAGGCGATCTTCGAGTATCTAAGCAAGCACTTCGGCAACAACATCCCGGAGACGATCATCGAGCCGGGCCGCGGCATGGTCGGCAACGCCGGCGTCATCAGGTCGGAAGTCGTGCTGATCTCCAAGAAGGCCGACAACGACAACGTGCGCTGGGTGTTCCTCGACATCGGCAAGTTCGGCGGCCTCGCCGAGACGATGGACGAGGCGATCCGCTACCCGATCGTGACGGCCCGTGATGCGGACGAGAAGTCGCCTTGCGTCCTCGCCGGCCCGACCTGCGATTCGGCCGACGTCATGTACGAGAAGGCGCCCTATCCGCTGCCGCTGTCGCTGACCATCGGCGACGAGGTGCTGATCGAAGGCACCGGCGCCTACACGACCACCTACTCGGCGGTCGCCTTCAACGGCTTCGAGCCGCTCCGATCCTACGTGATCTGACGGCTCGAAACGGCGCAACGCGCCGGAGCCGTTCAGATCACCCCGGCGGGCGTACTTTTCAGTGCGCATGATCCTACCTCGACCTTTGGTCTCGGATACATGCGCCAGCGCCCGACGGGTTCGCTTGTGGAAACAGATCTCCGCTCGTGAAGGATCGCGGAAATGAACATCGAAGAAGTTGCCAAAACCTCGCCCGACATCGCGATCGTGGCCGAAACCCCTGCCGACATCTCTGCGCGCGAGGCCCTTCTCGACCGCGCCATGGGCCCCAAGCGGCGCAAGAAGTCGTCGGAGAAGCTGCGGCGCGGCCGCCGCCCGTCCGAGGGGCTGGCCTTCGTCGCGCGCGACGAGGCGGGCGCCGTGGTCGGTACCGTGCGGCTGTGGGACGTGCGCCTGGGCGAGGGCGGTCCGGCAGCGCTGCTGCTTGGCCCGCTCGCCGTCGATCCAATGGTCAAGAGCGCCGGCATCGGCTCGGCCCTGATGCGCCATGCGGTGGCCGAAGCCGGACGGCTCGGCCACCGCGCCGTGCTTCTGGTCGGCGATGCGCCGTATTACGCGCGTTTCGGCTTCACCGCCGACAAGACCGGGCAGCTTTCGATGCCCGGCCCCTACGAGCGCGAGCGGTTCCTGGCTCTGGAACTCGTTGCGGGTGCGCTGGACGATGCCCGCGGCGTGTTGAAGGCCGCCGGCCGCAAGCCCAGAAGCGAGCGCGCGACGCTGGCCGCCTGATTTCCCCTGCCTTGGGGCGAACTGTCGGATCCGCCAATCTTGCAATGAAACAGAGCCGGCGTTGCGGCCGGCTTGCCCTCCCCACAAGGGGGAGGGTCGATCCCCTCAGCGGATCGGGGTAGGGGTGCCGGCCTTGGCGCCGGCACTCATTCCCAACCGGTTGTGTGAACCCGATGGCTTGTGGCGACGGGGCTGCCCCGACGAGAATGGCGCGGCCCGAGCCGCGCCTGTTCGGGATCAGCCGAGCAGCTTGCTCAGGCCCATGGCGACGCTCATGTCGCCCTCGACCTTGATCTTGCCGGTCATGAAAGCCATCGTCGGGTTCAGGTCGCCGGCGATCAGCGACTCCAGATCGTCGAGCGACAGCTTGATCGTGCAATCCGCCGGGCCGTCGGTGGTCGACAGGGTGCCGCCGTCGATGACGATGACGCCGTCGCCGCCGGTGTCGAACTTCACCGAACGGTCGAAGCCGGAGCTGTCCACCCTGGACTTGATCTTATCCGCGACTGCCTGAATGCCCATGGCTCTCTCCTGAACCTCTGAAAATAGGGCGCCTCGCGCCCGGCCTCCCCGGACCATCCGGATAGCGCCGGCAACGTCACAGGACTGGTTAGGCTATAGCCGGCAATTGACGTTTACGTCAACGTAGTTTTGCCTTGCCCTGGCGGCGGCGGGCATCGCAAGGATCAGTGTGAGGTCGGCGGGGGCGCGGCCTTCTTGGCGGCCTCGGCCTCGGCGGCCGACGTTTCGCGACGGCGGACGGCGTTGTCGCGAATGTCGTCGGGCGTCAGGAACTCGACCTGCTCGACCAGCACTTCCTGTACGAGCTTCTCGCCGATCCGGGCGTTGATGCTGTCGCGGATGCCGTTGCGGAACGCGTCGAGGTCGAGCTTGTCGTATTGGGTGAAGTCGATCTGCGGATTGCCGTAGAGATAGGAATAGACCTGGTCGGAGATCAGTGCGGCTGCCGGCACCGACATCTTGGCGGCTTCCTTGGGCTCGACGGTGTAGACCAGGCGGGTGAGGAAGTAGCCCTGGACGCGCTGGTCCTTGAGCAGCGGCACCGAGATGACGTCGGTCTTGACGTAGTCCAGGCCGCCGAGCATCGGCTTTGCCGGGTCGACGGGTGGTTTGTTGGCCGCGGCCTGGAACGAATAGAACACCGCGCCGAGCGTGACGGCGACAATCCAGAGGGCCGCCGCGATGAACTTGATCACCGCGCCCATCCGAATTCGCTGGCCGAGTAGGTGCCGTCTGCCTCGGAACGCTGGATGGCGTCCTTGAGCAGGCTGGCGACCTCGCCGACGGCGCTGAGGTGAGCGAGGATGGCGCGCTCGTTGGCGACGAGCTTGTCGCGCAGGCGCTCGACGCCGATCTTGAGGTCGGCCGGGAAGTCTCCTTCGAGGCCCTTGGTGGCGCGGGTCAACTCGTAGAGATAGCGGCTCTTGCGCGCGTTCGACGCCTTGATGTCGAAGCGGACGTCGGTGCGGATGGATGCGGTTTCCTCCTCCACCGCATCCTCTATGCGGCTGATGATGATCCCGAGATTGCCGGGCATCGCGGCGCTGGCGGCTTCGGTGGCGGCCAGGAGGCCGGGCCGGTATTCGGACATTTCCGACATGTCTTACCCTCTACAATTCGGTGTCATTGGCGGCAGAGACGGTGCCGTCTCCGGCGAGAGATTGCAGCATCTGCCGCTGCATTTGCTGGAGCAGCGCCGTCGCCTGGCTGGCCTGCTGGTCGAGTGCTGCCTGTTCGGGACCGCCGGTTACGACGCCGACCGGAACGGCCTTTTCTTCCTTGACGTAGTAGTCGCGCATGACCTGCTTGGCGATGCCGATGCCGCCGCGCTCGGCGACGGTGTCGGCGAGGCGCTCGGCCATCATGGACTTCCACATGTCGCCGGCCATGCCCTGGCCGTAGACGCTTTCGGTGTTCTTCGGCAGCATGTTCTCGATGAAGGTCTGCAGCACCATCGCCTCGAAGCGCTTCATGCTCTCGGCGGGAGCCGCCTTGTCCGGCTGGCGTTCGAGCCCGGCCGCGACCGTATCGCGCGTCAGGCTGCCTCCCGGGATCGCCGGCGTCTCGCCGAGCGAGAAGGTGCCTGCCGCGGCACCGGCGCGGTTCGCAAGGGCCGCGCGCGCGGCCCGGACGCCGGCCGGCTCGGCAGCCTTGGCTACGTCCAGAACAATGTCGCTGGGTGGGGAGATCGCCAAGCCGGCTCGCCTCTCTCGGGTTTCGTTACCGCTGATTGTGGTTGGTCAAGCTTGCGGCAACCTTACTTGTCTTCGCCTGACCTTCTCTCAATGATTTCCAGACGTTCCCGGTCGGCGCTGTGGCGCTCGTCCTGGCGGCGGACGTCGCGGTAGGCGCGCTCGACAATGTTGGTGCGGGCGGTCGCCGTCGCCACCTTGGCGGCCTCGACGCCGGCAAGGCCCATGCTGAGCTGCTGCCTGGCGAGCGCCGCCGAGATGCGCTGGTGATAAAGCTCCGGAAACAGCTGCGGCATCGGGCTGTCGCCGCCGAAGGCTTCCGTCAGCGCCTGCGCCTCCGTACCGGCGGCGACCGCCTGCGCGACAAAGCCGGCGTGACGGGTCTCGTGCAGCGCCTTGAGCTGTTCCTGGACCCTCACGAGTTTCTTCAGCCTGTCCCGGCGCTGGGTCATTCCTATCTCCCGATGGTGATGTCGACGAAGCCGTCGGCGAACAGGCTGAGCATGGTGCCCAGGCCGAAATAGATGAGCACCAGGCCGCCGGCGACGACGAAGGGCAGCGAGATGAAGTAGACCGGGATCTGCGGCGTCAGCTTGTTGACGAAGCCGATCGTCAGGTTGACCAGGATCGCATAGGCGACGAACGGGCTGCCCAGCCTGAGCACCACCATGAAGCTCTCGGCAAGCGTGTCGGTGACGTCGACGAGGGCGGCCTGCGGATTGAACAGCATGTTGACCGGCGCGACCTTGTAGGACGCGACCAGCGCGCGGATGACCTCGTGGTGGAAGTTGAAGACGAAGAGCAGCATCAGCGCCGAGAACGAGATGATCGATGCGAGCGCCGTCTGCGGCTCGTTCTCCTCGATGGCGCTGCCGCCGATGCCGTTGAAGCCGATCAGCATGGCGATGGCCGAGCCGATGAACATCAGCGCCAGGATGTAGAGCCGCGCCATCAGGCCGATGAGGCCGCCGATCAGCAGTTCGGAGGCGATCATCGGCATCAGCACGCCGGGCCGCGGGTCGACGAAGGGCGCGATCTGGTCCCAGAGGTGGACCAGCAGCCCGCCGGTGGCGGCAAGCGCCACGAACAGCCGGATGTGGAGCGAGACGCGCGCGCTCGACAGGCCGGGCATCAGCATGAAGCAGGCGCCGATGCGGCAGAAGGCGAGGAATGCCGCAAGGACGAGACCTTGCGCGGCGGCGTTCACGAGATGGTCCCGAGTACGCGCAGTTCGACGCCCTTGGCGATCTCGACATGGCTGAGCACCGGCAGGGTCGGGAACAGCCGTTCGATGATCATGCGGACATAGGGGCGCGCGTCCGGCGCGGTGACGATGACGAAGCGCTCGCCGGCCTCGAGATGGGTGCGGATCGCCTTGGACGCGTCCTGGCCGAACTCCTCGAGCTGGCGCGGGTCGATGTCGAATTCGCGCACCTCGCCCTTGGCGTCGCGCTTGAGGCTCTGGTGGAAGGCGAGGTCCCAGCGGTTGCCGAGGCGCAGCACCTTGAGCGCGCCGCCTTCGCTGAGGTCGCCGCAGATCTGCTGGGCCATGCGGATGCGCACGTGCTCGACGATCTGCTCGGTGCGGCGCACATGCGGGGAAATCTCGGCGATGGCCTCGATGATGAGATGCAGGTTGCGGATCGACACGCGCTCGGCGAGCAGCAGCTTCAGCACCGCCTGCAGTCCGGGATAGGTGATGTGCGAGGAGCAGATCTCGTCCGCGAGCTTGCGGTATTCAGGGTCCTGACGGTCGAGCAGGGCCTTCATGTCCTTGTAGGACAAAAGCTGCGGCAGGTTGTTGCGGATCACCTCGGAAAGGTGGGTGAGCAGCACCGACATGTTGTCGGCGAAGGTGAACTGCTCGCGTTTCAAATCCTCGGCGAAGGAATCGAGCACCGAGAAGGCGCGCATGCCGAAGGCCGGCTCGCGCACCTCCTCGCCGGGGATGTCGGGCATTTCGCGCGAGCCGAGCAGCACCATGAGTTCGCCGACGCGCATCTGGTATTCGGCGACGACGGTGCCGTGGATCTTGATCTGGTAGCTCTTCGGCGGGATCGAGAAATCGTCGGTGAGCCGCACCTCCGGCACGACGAAGCCGTACTGGGTGGCGAACTTCTTGCGCATCTTGGCCATGCGGAAGGCGAGTTCCTGGTGCGAGGACAGCAGCCGCGTCGACAGCTGCTTGCCGATCAGGAGCTCGATCTCGGCGGTGGCGAGCGAGGCCTTCACCGAGTTCTTCTCCTCCTCGACCTTGGCGTCCTCGGCCTGCTTCTTCTCGGCTTCGGCGGCGGCGACGCGGCGGTTGTGGCGCAGCGGGATGATGTAGCCGAGTGCGGCCATCGCGGCTGCCAGGCTGACGAATGGGAACATCGGCAGGCCAGGCATCAGCGCGAGCAGGAGCAGCAGGCCGGCGGCGACGTAGAGCGCGCGCGGATAGGCGCCGAGCTGGCCGAAGACGGCCTGGTCGGCCGAGCCGCGGGTGCCGCCCTTGGACACGAGAAGGCCGGCGGCGAGCGAGACGATGAGCGCCGGGATCTGGGTGACCAGGCCGTCGCCGACCGACAGCTTGATGAACACGTCGGCGGCTTCGCCCATGCCCATGTCGTGGCGGAAGTAGCCGATGGCGATGCCGCCGACGATGTTGATGGCGGTGATGATGAGGCCGGCGACGGCGTCGCCGCGGACGAATTTCGAGGCGCCGTCCATCGAGCCGAAGAAGGAGCTTTCCTCCTCCAGTTCGCGGCGGCGGAGCTGGGCCGTCTTGTCGTCGATCATGCCGGCGGAGAGGTCGGCGTCGATCGACATCTGCTTGCCGGGGATGGCGTCGAGGGTGAAGCGGGCGCCGACCTCGGCGATACGCGTCGCACCCTTGGTGATGACGATGAAGTTCACCACGATGAGGATCAGAAAGACGATCAGGCCGATGACGAAATCGCCGGACATCACGAGGTTGGAGAAGCCGGAGATGACGTAGCCGGCGGCCGCGGTGCCCTCGTTGCCATGCGACAGGATCATGCGCGTGGTGGCGATGTTGAGCGACAGGCGCAGCATCGTCGCGATCAAAAGCACGGTCGGGAAGGACGAGAAGTCGAGCGGCCGCTGGATCCACAGCGCCACCATCAGGATCAGCACCGAGATCGCGATGGAGAAGGCGAGGCCGATGTCGATCAGGAAGGCCGGGATCGGCAGGAACAGCACTGCCAGGATGACGACGATGCCGAGCGCGAAGAAGACGTCGCGACCGTTCTTCTTGGGGGTGCCTATCGCCGAGATGGATTCGCTGATCGCCATGACTTACCCGATCGAATGCCGCCGCGACCCATGCCACGGCCGCCTGACCCTAGTTCTTCAAGCTTGCGCGAGGGTGGGAGAGGGGGCGGCGCGACGCGCTGCCTCGGGCGACCCCGCACCGATCCTCAAGGGGCTGTAACGTCTCATCCTTCCCGCCCCCCTCTGCCCTGCCGGGCATCTCCCCCGCAAGGGGGGAGATTGGCAGCTTCGGCGTCTCACCCTTTTCTGCCTCTCCTTAAGGTCGGGACCTCGGTGACGGCCCGATCTCCCCCCTTGCGGGGGAGATGGGCGGCAGCCCAGAGGGGGGTGCTGTCCCGCATGCCTATCCATTGCCACGCTCGCTTTCGCGCCTGGCCATTGTCAAAGAACACTCCCTTTGCGGGAGGTGGTTCGGGAAGCGGGGCGCGAGGCCGAGCCTTCCGATAGATTGATACGTGGCGCGAACCCCGCGCCCCGCCCGGTGTCTGTCCCTCGGTCGGCCGGTCACAGGTCCGTCCCACGGTCTTTTCGTGGCCTGAACCCGCGGCTTCTCCGCACCCTCCGGCACCCGCCATCCGCGGCGCGCGCCGGACGACGCCGGCCTGTCGACGGGCCCTCGGAGCCACGGCTACCGCAGCCGTGGCGGGAGGTCACCGCCGCCCTCCCTGACACCCGGTGCGCACCAGGTCCCGACAAGGGCGATGGCACAAGGATACGGGAGGTTTTGCAGGGGGTGGAAAAACGGGAGAATTTCTCCACGCGGTCTGCTGACAGAGTTCCTGACAAATTCAGTCCGGGGCAGGGCCGCCCCCGAGATCCAGTTCCCAGGTCTGGCCGACCAGGTCCTTGCCGAAGGAGTGGTGGGGCGCCTCGTCGACGAGCCTGAAACCGGCGCGCTGGTAGAGGCGCCGGGCCGCGGCGAGCACGCTGTTGGTCCAGAGCACGAGCCGCTCGTCGCCGACGGCGCGGGCGCGCTCGATGCAGGCGTCGACGAGCCTGGCGCCGACGCCGGCACCCCGCGCTTCCGGCTCGACATAGAGCAATCGCAGCTTCCCCAGCCTCGGCCGGTCGCCGCGCACCAGGAACACCGACCCCACCACGCGGCCGTCGATCTCGGCCACCCATGCCGCGTCGTGGGCGGGGTCGAAGGACTGAACGAAATCGGCGAGGATGCGCGCGGCGAGCGCCTCGTAGTCGCCGTTCCAGCCATATTCCTCGGCGTAGAGGACGGCCTGCCGGTGGGTGATCCAGCCGAGGTCGCCGGGTTTCAGATCGCGCAGCAGCATTTCGCGGGCACTCCCAGGTTCGAATATCCGAGTGATGTCCTTGACGGCCGAGACCAGGCCCTTGCGCTGATCCGGCGGCAGGCCGTCGAGCAGGGAGCCCATCGCCTGGCGCGCGCTGCGCTCGAGCCCGGCGAATGCCTTGCGTCCGGCGGCCGTCAACGAAATCGGCCGCCGCCGTCCGCCCTCGGGATGGCCTGCCGTCTCGACCAGTCCGCGGCCGGCAAAACGCTTCAGCGTGCGGCTGAGCTGGCCCCGATCGAGGTCTAGGGCGCGCATGACCTCGGCCGCCGTGGGGGCCGTGCGGTGGGCCAGCTCGTAGAGGATACGCGCCTCGGTCAGCGTGAACGGGCTCTTGTCGAGGTGGGCGTTGAGCAGGCCGAGGCGACGGGTGTAGAGCCGGTTGAAGGCGCGAAGTGCGGCTATGTCGGGGTGTTCGTCGGTCATGTGCGGTTGTCCGGTATATGTTGACTCTATCAACAATTATTTGTTGATAGAGTCAACACGAGGTTGGGAGGCGGAGTTGCGATTTGACCGGCACGGTACCCCCACCCCTAACCCCTCCCCACAAGGGGGAGGGGGATTCTGTGGCACGCCGTCACGCACCAACTGGCTAAGATTTTGGCGACAACGGCGGCGAGCACGTCCCCCTCCCCCTTGTGGGGAGGGGGTATTCACAGACGATGCGGCTGAACGGTCGTCGGCGTCTCATTCCTTCCCACCCCCCCCTGGGCTGCCGCCCATCTCCCCCGCAAGGGGGGAGATTGGCAGCTCCGCCGTCACGACCTGGAAGAAAATTGTCCCGCCGTGAAGAAGCTGTCCACGTGCAAAGGGGGCATGGCATGGATACTGGGGGCTCCGCGACGGCGCTTGGCGCCTCGCCGCCCCGGGATGACGACCGCTCGTCGGCAGGCGGTCTCAATGCAGGTCGATCGGGCCCTTGGGGGTGACGACGGCGGCGGCGAGGGAGGTGGGGCGCTCGATGACGCGGCGGACGCGCGGCGGCTGCGGGCCGCTGTGCAGCGCCCGCAGGCGGTCGCCGATCTCGGCGTCGGCATGGGTGGCGCGCTGGTTGTGGCGGACATATTCGAGCCAGGTCGGGGTGTGGTAGCACTCGACCCAGACCTCCGGATTTTCGATGTCGCGGGCGAGCGTCCAGTGGCGGGCGCCGTCGCGGCGGCGGACGCGGCGGCGTTCGGCCATGGCCTCGAGGAAGGCCGGCACGTCCTCCTCGCGGATGATGAACTCGATGGTGATCTCGATGGGGCCGCTGCGCGGCTGCACGTCGAGCGCCAGATGCGGCTCGCGGAAGCGGTTGAGCGGGTCGAGGTTGAGCACGGTGTGCTCGGGCAGCGGCAGAAAGAGCCCGATGGCCGCGCCGACCAGCATGACGAGGCCGGCGGCGACCAGTGCGGTGGCGGGACCCTGGCCCTCGGCGACCAGGCCCCAGACCCAGCTGCCCAGCGCCATGCCGCCGAAGGTGGCCATCTGGTAGATCGACAGCGCCCGGCCGACCACCCAGCGCGGCGTCGACATCTGCACCGAGATGTTGAAATGCGACAGCGCCAGAACCCAGCAGGCGCCGCCGATGAGCAGGCCGGCGCTGGTCAGCCAGGCGTTCGAACTCCAGGCCGCGATCCAGCTCGACAGGGCGAAGCCGATGAAGGCCGAGCGCACGATGGCCTCGCTGGTCATGCTGCGGCGGATGCGGCCGCTGATCAGAGCGCCGCCGACCGCGCCGATGCCGAAGGCGCCGAGCATGATGCCGTAGGTGAGCGGGCCGCCGGCGACGAGGTCGCGCGCCACCAAGGGCAGCAGCGCCTGGATGACGACCGCGGTGAAGCCGAAGGTGAAGCTGCGCAGGAGCACCTTGCCGATGTTGGGCGACATGGCGATGTAGCGGAGCCCGGCGCCCATGGCCTGGCCGAGCGTCTCGCGCGGCAGCGTGCTCCCGGGATAGTCGGGGCGCCAGCGGAACAGGACGAAGATCAGCGCGAAATAGCTCAGCGTGTTGACGGCGAAGGCGGCCGCGGCGCCGGCCGCGGCGACGATGATGCCGCCGATGGCCGGGCCGACGCTGCGCGTCATGTTGAAGCCCATGGAGTTGAGCGCGACCGCAGCCGGCACGACCGGGCGGGGCACCATGTCGCCCACCGAGGCCTGCCACGAGGGGTTGTTGAGGGCGGTGCCGCAGCCGATGAGGAAGGTGAAGGAGAGCAGCAGCCAGGGCGTGATCAGGCCGAAATAGGCGACCAGGGTGAGCAGCGCCGAGACCGCGAGCATGAAGCACTGGGCGGTGAGCATGACGCGGCGGCGGTCGTAGCTGTCGGCGAGCGCGCCCGAGGCGAGCGAGAACAGCATGATCGGCAGCGTGATGGAGGCCTGGACCAGCGCCACCATGTCGGAGGAGGTGGCGATCGAGGTCATCAGCCAGGCGGCGCCGACGGACTGGATCAGGCCGCCGAAATTGGAGCCGAGGCTTGCGAACCAGACAGAGCGGAAGATGCCGTGCTTGAGTGGCTCGAGCGCCGAGCCCTGCTCGATCTTGTGGTCGTCCATGCGCCACAGCCGGCCCAGCCGGCTGCCCTCGTTCTGAATCGCGTTGGGACGACTAGACCACGATCGGGCGGCGGGGTGAACCCATTTGTCGGCCGCGGCATGGGCCAGCAGGGGCGCCGGCGCTGGCCAGCCGCGTCAGAAGCCGGTTTCGATGCGCTCGAAGATGACGTTGGTGAAGGACGAGATCTGGGCGCCGATGAACGGGCCGGTGAGCGCGGTGACCAGCAGGATCGCGACGATCTTGGGCACGAAGGTGAGCGTGATTTCCTGGATCTGGGTCAGCGCCTGGACGAGCGCGATGCCGACGCCGACGAGCATGGCCACCGCCACGGCAGGTCCCGAGGCGGTCAGCACGGTCCAGATGGCGTACTGGACCAGGTCGAGGGCATCGGCCTCGTTCACGCCGGCGTGGCCTTGATCGAGACCCCGGGATTGATGACGACCTGCTTGCCGTCGGTGAGCACGGCGACGACGCCGTCCTTGAACAGGCGCACCTCGGCGACGACGCCGGAGGTCTTGCCGTCCGGCGAGGTGACCGTCCGGCCGATCAGCGCGTCGGCCTGGGCGAGCGCCGAACCCTGCAGGATCTGGTCGAGCCGCGAGTTCATCTGCACCGACTGCTCGACCTGCGAGAAGGTGGCGAGCTGCGCCACGTATTCGGTGGAGTCCATCGGCTTGGTCGGGTCCTGGTTCTTCATCTGCGCGACCAGCAGCTTGAGGAACGAGTTGTAGTCGACCTGCGCCTTGGACGCCGCCGACTGGGTGCCCGAGGCGGTCTTGGTGCTGGTGCCGACGGGCGGGGTGGTGGTGTAGTCGATGGCCATCAGAATGTGCCTCCGGCGGCGGCGCGTGCTGTCGGCTGCTCGGCTTCGGTGCCGGCCATGACGCGCCGTTCGAGTGGATAGAGCGAACGTATGGTCCTGAGCGCCTCGTAGACGTGATCCTCGGCGACGAGACGGTCGACGTGCTTGAGGCTCGCCAGGATCTCGGGGTCGTCGAAGGTGGCGAGCAGCAGCGGCAGCGAGCGCCGGAACATTTCGCGCGCGTCGCCGGCGCCGTCGGGATCGATCAGCATCACCTGCAGGATGAAGTAGAGCTGGCGCAGCGGCGTCGAGGCCTGCTCGGGCTGCAGCACGTGGCCCTCGAGCAGGAACTGCACGTCGTTGAGCAGCTCGAGCGAGACCTTGCGGTCGACGCGGATGACCGCGCCGTTGACGTAGATCTTCTCGTTGGCCTTCAGCGAGATCTTCAGGGTGTTCTTCATTGGATGCCGTCGCGGATGATCTGCGAGACCTCGATCAGGCCGTCGAAGCTGTCGCGGCGGCCTTGGCGAATGTCCTCGGCCTCGCGCAGGAGCCACAGGCCGATGGAGATGAGGTTGGCGCGCAGCTCCTTGGGCAGGGCGTTCTCGGGGTTGCCGAGGTCGTCCATCAGCGAGGTCCAGATGCGGTTGGTGAAGTTGAGCGCCTCGACGGCCTCGCGCGACTTGGGGCCGGCCTCGTTGGCCTTGATCAGCAGCTCGACCGAACGGCTGAGCAGCTGGCGTTCGCGATCCCGCGCGTCGGCGACGGAATCGGTCTGAATGTCGGCATAGGAGAATTGATACATATGCGTCTCTTTGGCTTGCCGTTCAGGACAGGTAGTTGAGGATGCTCAGCTGCTGGATGCGGGCGGTGATGGCGTAGGATTTCTCGATCTGCGACAGAAGTTCGGAGACCCGGTTGGAGGCCCGGTAGGGATCGACGCCCTCGGTATCGAGGATGTGGCGCTCGAACAGGTCCATCTGCATCTTGATGCGGTCGGTGGCGCCGCTGACGCGCTGCTCGATGATGCCGGTCTGCGCCTCGAGCTGGCTGATCTCGCCGATGGCGACGCCGATGGTCGAGACGGCGCGGTTGACCAGCACCTTGCGGGCGGCATTGCCGACATTGCTGTCGAGCAGGTCGCCGACGACCGCCGACATCATGGCGATCTTGCGGATGCCCTCGTCGTTGGCGCTGACCGAGGTCTCGGTGGTCTCGTTGAGCGTGATGCGGCTGGTGATGCCCTGGTCGGTGGCGTTGGACCAGGTGCCCTGCCAGCCGGCGCCGAGGAACATCGGCTCGACGACGGTGGTGAGGAAGTCGTCCATCTGGGCGGCGGTGATGCCCTGCGCCGCCGGATCGTCCTTGGCGAAGGTGAAATAGCTGGCGAAGGCCGCGTCGAAGGCTGCCTTGGCGGGCGAGCCCGGCTCGAAATCGTTGAGCGGCCTGACGTCGGTGTTGGTGCCGGCGAACAGATATTCGCCGTTGAGGCTGGTGTTGAGCACCGAGGTCAGCGTGTCGAGCGTGCTGCGCGCGCTCTTCTGGGTGAGCGCGTAGGCCGCGTCGCCGGAGGCCGAGCTGGTGAGGCTCGACAGGAACGACTGGGCGGCGTCGCCGATCTGGATGAGGCCCTTCTGCGTGGCCGCCAGCCGCGACGAGACCAGGCCGTTGGAATCGACGATGCCGGAAAGCCGCTCCAGGTCGCGGTTGAGGGTGACCGACTGGGCCGTGCGGGCGCCGAGCGCCAGGCCCCTGTCGGCGACGAAGCCGGTGGTGGCCTCCTTCTGAACCCTGGTCAGTTCGGCCTGCTGGCGCAAGATCGAATAGCGCAGTGCGCTGGAGACCGCCGAGGACGAGACGAAGGTGGTTTTCATCGACTACCTCACCGCCGCAAGCAGGGCCTGCAGCATGTCGTCGACCGCCTTGATGAGGCGAGCCGAGGCCTGGTAGGCCTGTTCGAGGTCGAGCAGCAGCGACATCTCGACGTCGACATTGACGGCGGTCTCGTTGGATAGCGCCTCGGCGGTGCGCACGGCGAGCGCCTCCTTCGTCTCGGAAGCGGCCGAGGCCTGCTTGCGCATGCCCTCGAACCAGCCGATGGCATTGGTGGTGAAGTCGCTGAGGCTCGAATTGGTGCTGATGCCGGCCGCCGGATCGAAGGCCATGGGCTCGCCGATGCGGTCGCCATAGGCGATCAGCAGTCCGGCGTAGGAGGCGTTGTTGGCCGGGTTGCGGTTGTAGGCCGCGCCGTTGATGCCGCCGTCGCGCAACAATTTCGGATTGCCGCCGGCGAGCGGATCGACAGCCAGGCTGAGGCTGATCGAGCCGGCGAGGCCGTTGACCAGCGTGCCGGCGGGCGGCACGGCGGGCGAGCCCGGCCAGGTGAACAGGCCGGTGGCGTCGGGCGATCCGGCCGCCGTTTCGCGGAAGGCGGTGATGAGGCCGCGAGCCGTCTCGTCGAGCTGCGCCTGCATGGTGACGGCGACGCTGTCGCGCAGCTGCAGCATGGCGGCGAGCTTGCCGGCCGCGTCGGTGTTGGCGCCGGTTCCGGGCTGGAGCGGCACGCCGTCGATATAGACCTTGTTGCCGGGCGCGCCAGGGGCGTAGCCGGCCGAGGGCGAGAAGCTGACGGCGCGCGGCACGGTCTCGAACAGCGTGATGCCGTCGGTGGTCGTGATGACCATGTCGTTGTCGCCGCGGGTGAAGGTGGAGACCGGAACGATCTCGGAGATCTGCTTCAGGATCGCGTCGCGCTGGTCGAGCGAATCGTTGACGTCGCGGCCTGTCCGCGTGCCGGCCATGATCGCCTTGTTGGCCTGCTCGAAATCCGAAAGCAGCTTGTTGAGATCGTAGACGGCCGTGGCGATGTCGCCGTCGGTGCTGGTGCGGAAGCTCTGGATCGCGTCGCTGCCGTCGTTGAGCGTGCGCACCACCTGGCGGGCGGCGTCGACGGCCGCCACGCCGAGGTTCTGGTTGGAGGGCGCGGCGGAATAGAGCTGCATCGCCTCCTGGAACTTGCCGAGCACGGTGGCCGGCGAGGTGGCGTTGTCGCTGCCATTGACGTCGAGCGTAAGCCGCTGCAGGCCGGCGAGCAGGGTGCTCTGTCC
The DNA here is from genome assembly GCF_050433525.1 of Aminobacter sp. BE322. NCBI lineage: Bacteria > Pseudomonadati > Pseudomonadota > Alphaproteobacteria > Hyphomicrobiales > Phyllobacteriaceae > Aminobacter > Aminobacter sp. BE322. Next base: position 159,740 of record NZ_JBNPXB010000002.1, on the reverse strand, counting down.
GGAGAAGGAGGCGAGCGCCGAGAGGTTCTGCCGGAACAGCAGGTCGTTGGTCACGCGCTGGATCGCGACCACCCGCGCGCCGGGCCCCGTGCTCGACAGCAAGGCCGTTCGGCGCGCGTAGTCGGGGTTCTGCGCTTCCGAGACGTTGCGGGAAACGGTGCTGGTCTGGCGCGAGGTGTTCTGGAGCGCCGATTGGGCAATGCTGAGAGCAGACGTCAGGGACATGCGCAGTCTTTCGCGGGCCTAGGGCCCGTCAATCCTATCTCTTCAGGTTGACGAGGATATCCATGAGGTCCGCGCCGGTTTGGAAGACCTTGGAATTGGCGGTGTAGTTGCGTTGGGACTCGATCATGTTGGTGAGTTCCTCGGCGATGTCGACGTTCGAGTTCTCGAGCGCGCCCGACACGATCTTGCCGTTCTTGCCCTCGGTCGGCCAGCCGATGCTGATGGCGCCCGAATCCGCGCTCTGGCCGAAGACGTTGCCGGAGATGACGGTCAGCTTGTCGGGGCTCGGCACGTTGGCCATGGCGATCGAGAAGATCGCCTTCATCGAGCCGTTGGCGTACTGGGCATAGACGGTGCCGTCCTTGTCGATCTCGATGCGCTCGATCTTGCTGAGCGGGCTGCCGTCGAGCACGGCCTTGGAGACGCTGTAGGGCGCGTCGGCCTGGGTCATGCCGGACAGGTCGATGGTCAGCGGGGCGCCGCCCGGCACCGTCAGGGTGATGTCGGTCGCACTGCCCGCGGCAAGCTTGCCCGCCGCGTCGAAATCGAGCGTCTCGGTGCTGAGGGGGCCGCTGGCATAGGGGAAGCCGCCGCCGGCTGCCGCCTGCGCCTGGTCGAACACCGCGACCTCCCACTCACCGGCGGCCGTCTTGGTGAGGTAGACGTCGAGGATGACCTGGCCGCCGCCGCTGTTGTAGGCGACGAGCGAGGATTTTGCGGTGTAGGCCGGCGTGGCGCCGCCCGCACCGTTGGCGGACGGCAGGTTGGCCGCTGCGACGGGGTTGGCACTGCTCGGCAGGTTGGCCGCGAACTTGCCGTTTTCGCTGGCAGCCCATTGCGGCGTCGTGTCGTCGATCCTGATCGGCGCGATGTCGCCGGGGTTGACCGGCGCATCCGGACGCGGGCCGTTGGCGAGGTCCCAGCCCAAGAGCCTGTAGCCGGCGGTGTTGACGAGGTAGCCGTCCTTGTCGGGCACGAAGGCGCCGGCGCGGGTCAGGAACGAGGTGCCGCTCGGGTCCTGGACCACGAAGAAGCCGTCGCCGTCGATGGCAAGGTCCGTCACCGAGGTGGTGTACTGCAGCGCGCCCTGCTTGCTGATCGAGTTGATCACCGTGGTGGTGACGCCGCCGGAATTGTAGCTGCCGGCGGTGCTGGGCAGCACCAGCGACGAGAATTCCGTCGAGGCGCGCTTGTAGCCGGTGGTGCTTGAATTGGCGATGTTGTCGGCAACCGTCGAGAGCCGGTTCGCCTGGGAGTTCATCCCCGACACGCCGGTCCGCATCATTCCGTAGAGGCTCATCGATGGTCTCCCCAAATCTCATGCCACGAGAGCAAGCTACGTGGCATGTCTTGCGCGAGGCTGGCGGCTCAGGTCAGACGATCAGGCGGTAGCCGAGGAAGCGCTTGGAATCGATCGGGTCGTGGCCGAGACGCTCGCGCAGCTTCTTGCGCAGCTTGCTGATGTGGCTCTCGACGACGTTTTCTTCGACTTCTTCGTCGAAGACGCCATAGATGGCGTTGAACACCTGGGTTTTGGTGACGCGGCGGCCGCTATTGCTTGCCAAGTATTCGAGAATGCGGCGTTCGCGGCGCGGCAAGGGCAGCGGCTCGCCGTCGATCTCGGGATCGCGGCCATCCATGAAGATGCGCATCGCACCGATCTGGGTGAAGCCGGTGTCCTCCTGGGCGCGGCGGCGGATCGCCGAGATGCGTGCCAGGATCTCGCGGATGTGGACCGGCTTGCGAATGACGTCGTCGACGCCTGATTCGAAGAGCTTGAGGGTGTTTTCGAGGTTGTTCTGCTCGCTGAGCGCGATCACCGGCGCCTTGGTGCGGTCACGCAGCTGGCGCGGCGAGATGGCGCCTTCGCGGCAGTCGCCGATGAGGAAGGCGCGAACCGAGCGGAGATCCTCGTCGGGAGCGCTCGAAACCCATTCGCCGAATTCGGTGGAGCGGAAGCCCGCGCAAGCCACGCCTTCCCGGTCGAAAAGCGAATTATATCCCTTGGTGACGAGCTCGCGCTCGTCGACAACCACTATCATCGGCCCCGCCTCCGAATCGAAAAGTTAATGCCCCGTTAACCAATCGGTAGCGGTCGCCGGCGGGTGTCTCCAATCGCGAGATTTTGCCTATATTTTTTGGGGAGTCGTGAATCGCGCAGGTTGCAGCACTGCACGACATGCGTGCAGCGGCAATATGGTTCCAAAAATGTGGTCGACGGCCCCGCCGGCGGACGGGGCGCTGGGTTTGAAGACGCCTAGGAGTTGCAGAAGCTCCTGGCGTTCGAGGTCCATTGGACGAAGCCGGCGGCGATCATGTTGGCGATGACGCGGCAGACGTAGCGCTTCTGCGCCGGGTCGTTGTCGGGGCCGGCATGGTAGCGGGCGACGGCCATCGACCAGCTCTCGTGGCGCTTGCGCAGGCCGACGAGGAAGCGCGCGGCGTAGTCGACGTTGAGGCGCGGATCGAGCATGTCGCGGACGCTACGGAACTCGGCCGCGTGGTAGCGGAAATTGATCTGCATGCAGCCGAGGTCGATCAGGGTCTTGCCTTCGCTTCGCGCCGCCTCGAACGCCGCGAGGGCTTCGGCCGGATTGCGTGGAAACACCGCTTTTCCTTCTATATTCAATGCATTGGGCTGAAGACTGCCCTTCTTGCCGGTCTCGGTGAGGCCGACCGCATAGAGGATGCCGACCGGCACGCCGTAGCGATCGGCGGCGCGCAGGATCTCCGGCTCGCACGGATTGACGGCAGCGGACGCCGAGGCCAGCGGAACGCTAGATATAGAGGCTGCTGCCAGGACGGTTAGGGTCAAGCGTCGAGATATTGCGCAGGTTGCCATCTTCATCCGGTGCTCTCCGTCCTGCCTGGCCGCTGCCCGATCCGCCGCCCTCGCTGCCCGTGCCGCCCGACTGGAAGGCCGGCTGGTCGCGTCCGCCCGCCCCACCCGCGAAGGCCGATCCATCGTTGCGGGTCTGGGTGCCGGCGCTGGCCTGAGGCTGCTGGATGGTGAGGCGATCGACCTCGAAGCCGAGCCCGCGCAGGGCACTGGCGAGCGCCTCGCGATCGGCCGAGAGGCGCTGGTAGGCCTCGGCGTTCTCCACCTCGATCTCAACGCTAAGTTGCTCTCCGGAGAGGCGCAGGCTGGCCGTGACCATGCCCAGCTCGACGGGCCGCAACTGGATCTTGAGCACGTGCGTGGCGCCCGGCGCGGAAGTGGCGTTGTGGACCTGCGCGGCCGCGGCGGCCGACGTCGCCGGCGCTCCGGAGGCGATGGCGAGCGCCAGTGCGCCGGTCGTCCCGCTCGGGCCGGGGGTTGCGGGTGCCGGAATGAACTGCTCGGCAACCACGGAGACGCGGGCAGGGGCGGCCGGCTGGTCCGCCTGGCCGGACTGCTGAGCCGGCCGCGGCCTGTCGGCATCGACCACGATGTCCTTAACCAGCTGGCCGGGTGCTTCGCCCGGGGTGGCGCCCGGCTTGTCCGAACCGCGCGCTTCGGCCGACACGGCCATGCCGGGCGGCGGCGAAATGCCGTCGGAAGGATTGCGCGGCGGCAGGCCGGCGAGCACGAGCGACGGGCGGCTGGCGGCGGGCGTTTCGCCCGAGGCGCCGGGATGGCTTTCGGCTGCGGCTTCGCCATCCTCCGAGGCGGCGTTCGCCGGCTGGCTCGCGGCCTTGCGCAGTTCGCTAAGGGCTATGAGCAAGGGCATGGCGGCGCCCGTCGCCTCGTCTGGTGTCTCAGGCTCGGCACCGGTTTTGGCAGGCGAGGCCTCGTCGGACGGGCTTGTCTCGGCGTCCTCGACCGGGGCGGCGATCGCCGGGAGCTCGGGCCGTTCGGCGGCGGACGATGCTTCGGCCAGCCGTTCGAGCAGCTGCTGCAGACGCTTGCCGTGCGGCGCTTCGGCGCCGACCTGGCCTTTGGGCGGCTGCTTCGGTTGGAGCAGGGCGCTGCCGAAATCCGCGGCCTCTTCGTCGCCCGCGAGGGCGGAACGGCCGGCAGCGGGCGCCTGCCTGGCGAGCGGGCCGGCCAGCGCCGGGCGGATGGCGTCGGTCATTTGGGGGAGCCTCCGAGAAGTTCGTCGATGGCCTCGAGCTTGCGGCGGGCGTCGATGATCTTGGGATCGCTCGGCTCGGCAGCGGCCGGCTGAGCGGCAATGGGTGTGGGGTCGGTGACGGCGGGCACGGCGGGTTCGCGGATCGTCGTGGGCGCGGCCGCGGTGGCTTCGGGCGCGGGCTCCATGGCGTCCGGCACCATCGGGTCGGCGGGAGCGGCGGTGTCGATGTCGATCGAGGCCGGCGGCAGGTCGCCGATGTCGGCGGGCGGGGCTCCGGTCGGCGAGCCGGTGGGCACGCCCGACACCACCTCGGAGGCCACCGCCTCGGCGGCGTCGAGCAAAGCCCGGTCGCCCTTGGACAGTTTCTCGCGGTCGATGCCCTCAAGCTTGCCCAGCATCTCCTCGACGGAGCCGGAGGTGACGGCGGACAGCCCGGAATAGAGCTGGGTGCGCGGGTCGGCGTCGTTGCGCTGGCCGTCGCGGCCTTGCTCGGCCTTGCGCGAGGCGTAGGCGGAAAGCTCGGTGAGGCCGTCGATGGCGGCGCGGCGGGCGATGCGCAGGTAGACGACCTTCTCCTGCTCGGCGTCCATCATGGCGGTGATGTCGGCCAGCGCGTCGAGATTGATCTGGCCGTTCAGCGTGACGACGCCCGCAACGAAGGCATCGGCGAACTGGCTGGCGTAGGGCGAGCGCAGATAGGCGCGGACATATTGGGTGGAGTTGCGCAGGAAGCGGCCGCCGTCGGCGAGGCGGGGGGCGAGGCCGACCGAGCGGCGCAGCGCCGCCTCCTCGACGAGGGTCCCGGGGGCGAGCAGGCGCGCCTGGTCGAACAGCTCGACCGCCGTCTCCGGCGTCTCGGTGATCGCCACCGAGCCCTTGACCAGGGCGAGGAAGGCGCCGAGCTCGGAGGTCTGCGCCAGCGGCTCGACGGCGGCGAGCGCGGCGATGGTGCCCTTGGGCTTGCCGCGCAGATAGTCGATGACGCCCTGGGCCATGGTCCGGTCGGCCTCTTCGAGGGTGAGGCGCGACACGACCTGCTCGATGGTGACGGGGTTGCCGCCGCTCATGGCGTAGATGAGCAGGGCGCGGAAGTTCTTCTTGTCGCTGAACTCGCCGGGTTCGGCGGAGCGCATGCGCTGGTCGGTCAGCTCCAGCAGCTTGCGCTGCATCGGCAGCGAGGCGAGGTCGCCGGCGGCGATGCGGTCCTGCACCAGCTGCAGGCAGCGTACCATCTGGTAGGGTTCGAGCGCCGGCGCCTCGGCGGCGCGCGCAGCGCCGGGCGCGACGGCGGCGAACAGCGCGACAAGGGCAGCGGCGCCGGAGAGGGTCGCCACCAGCCTCATTCGCCCTCCTCCAGCAGGATCTCGATGCGGCGGTTGACGGCCGCGTAAGGATCGGCCGGGTCCTTCAGCTTGCGGTCGGCGAAGCCGGCGACCTCGACGATGCGCTTCTCGTCGAGGCCGGCGCGCACCAGCATGTAGTAGGCCGAGTGGGCGCGGGCGGTGGAAAGCCGCCAGTTGTCATAGGTGCCGCCCTTGAACGGACGCGCGTCGGTATGGCCGTTGATCGAGACCTTGCCATCATGGGCGGCGATGGTCTTGGCGATCTTCTCCATGGCGTGGACGAGCTCGCGGCGCGGCACCGCGGAGCCGATCTCGAACATGCCGAAATCGAGCTGCTCGGTGACGGAGATGACGACGCCCTTGTCGGTGGCGACGACGGACAGGCCGTCGGGAAGCTGTTCGCCGGGCTTGAGCGCCTCGGCCAGCTCGCGGCGGATGGCGTCGGCCTGGTCGATGGTGTCCTGGGTCGGCCGGTCGTCGGGCTTGGCCTCGGGCTTGGCGGGTGCCGTGGCGAGGGCCTCGGCCTCGGCGGCATCCGGCTTGGGAGCGTCGCCGGCCGTCTCGGCCTTCTCGCGCGCCGCCGCGGTCGGCGTCGGGGTCGCGGGCGGGACCTGCTCGGCGGCGGCGCCGGGCTGAGCCTCCACCGCCTTCACGGCCGGCGGGATCTCCGAGCGGGCGGTCTTGTCGCCGGGCTTGGCCGGCTCGCCTTCGAGGGCGGCGCGCTCGGAGCTCGCCTCGGCCGCGGGCGTCGCCACCTGCTCGGTCCAGAAGTCCGGCGCGAAGGGATCGCGATAGGCGTCGCCGCCCGAGGCGCCGGTCGCGGGGCCGGCCTCCTGCGCGCCGCCGTCGCCCTTGTCGGAGACGTTGGCCTTTTGCCCGGTGTCCTGCGCGATCTCGGCGAGCACGGCGTAGGGGTCGCTGAACAGCTGCTCGTCGGAGCGCTTCACCGTGTCGGCGGCATCGACGGAGTTCTGCTCGGTGGAGGGGCCGGCATTGCCGCGTCCGTCGGTGCCGGCCTTGTCGCTCGCCTGCTGGGGGTCCTCGGCGGTGAGGCCGACGGAATTGGGCCCGTCGCCGAGCTCCTCGATGCCCTTGCGGCTGGCGTTGCGGTCGACCAGCTTGACCGGATTGAAGTAGCTCGCGACCGCCGCCTTGGTCTGCTCGTTGGCGGCGCTGATCAGCCACATGACGAGGAAGAAGCACATCATCGCCGTCATGAAGTCGGCGAAGGCGATCTTCCAGACGCCGCCGTGGTGGGCCTCGTCATGGTCGCCATGGTGGCGCCTGACGATGACGATCTCGTGCCGCGGTTCGCTGTCGTTGGCGATGCTCATGGCAAGGTCTCTGAAAGGGCGGCGGACCATTCGCCGAGGCGGGTCTCGAACAGGCTGTCGTCGATGGCGACGCTGAGGTCGAAGCCGGCGGCCTCGGTGAAGTCGACGCCTTCGGCACGCTCGCCCAGGGCGGCGGCGAGCGCATCGAACATGAATTGCGGCCCGCTGACCTTGATGCGCACGGCGTCGCGGTCGGCCAGGGCCGCGAGAATGGCGGCGGCGAGCGCATCGATGGAGCGGCCGCGGATGTCGTCGCTGACCAGCCCGGCGATGACGCGTGCCGCCGCATCGGTGGTGAGGTGGACGAGGCGCGCCTCCATGTCGCCGATGCCGGCCGTGATGACGGCGCCCGCATCGGAGCCGAGTCGGGCGCCCAGTGCCGCAAGTTCGGCTCCGTGACGCTGGCGCTCGGCCTCGAGCGCTGCCTGATGCTCCTGGGCGAGCCGCGCCGCGAGCGCGGCCTCGGCTTCGGCGACGGCCGAGGCGACCAGCGCGGGCACGTCGAGGTCCGGCACCGGCTTGGGATAGGCGGCGCCCGCCGGCTGCGCGGGCTCGGCATCGCGCGGGGCGTGCGGCGCGAAGTCGGTCAGCCGTTCGAACAGTGCGGCGATGGACATCAGGCGGCCTCCGCGGCGGCCCATTTGCGCAGGATGAGCGCGGTGCGTTCCTCATTGAGGTCGACCATGCGGGCGAGCCTGTCCTGCGGCGCGGGACGCAGCTTGTTGCGCAGGTCGTCGATGGCGTTGGGGCGGGCGCCGGGCAGGGCCGGCGGCGCCTCGGCGGCGGCCTCCGGCGTCGGCAGCGAACGCTGCACCTCCTCGAAGCTCGGGCCGGCCAGCGCGGGCGTCGCCGGCTTGGACAGCGCGGTCGCCATCGGCCTCAGGCCGAAGAAGGCGACGAGGAAGACGACGACGATGAAGGCGGCTGCGTTGATCATGGTGCCGGCGTACTGGCCGATGGAGGCGAGCACGCCCGGTCCGGAAACCTCCTCGCCCTCGAGGCCGTCGATGAACTCCACCGCCGAGACATTGATGCTGTCGCCGCGCTTCTCGTCGAAGCCGGTGGCGGAGGCGACCAGCTTCTGGATGTCGGCGACGCGGGCGGCGATCGCCTCGGGCGTCGCGTTCTGGCCCAGCACCGCGGCGAGGCGCTGCTGGTTGACGACGACGGCGATCGACATCTTGGTGACGGTGTAGCCGTTGGAGACGGTGGCGATGCGCTTGGAGTTCATCTCGTAGTTGGTGATCTCCTCCTTGCGGTCGCTGGCCGAGCTCGACTGCGGCCCCTCGGTGGCGGTCGCCTCGGCATCGGGCAGGTTCTGCTCGACGGTGGTCGGGGTGGCCGACTGCTTCTGGTTGCTGTTTTCGTTGGCGCGCACGACCTGGACCGAGCGTTCGACGCGCGAATCCGGATCGAAGATGGTCTCCTCGGTCTGGCGCGAATCGGTGTTGACCTCGGCCTTGACGCTGGCGCGGAAATTGTCCGAGCCGAGATAGGCGGCGAGCGCGCGGCGGATGTTTTCCTCGATCTGCGTCTCGACGGTGCGCTCGACGCCGATGGCGCGCGCGGCACTCGAATTGCTGGGATCGTCGCCCGAGGCGAGCAGGTTGCCGCCGGCGTCGAGCACGGTCACGCGCTCGGCGTCGAGCCCGGGGACAGCGGCGGCGACGAGATGGCGGATCGACAGGGCGGACTTCTCGGCGTCGGCGTTTGCGGCTCGGATGACCACGGACGCCGAAGGCTTCTGCTCGTCGCGGCGGAAGTTCGCCCGTTCGGACATGACGATGTGGACGCGGGCGGCCTTGATGCCCTCGATCGACTGGATGGTGCGGGCGATCTCGCCTTCGAGGGCGCGGACGCGGGTGACCTGCTGCATGAACGAGGTGAGGCCGAGCGAGCCGACATTGTCGAACAGCTCGTAGCCGGCGTTGGCGCTGGTCGGCAGGCCCTTCTCGGCCAGCAGCATGCGCGCCTTGGCGGTGGAGCCGGCGGGCACGAGCACGGTGGTGCCGTCGGAGGCGACGTCGAAGCCGATGCCGGCCTCGCTCAGCACCATGCCGATCTGGTTCACGTCCGAGCGCTCGAGACCGACATAGAGGGTCTCGTAGGCGGGACGGTTGAGATAGACCGACGCCACGCCGACGATGGCGAGCACAAGGGCGGCGATGCCGCCGAGAATCGCGAGCCGGCGCGGGCCGAAGCTCTGCAGATTGGCGACGATGCTCTGGATCTGTTCGGGCACGTGCGAAGGCTCCCCGCAATATCTTCCACGGAGACCCTAGAACTCGAAGCTTGTGCGAAAATGAAATGGGCCGCGCGGGAGGCGCGGCCCATCGAGATTGGATGCGGGTTCGGGCGGCCGGTCAGCCCTTGAACAGGGAGAGGATCGCCTGCGAATTGGAGTTGGCGATCGACAGCGCCTGGATGCCGAGCTGCTGCTGCACCTGGAGCGCCTGCAGGCGGGTCGATTCCTTGTTCATGTCGGCGTCGACGAGCTGGCCGACGCCACGGTCGATGGAATCCATCAGCTTGGAGACGAAGTCTTTCTGCAGGTCGATGTGCGACTTGGCGGCGCCGAGCTCGGAGGCGGCCAGGGTCATCGACGTCAGCGCCGTTTCGATGTCGGCAAGGTAGCCGTCGATGTCGGCGTCGGTGCCGTTGGTCTCGACGTCGATGGCCATGATGTCGGTGGTGATCGGCTTGGGCGTGCCGTTGGCCGCAAACAGCGTGATGTTGGTGATGTCGATCGAGATCTTGCCGAGGGTGACGGTGCCGTCGGCGGCGCGGTTGTAGGAGGAGACGATCTCGACCGGGCCCGGGTCGTCGGTGGCGAGCATGTTGGAGCCGGCATAGCTTGCGCCCACCGCTGCGCTCTTGAGATGGACCTGCAGGGGGGCGATTTCGCCCTGGATCTGCTGGCGGATGTCGAGGCCCTGGCCGCGCGCGGTGATCAGCTTCTGCTTGATGTCGTCGATGACGCCGATGACGTCCTTGAGGGCGGTGTAGGCAGTGTCGACCTTGCCCGCGCCGAGGCCGAGCGCGTCCTGCACGGACGAGTTGGCCTTGTTGTCGGAACGCATGGTGGTGGCGATGGACCAGTAGGCGGCGTTGTCGGACGCTTCGGCGACGCGATAGCCGGTCGAGATGCGCCCCTGGGCGGTCTGAAGCGCCTTGTTTGTGGAGCTCAGGCTCTGCAGCGCGGTCATCGCCGACGCGTTGGTCATGATACTGGACATCGAATGGGCCCCCCTCTGTCGATCTGCGCCTCGCGGGCGCGTGCCGATTGCGGTTTCCGTCCGCTCCGCCGATGACGCGGGCCGAACCGGCAGTGCAATTGGTTAACCACGACTAAACAACTATGGTTAACGGCGAATTAACGACGACGCGGCACGCGCCAGCGCACGCGTGCCGTCGGCGGGAATCTACCGGAACTGAGCTTGTGCGTGGCTATCTGGGAGCGGGGGCGCGGAGGCGTCCACGGGCGGCGACCTGTCGGGCGCAGGATGCGACCGGAACCAGACCAGGGCAATGCCAAAAAAGGCAAACCGGGCCGCACCTTGCGGTGCGACCCGGCGTTCGATCCACATGCCTGAGACGGCTCGGATCGATATCGATGCGGGCGCGGCGAACCGCGCCCGTCCGATATTGTTAGCCGCGGAACAGCGACAGGAGCGACTGCGAGCTCGAGTTGGCGATCGAGAGCGCCTGGATGCCGAGCTGCTGCTGGGTCTGCAGAGCGGCCAGACGTGCCGATTCCTTGTTCATGTCGGCGTCGACCAGCTGGCCGATACCGCGGTCCATCGAGTCGATCAGCTTGCTGGTGAACGACTTCTGCGAGTCGACGCGGGTCTTGGCCGCGCCGATGCCGGCGGCAGCCGTCTTCATCGCGTCCAGGGCGGTCTCGACGGTCATGGTGTCGGTCGCGGCAGCCAGCGCGGCTTCGAGATCGTAGGCGGCAACCGTCATCGTCGTCGGAGCGGCGCCCGGCTGGTAGCCGGTCACGATGTTGGCAGCCGTGCCGCCGGTCTCGAGCATGTTGACGCCCTGGAAGTCGGCGTTCTGGGCGATCGAGGTGACCTGGGCCTTCAGCTGGGTGATTTCAGCGTCGATGGCGGCGGTGTCGGTGCCCGGCGTTGCACGAGCAACGTACTTGGCCAGGATTTCCTTGGTCTTGTCGATGGCCTCTTCGAGAGCGCTCGAAGCGGTGTCGAGGATGGCGGCGCCGAGGCCGAGGGCATCCTGCACGGCGCTAAGGGCGCCGGTCTGCGAACGCATGCTCGTGGCGATCGACCAGTAGGCCGCGTTGTCCGAAGCGGTCGAAACGCGCTGGCCGGTGGCGATGCGGTTCTGGGTGGTCTCGAGGTTCTTGTTGGTGCTCGCGAGGGTCTGCAGCGCCGTCATTGCGGACGCGTTGGTGAGAAGGCTAGCCATGAGCCCTGTTCCTTGTACACAAATTTTATGAGGAACATGCCGGAAAACCACCGGCTCGGGCGAAGCGGCATCATGCCTATGGCCATCTGTCGTGGCCAACTCGCCCTGTACCGCGATCTAACGGGCGACTTCCTACCAAAGGTCTAAATAGTATGGTTAACCTGTGTTAACCTGCTGATTTTTTTACAGGAATGCACGTTTGACGCGCGGCGGTGCAACCGGCGCGCGACCTGACTTTCGGTATGCGGGGGGAGGAAGCTCGGCTGAGCTACGTGAACGATCTCACCAGGCTGCCGACGAGCAGGTTCCAGCCGTCAATGAGCACGAAGAACAGGATCTTGAAGGGCAGCGACACCACCGTGGGCGGCAGCATCATCATGCCCATCGCCATGGTGATGGTGGCGACGATGAGGTCGATGACGAGGAAGGGCAGCACGATCAGGAAGCCGATCTCGAAGCCGCGGCGGATCTCGGAGATCATGAAGGCAGGGACGAGGATGCGCAGGTCGACCTTCTCCTCCGACACGACCTGGCCGCGCTCGCGGGCGAGATCGGCGAAGAGGGCGAAGTCCTTGTCGCGGACGTTGCGCATCATGAAGGTGCGGAAGGGGTCGGAAATGCGGTCGACCGCCTCGGCCTGGGTGATCTGGTCGTCCATCAGCGGCTTTACGCCGCTCTGCCAGGCCTGATCGAAGGTCGGCGCCATGACGTAGAAGGTCATGAACAGCGACAGCGAGATCAGGATGAGGTTGGCGGGCGTCGACTGCAGGCCGATGCCGGTGCGCAGGATCGAAAACGCGATGACGAAGCGGGTGAAGCTCGTCACCATGATGAGCAGGCCCGGCGCGACCGAAAGCACGCTGAGCAGGCCGAACATCTGGATGATGTAGCCGACGGTGGCGCCGTCGGCCTTGCCGATCGCGCTCAGGTCGAGCTGCTGGGCGCCGGCGGGAAGGACCGTGGCGGCCAGGATGGCGGCGGTAGCCAGAAATTTCTTCATTCGAACAGCAACGTCCTGATCAGGACTTCCTTGACCTTGCCGCCGCTGCGCAGCGCGGCGCGCTCGTCGAGGTCGGTCTTGAGCTGGCGGAGCGCACTGGCGCCCTGGATCTGGTGGATGCGCAAGGTGCGGGCATAGGCGAGCAGATCCTGGTGGATACGCTCGGCCATTTCCGGCGGCTGCGGCTCGGTGAGCACCAGCGAGACTTCGAGGCGCACCCACATGGTGTCCGGGGCGGCCAGGTTGGTGGTGATCGGGGCGAGCTGCACCAGTGTGCCCTTGGCCAGTCGCTCGTCGCCGCCTTCGCCGGACTTGTGCGACGGCGATTCCGCGGCCGGCTTTTCGGCCGGCTTGCTCTTGTCCTGGAGATAGGCGCCCGACAGCCAGCCCATGCCGACGGCGGCGGCGGTCATGAGCACGAGGATGACGATCTGCACGACAACCGAGGGGCCGGCCTTGCGCGGGAGGGGCTGTTCGACGGTCGACATGGGCGCGCCTAGAACGGGAGGACCTGGTCGAGGAACTGCTGGCCGTAGGGCGGCTGCTGGACCTCGCTCAGGCGGCCGCGGCCGCCATAGGAAATGCGCGCCTCGGCGATGCGCTCGTAGGGGATGGTGTTCTCCGGTCCGATGTCGGACGGGCGCACGATGCCGGCGATGGTGAGAACGCGCAGTTCGGCGTTGACGCGAACCTCCTGGGAGCCGCGGATCATCATGTTGCCGTTGGGCAGCACCTCGGTCACCACGGCCGCGACGAGCAGGTCGAGCTTCTCCGACCGCGAGGTGGCGCCGTCGCCGGCGAATTTGGATTCGGAATCGACGTCGGCATCGGCCGAACCGCCGGTGCCGGCGCCGTCCCATTCCATGTTCATGCCGAGCCCGATCTTGCGATTGGAGGTGCGCGAGCGCTCGGATTCGTTCTTGAAGCGGGCGCGGTCGTCGATCTGGATCCTGACGGTCAGGATGTCGCCCGGCTGCAGGGCGCGCGGATCGGTGAACATGCGGCTCTGCTTGTCCTGCCACAGCGAGAAACGCTTGACCGGTGCGGCGGGCGCCTCGGGGTAGCGGTACATCGCCGAGCTGCCGTCGTCGATGCCGGAGCCGACCGCCGACATTGCGGGTTCCTTGTTGATCTCCTTGAGATTGGCGGCGCAGCCGGCGAGGACGCCGGCGAGCGAGGCCGCGAGGAGGGCGTTTCTGGTCATGAGGGGTCTTCCCGGCGCGTGGCGCTCGCCATGACGCGGGTGAGCTCCGCGGCCGACTTGCTTTCCATTTCGTTGAGGATGACGCTTGACTTGCGGGCGTCGAGCTTCATCAGGATGGCCGAGGCGAGCTCGACATTGAGCTTGGAAAGGCGCTCGGCGGCGGCGTCGGGTTTCATGCGCGAATAGATCTGGACGAGGTTCTCCTCGGCGCGGGCGAGGAACACCTCGCGGCGCTTGAGCCAGGTCTCGTATTCGCTGCGCTTCTCCTCGAGGGCGGCGAGGCGCTGGTCGACGTCGGCCTGCAGCTTCTTGAGTTCGTCCGCCTGGATGGCATAGCGGCGGTCGCGGGCGGCGTCGGCGATGTTGGAGCAGAAGCGCTCGACCTCGCTGGGCGCGGCCGGAGCGACGCGTTCGCCCGAGGCCTCGGGGCCGTCGAGCACCTGGCGCACCTCCTGGGCATGCGACGGGGCGGCGCCCATCAGCACCGCCGCGACGGCGGCCGCGGCGAGCGCCCGGCTGCGGAGTGGAAGGGGAATGACGTTCGCCATGACGAGCCCTATTGCACAACCAGTTCGGCCTGCAGGGCGCCCGCGGATTTGATGCCCTGGAGGATGGAGATGATGCCGTCGGGCTTGACCCCGAGGCGGTTGAGGCCGGCAACCAGGGTCTGCAGGTCGGGGCCGTTGAGCAGGCCGACCTTGGAGCCGGGACGCTCGGCCTCGATGACGGTGAAGTCCTCGACCGCCGTCTGGCCGCGCGAGAAGGGCTCGGGCTGGACCACCCGCGGCTGCTCGGTGATGCGCACGGTGAGTGTGCCGTGGCTGATGGCGACGCGCGAGACCTTGACCTCGTTGCCGATGACGATGGTGCCGGTGCGCTCGTCGACGACGACGCGTGCGGGCGCATCCGACTTGACGAGCAGGTTCTCGAGCTCGGCGTAGAAGCGTGCGGTGGAGATGCCTTCGGGCTTGCGCACGATGACGGCGCGCGAATCCTGCTCGCCGGCGACGCGCTTGCCGAAACGCTGGCGGGCGTAGCTGTTGATGGCGTCGGCGATGCGCACGGCGGTGGAGAAGTCCGGATTGAGGAGCTGCAGGGTCAGGACGTTCTCGTCGACGAAGCGAGCCTTGACCTCGCGCTCGACGATAGCGCCGTTGGGCACGCGGCCGGCGGTCGGGGTGCCCTGCGTCACGGATTCGGCCGCGCCCTGGGCGTTGAAGCCGCCGACCAGCATGGAACCCTGCGCCACGGCGTAGATCTCGCCGTCGGCCGCCTTGAGCGGGGTCATGACGAGCGTGCCGCCGGCCAGCGACGAGGCATCGCCGAGCGAGGAGACGTTGACGTCGATGCGCGCGCCTGCCTGCACGAAGGCGGGCAGGTTGGCGGTGACGATGACGGCGGCGACGTTGCGGACGCGGGCGCGGCCATCCTCGGAGGCGACGCCGAGATTTTCGAGCATCGCCCTTATCGACTGCTCGGTGAAGGGCGAGTTGCGCAGGCTGTCGCCGGAGCCGTTGAGGCCGATCACCAGGCCATAGCCGACGAGCTGGTTGTCGCGCGCTTCCTGCAGGACGGCGATGTCCTTGATGCGGACGCTGGCGAGGTTGCCGCCGCCGTTGAGGGTGGTCAGCCGGCCGGGGTCGTCATAGGCGCCGGCCATACCGCCGCGCTCGCCGAGACCGGCATAGTCGTTGCCGCTGCCGCCGTTGCCGACAGGCTTGCCGCCGGGCTCCTGCAGCTCCGAAATCGGCGTGCCCTCGGGGCCGTCGGCATAGGCTGCCTGCAGGCCGAGGACGGCGACCGCCGCGAGTACCAGCCTGCGGATCATGTCGCACCTACGCGGATGGAGCCGTCGGCCATGACGGTGCCGGTGAGGATCTTGCCGCTGTCGACGTTGCGCACCTTGACCTGGTCGCCGGCGGCACCCGGGTCGAGGGCGACGGCGGCGGCCGAGATCGTCAGCGCGCCGGCCTCGAAGACCACCTGGACCGCGGCGCCGCGGTCGACCAGCCAGGGCTGGCGCAGCGCGCCCGCCGCGACGTAGCGGCCGGGCAGCAGCGTGCGCTTGGCGACCTTGCCGTCGAGCTCCTCGGCGCGTGTCGCGACCCCGTCCGGGCGCACCTTGCCCGGCTTGAGCGTGACTTCCCGGAGCGACGACATGACGACCGTCTCTCCGGGATAGATGACGCGGTTGGGGACGAGAACGACCTCCTGCGCGTGGGCCGCGCCGGCGCCGCCGAGCATGGCGAGCGCGAGCGCTGCCGCGCGGATGCGAGGGAGGGCGTGGCGCTGCCGCATCATGCTCACCGGATGTTCTTGGAGACGACGGCGGCCATTTCGTCGGCCGCCTGGATGACCTTGGAGTTCATCTCGTAGGCGCGCTGGGCCGAGATCAGCTCGGTGATTTCCTTGACCGGGTCGACGTTGGAATTTTCCAGGTAGCCCTGCTTGACCGTGGCGAAGCCGGGGTCGCCGGGGATGCCGTCGATGGCCGGGCCGGAGGCCTCGGTCGCCTGGAACAGGTTGTCGCCGAGCGGCGCGAGCCCCGCCTCGTTGGCGAAGTTCGACAGCATCAGCTGCCCCTGCTGCACGAGATCCGTCTGGCCGGCGACGCGGGCGAAGACCTGGCCGGAATTGTTGACGACGACCTCGGTGGCGTTGGGGTCGATGGTGATGCCGCCGGTCACGACATAGCCGTCGACGGTGACGAGCTGGCCGGTGGCGTTGGTGTTGAAGGAGCCGGCGCGGGTGTAGAGCGTCTCGCCCTCGGGCCCGTCGATCTGGAACCAGCCCTTGCCGGTGAGTGCCATGTCGAACTGGTTGCCGGTGCTGGTCAGGCCGCCCTGGACGTGGACGTTGCGGACGGCCGCGGTCTTGACGCCGAGGCCGATGCTGACGCCTTCCGGCACGATCGCGGCGTTGGCGCGGCTGGGGACGCCCTGCATGCGATCGACCTGGTAGAGCAGGTCGGAGAATTCGGCGCGGGCGCGCTTGTAGCCGGTGGTGTTGATGTTCGCGATGTTGTTCGCGATCACCTCGAGATTGGTCTGCTGGGCGTTCATGCCGGTGGCGGCGATGGAGAGGGCTTTCATCTTCGTGGTCCTCAGATGCCCATGCGGCTGACTTCGAGATAGGCGGTGACGATCTTGTCGCGGATGGCGATCGCGGCCTGCAGCGAACGCTCGGCGGTCATCACCGCATCGACCACCTCGCGGGTGTCGGCGTGACCCTGCATGCCGGCGATCGACATCTGCTCGGCCTGGCGCAGCGTCGCCGCGGTCTGGGTGGCGGCGTCGGCAAGGGCTGCGGCGAAGGAGGAAGCGACGTCGCCGGTGGCGGCGCGCGCCGCTTCCGGAACGATGCTCGTCGGCTTGCTAAGTGCCTGCGGGCCGAGCGGGCTGATGGTACCGATCACGACTGGCTCCTCATAAGGTCGATGGTCATGGAAATGAGATCGCGCGCCTGCTTGATGACCTGCAGGTTGGCTTCGTAGGACCGGTTGGCCTCGTTCATGTCGGCCATCTCGATCAGCACGTTGACGTTGGGCATCTTGACGTAGCCGTTGGCGTCGGCGGCCTGGTTGCCGGGCTGGAATTCGAGCGGGAACGCCGACTGGTCGTTGCCGATGGCGGCGATCTCGACGGTCGAGCCGCCGGTCGCGCGGTCGAGCTCGGCGGCGAAGCTGATGGTCTTGCGCCGATACGGCTCGGCGCCGGGCGTGTCGCCGGTCGACTGCGCGTTGGCGAGGTTTTCCGAAACGATGCGGAGCCGTTCGGACTGGGCGCCGAGGCCGGAGCCGGCGATCTTGAGTGCTGCGCTCAGCGGATCCATGGCATTCAGGCCTTGCTGCTCAACATGACCATGCGGTGGAAGGCCTTGACGACGGCCGTGTTCAGCTCGAACGAGCGGCGCACGTCGCCGGCCTTGATGAGTTCGCTTTCCAGCGCCACCGTGTTTTCGGAGGGCAGCACGGCGGTGTCTGGTTCCTGCTGGCGGACGGCGTAGTTCGCGTCGGTGGCGCCGCCGCCGAGATGCCCGGCCTGCGTCGCGGTCATCGCCACGCGCGTGCGGTCGAGAACCTGCTCGAAAGGCTCGACGTCGTTCGCCCGGTAGCCGGGCGTGTTGGCGTTGGCGACGTTGCCGGCGATGGTCGTCTGGCGCACCGAGAGCCAGCGAGCCTGCTGGGCGGCCAGATCGAAGAGGTTGACGGGGTCCATGGAAATCTCCGAGCAGATTTCCAAACACTATTGCCCCAGTCTTGCGCGGGCCTTGCGCGCGTCCGCAGGCGCCTGCGGACGGTCAGCGCTGGAGCTCGACCACGTCCTCGCGGGAGGTGACGAGAACCCATTTTCCGTCGCGCTGCTCGATGGAGGCGACGCGGCTCGAGTCGGGCAGGACGGAGCCGCGCTGCACCACCCAGAGCCCGCTCTGGTCCTGGACCATGGCGCGGCCGTTGGCGACGTGCACGAGGGTGAAGTTGACCGCCGGGCCGGGGAAGGGCTGCTGTTCGACGCCCGGCACGCCGGGGCCCTCGTCCTTGTCGGGGCGCAGCGAGCCGGTGGCGAACAGATCCAGCTGCATCGGCGGGATGTCCTCGACCGACATCGGCGCGCCGACGCGCTCTACCTGCTGGCCGAGCGCGAGC
This sequence comes from Aminobacter sp. BE322, assembly GCF_050433525.1. Lineage (NCBI taxonomy): Bacteria > Pseudomonadati > Pseudomonadota > Alphaproteobacteria > Hyphomicrobiales > Phyllobacteriaceae > Aminobacter > Aminobacter sp. BE322. The sequence continues at coordinate 141,503 of NZ_JBNPXB010000002.1, read as the reverse complement.
GGAACCGATTGTTCGCTCTGCCCGTCGCCGGCGAATTTCAGCGCGCGCACGCCGAATTTTTCCGGATTGAAGAAGATGTACCAGGGGAAGAGCGCGCTCGCGAGGCCGATGGCGATGCCCAGGCCGGCGATCATCAGGTCGCCGCGACGGTCGTTTCGGCGCGCGGGCGGGGCGAGAATGATGGTGCGGCGCTTCATCCCGAGGCGTTGGAGCAGGGTGGCCGGCTTCTGGTTCGAGCCGATCATGTCCAGCAGTTCGCTGGCCGGATCATTCCGCCTGAACATTGGCTCTATCCTTGGCTTTCAGATGGCGGGCGAGGTCGGAGAACGGGTCCGGCGCGGAACCGTCGGACGGCGACTGTGCCAGCGCCTCGTAGATGACCGGGACCTGGCGCACGGCGAGATCCAGTTCGGGATCCGCGCCGGGCTGGTAGGCACCGAGCAGGCGGATGTCGCGCGTGTCCTCGAAGCGCGAGATCATAGCCTTGAGTTTGCCGACGAGCACGCGCTCGTCCGGCGTCCAGGCCTTGCCGGCGAGGCGCGAGATCGACGACAGCGGGTTGACCGGCGGATAGCGGCCCTGCTCGGCGATCGAGCGGTCGAGCACGATATGGCCGTCGAGGATGCCGCGCACGGAATCGGCGACGGGGTCGTTGTGGTCGTCGCCGTCGACCAGCACCGAGATGATCGCGGTGATCGAGCCCTTGCCCTCGACGCCCGGTCCGGCGCGTTCGAGCAGCTTGGGAAGCTCGGTGAAGACGGACGCCGGATAGCCGCGCGCCACCGGCGGCTCGCCCGCACCGATGGCGACCTCGCGCAGCGCGTGGGCGAAACGGGTGATGGAATCGAGCACCAGCAGGACGCGGTCGCCGCGGTCGCGGAAGTGTTCGGCGACGCGCATGGCGGTGTCGGGGGCGCGGCGGCGCATCATGGCGCTCTCGTCGCTGGTGGCGACGACGGCGATGGTCTTGGCCATGGAGGCTGCGCCGATCGTGTCCTCGAGGAATTCGCGCACCTCGCGGCCACGCTCGCCGATCAGGGCGACGACGACCGTGTCGAACGCATCGGCGCCGGCCAGCATGGCAAGCAGCGTCGACTTGCCGACGCCCGAGCCGGCGAAGATGCCCATGCGCTGGCCGAAGCAGAGCGGGGCGAAGATGTCGATGACGCGGACGCCGGTGCGGAAGCCGGTGTCGACGCGCTGGCGGGCGAGCGCTGCCGGCGGCGCCACGGCCGCTCCGCCCGGCGAGGCGCTGCGGATCAGCGGCGGGCCATGGTCGATGGGACGGGCGAGCGCATCGATGGCGCGGCCGCGCCAGCTCGGATGCGGTGTGACGGCGATCGGGCCGCGGGTGAAGACGGCATCGCCGACGCCGACGTCGCCGCTGCTTTCATAAGGTGCGACGAGCACCTCGTCGCGGCCGATCTGGACGATCTCGCCGCGCCGGCCGAGGCCATGGCCGCCGTGCTCGACGATGTCGCCCAGCCTTGCACTGGTAGAGAGGCCGCGGACCTTGTAGTGCGTCGGCGCGATCTCGGTGACGCGGCCTCCACGCCGGACGAGCATGCGGTCGTCGGCGAAGCGGCGCCGGACTTGCTCCAGCGCCTCGAGCCGGTTGTCGTGTGCCGGGGGCAGGTCGGTGCGGATCGCGGGCAGGGGGGTGCTCACCTGGCGGCCTATTTGGACCCGAGGGTCTTGATGGCGTCGGAGAAGGAGGCGTCGGTCTGGCGAATGAGCGCGGCCGTGTTCTCGAAGGCGCGCTGCACCATGATGAGCTTGGTCATCTCCTTGACCGGGTTGACGTTGGATTCCTCGACGAAGCCCTGCGCGACGCCCGCCGCCATGCGGTCGACGACCGGCTCGGGCGTTCCCGGGGGCACCACGCCCGAATTGCCGTAGCGGACGAAGTTCGGGCCGGGCTTGAATTCGTAGAGGCCGATGGCACCGACCAGCCGCCCGTCCTGGCGCAGCGAGCCGTCGGCGCCGGCCTCAGGCGGGCCGGCCCGCGGATCGAGCTGCATCGGCGCGCCGCCGGCGTCGAGCACCGGATAGCCCTCCAGCGTGACCAGCTGTCCGTCCTGGGTGAGCGTGAAGCGTCCGTCCCGGGTCATGACGGTGCCGGCCGGCGTCTCGATGCCGAACCAGGCGTCGCCGCGGATGGCGAAGTCGAACGGATTGGCGGTCTGGGTCAGGCCGCCGCTCTGGGTCGAGAGGTAGGTGTCGCCCGGCGATGTGAAGGACACCGACTTGTCGCCGATACCCGAGACGACGTCCTCGAACTTCACGCCGGTGGCGCGGAAGCCGACGGTGGACGAATTGGCGACGTTGTCGGCGATGGTGTTCAGGCGCTTTTCGAGCGCCACCTGGGCCGACAGCGCGACGTAGAGACCGTTCTGCATGATGTCCTCAGAACCTCAGCTTCTGCATGGCGAATATGAGGTCGGTGGAGACCCCGTAGCTTGCCGGCCTGCCGAACAGGATGCCGGCCGACTGCTGCACCGGCGAAGTCGGGTTGGCGATCTCCCACATGCTGGTGAAGCGCTTGAGGAAATCGCCGAGCTTCTTCGGATTGGAGAAGTCGGTGACCTTCAGCCGCTGCTCGAAATGCTTGACCTGCAGGTCGACGTCGGCGGAGGCGAGCGAGTCGGGCAGGCCGAGCGCGGTGCGCACGACCTTGGCCAGCGCCTTGTCGGCAAGCACCTCGTAGAAGTTGGTGAGGGAAGGCGCCTTGCGCTGGAAGTAGAGGGCAAGCCGCACGCCTTCGTTGGTCTGGCCGGCGTCTTCCTCGAGCGTCTGGCGGACGAATTTCTCGGTTGCCGGCTTCTGCGCCGGATTGGTGGTAGTGGCGTCGGCGCCGTAGGCCTCGAAGTTGAAGGCGGCGGCGAAGGCCGCGTAGCGCTTGTCGGCCATCTGGTTGGCGAAGCTCTTGGGGTCGCGCACGCCGCCGACCAGCACCCTCTCCATCATCTCCTTGTTGGCGATGGAGGATTCGAGGCCATAGGCCTTCATGGCGAAGGTGTAGAGCCGGGTGTCGGCCATGAACTCCTTGGCCGATTTCACCTTGACGATGTTGTCGAGGTAATACTTGACCTCCTGCTGCACGGCCGCGGCATTGGGGTCGCCCCCGCCGAGCTTGACCGCGGCCAGGTATTTGTCGACCGCGCCCTGCTGGGCCTTGTTGTAGACGGTGGCGCGGGCGCCGAGGTCGGCGAAGTTGAAGCTCTTGGCGAATTCGACGTAGCGCTTGTCGGACAGCTTGTTGGCGAAGCTGTCGGGATCGGTGACGCCCTCGCGCAGCACCTTGGCCATGAAGGCCTTGGCGTAGGCCATGTCCTGCAGGCCGAAGGCCTTCATGGCGTAGCGGAACAGCCGGTCGTTCTTGACGAACTCGTCGACGCTTTTAACCTTGGTGATGTTCTTGAGGTAGTATTCGGTCTCGCGCTCGACCATCGGCCGGGACTCGACGCGGTCGAGCGCCTTGTTCAAGTCCCTGGCGATCAACTGGTAGCTTGAATAGGTATTGAGCACGCCGTGGCCCCTTCCGCCGCAGGATAGTCGGGCAAAACTACGCGCGAATGCTTGCGCGAGGCTGAATCGGGTCGCAGCGCCATTTCAAGCCTCACACAAGGCACGACCGCTATCGCTGTCTGCGTATTGCTTTCAATGCGGAAGGACCTGCGGTGGGCATTCTAATCGGACTCGTCGTGACGCTTGGTTGCGTGCTGGGCGGCTTCATGGCCATGGGCGGCAAGGTCAGCGTGCTCATGCAGCCGTGGGAGGCCGTCATCATCGGCGGTGCCGCGCTCGGCACCTTCCTGGTCGCCAACCCGATGTCGACGGTCAAGGACACGGGCAGGGGCATCATCGAGGCCTTCAAGCAGTCGGTGCCGAAGGAGCAGGACTATCTCGAAACGCTCGGCGTGCTGCACAGCCTGATGCGCGAACTCAGGACCAAGACGCGGTCGGAGGTCGAGGCGCATATCGACAACCCCGAGGAATCGACGATCTTCCAGGCCTTCCCGACAGTGCTGAAGAACCACGACCTGACGCACTTCATCTGCGACTACTGCCGCATCATCATCATCGGCAACGCCCGCCCGCACGAGATCGAGGCGCTGATGGACGAAGAGATCCAGACCATCCGCTCGGACAAACTGAAGTCGTACCACGCGCTGATCGCGGTCGGCGACGGCCTGCCGGCGCTGGGCATCGTGGCCGCGGTGCTGGGCGTGGTCAAGGCGATGGGCGCGCTCGACCAGTCGCCGGAAATCCTCGGCGCACTGATCGGCGCGGCGCTGGTGGGCACCTTCCTCGGCATCTTCCTGTCCTATGCCCTCGTCGGTCCGATCGCCGCCAAGATCAAGATGGTGCGCGAGAAGAAGAACCGCCTCTACATCATCGTGAAGCAGACGCTGCTGGCCTATATGAACGGCTCGCTGCCGCAGGTGGCGATCGAGTTCGGCCGCAAGACGATCTCGTCCTACGACCGGCCGTCGATCGACGCGGTGGAGCAGAGCACGCTCAACACCGGCAATCTCGAGAAGAAGGCGGCCTGAGCTTATGCCGGACGCTGACGAAGGGCGTGTGACGTCATGAGCACTACCGCTAGCCCGGCGGAATCGCGGGACCTGATCATCGAGCGCCTGCTTGGCGACACCGGCGAGCCGGCCAAGGTGCACTCGGCCGCCCGCCGCCTGGCGGAGCGCTCGGCCCCGGCGATCGCCCGGTTCCTGACCGAGATGCTGCCCGAGCAGGTCTTCGTCGAGGTGGCGGAGGTCAAGCTCGGCCGCATGGCCGACGCCAAGGCCGGCAAGGCCAACCAGGCGATGGCGGTGGCGATGACCCCGACCTCGCCCGATGGGCTGGTGATGACGCTCGACCCGCAGGCGATCGCCATCCTCGTGAACGTGCTGTTCGGCGGCGACCCGAGCCGCGAGGTGGCGCCGATCGACCGCGACCTGTCGTCGATCGAGCTCGGCGTCGTCACCATGGTGTTCCAGGACATCGGCCGCGCCGTCAACGCCCAGGGGCCCGATGGCGGGCTAGGCGTGAAGCTGCCGGTCGCCGACGCGATGACCGGCACGGAGATGAAGAAGCACGTGTTCCGCGACGGCCCGTCGGCGCGCGTCGTGCTGTCGATCTCGACGGCGGCGTCGCGCGGGCTGCTGACGCTGACCCTGCCGCAGCGCATCCTGATCGAGGACAAGCGCGGCAAGGCCGAGAAGGACGCGGCGTCGCCGCCGACCACGGAATGGCGCTCGCGCTTCTCCGACGAGGTGATGCGCTCGACGGTGCGGCTCGAGGCGTCGATGCCGCTCGGGCGCATGACGCTGGGCGAACTGACGCGGCTCGTGGCCGGCCAGGTGATCGAGCTGCCGCAGGACGTGCAGTCGAACGCTGTCATCGGCACGCGCGGCAAGACGCTGTTTGCCTGCGAGTTCGGCAAGCTCGGGCAGAACTACACCGTCCGCATCCGGCGTCCCGCCGACGCGGACGACACGATTGAAGGGATCGTCGCGGGCTGAGGCGGATCGCCCCTGCCGTGACCGAGAGAACTGGAGAACATCATGAGCAAGGCGCAGCCGAAGCCCGAGGTCGAGAAGCCCGAAGCAGCCGTCGAGGACGAGCAGCTCAACCGCGCCATCGAAGAGCTGCGCGGCGTGCTGAGCGAGGAGGAGAAGCGCCCCGAGGCGCTGCGCAACGCGCCCTCCGGCAGCGTCATATTCGACATCCCGGTCGAGGTGCAGATCGTGCTCGGCAGCACCGAGATGGCGGTGTCCGACCTGATGACGCTGCAGAAGGGCTCGACGGTGGCGCTCGACCGCCGCATCGGCGAGCCGGTCGACGTCGTCGTCAACGGCCGCCGCATCGCGCGCGGCGAGATCACCGTGCTCGAAAGCGATCCGTCGCGCTTCGGCATCCGCCTGACCGAGATCGTGGCCGCCACCAAGAGCGCCTGAGGGAAATCCGGCGTGCTCTTCCAGCTTTCGAGAAAGGCCTGCGCATGAATCCGCTGTCGACGCTGACGCGGCCGCAAAAGGCAGCAGCCATACTGGTGGCGATGGGCAAGCCGTCGGCGAGCCGGCTGCTCAAGTTCTTCAAGCAGGACGAGCTGAAGGCGCTGATCGAAGGCGCCAGGCTGTTGCGCACCATTCCGCAGGCCGACCTGGAGCGGATCGTGGCCGAGTTCGAGGCCGAGTTCACCGAGGGCGCGGGCCTGCTCGATTCGGCCGACAAGATGGACACGATCCTCAACGAGTCGCTGTCGCCGGAAGAGGTCAACGCACTGATGGGCAAGGGCAAGCCGGTGGTGGAGAAGGACACCACCCCGCCGGTGTGGCCGCAGCTCGAGAAGCTGGAGCCGGCCCAGATCGGCACGTTCCTCGCCAAAGAGCACCCGCAGACCTCGGCGATGATCCTGTCCAACCTCGCGCCCGCCTATGCCGCGAGCGTGGTGCTGACGCTGGAAAAGCCGCTGCGCATCGAGATCATCAAGCGGATGATGGAACTGGCCATCGTGCCGGAGGCGGCGACCAGGCTGGTCGAGAACCAGATCCGCAGCCGCGTGCTGACCGAAAGCGCCCAGAAGGACACCTCGGCCGGGCAGACCCGCGTCGCCAGCGTGCTCAACGAGCTCGACAAGTCGCAGCTCGAGGAGGTGATGAGCGACCTCCAGGAAGGCGGCCTCAGCGACCTCGACGCCATCCGCGCCCGGCTGTTCTCGTTCGACGACATCCCGCTGATGACGCAAAAGGCCCGCGTCGCCCTGTTCGACGGGCTGTCGACGGAACTCGTGACGCTGGCGCTCAGGGGCACCCCGCTGCAGATCGCCGAGGCGGTGCTCTCGTCGATCGGCGCGCGCTCGCGCCGCATGATCGAATCCGAACTCAGCCAGGGCTCGGAAGGCATCCAGCCGGCGACCATCCTGCAGGCCCGCAAGACCATCGCCTCCACGGCGCTGCGCATGGCGAACGACGGGCTGCTCGAGCTGCCGTCGGCGCTGGACGCCGCCTGAGCCTCAGCTCTGGGTGAGCCATGTCCGACAGCGTCGACAAGGATTCAAAAACCGAAGAGGCCACAGAGAAGAAGATCCGCGACACCATCGAGAAGGGGCAGCTGCCGCACTCGAAGGAGATCGCCATCTTCACCTCGTTCGTGGCGATCCTGGTCTACACCGTGTTCTTCGCCGGCGAGGCCGTGGCCGAACTGGGCGCCTTCCTGTCGAACTTCCTGGAAAAGCCCGAAGCCTGGCCGCTCGGCACCGAACGCGACGTGATCGAGCTCTACCGGGCGGTGATGATGGAGATCGGCCGCGCGGTCGCGAGCCTGCTGATGCTTTTGGTCGTCGCCGGCGTCGGCGCCTCGATCTTCCAGAACGTGCCGCAGTTCGTCGGCGAGCGCATCCGGCCGCAGGCTTCGCGCATTTCGCTGTTCCAGGGCTGGAAGCGCATGTTCGGCGCGCAGGGCTTCGCCGAGTTCCTGAAATCGCTCGGCAAGCTCGTCCTGGTCATCCTGGTGCTGACCTTCGTGCTGTCGGACGACCACCGCCGCCTGCTCGCGGGCATGATCACCAGCCCCGTCGCCTTCGCCACGGTGATCCGCGGCATCGCCATCGACATTCTGGTGGCGATCGTCTTCGTGATGGCGGCGATCGCGGTCGCCGACATCGTCTGGTCGCGCTTCCACTGGCGCGCCGACCTGCGCATGACCAAGCAGGAGGTGAAGGACGAGCTGAAGCAGTCGGAAGGCGACCCGATCGTCAAGTCGCGCCTGCGTTCGCTGGCGCGCGACCGCGCCCGCCAGCGCATGATGGCGGCGGTGCCGCGCGCGACGCTGGTGATCGCCAACCCGACCCATTTCTCGATCGCGCTGCGCTACGTGCGCGAGGAGGATCCCGCGCCGGTCGTGCTGGCCAAGGGGCAGGACCTGGTGGCGCTGAAGATCCGCGAGATCGCCCGCGAGAACGGCATCCCGGTGTTCGAGGACGTGGCGCTCGCACGTTCCATGTACAAGCAAGTTTCGGTGGATAATGTCATCCCACCTCAATTCTACCAGGCGGTCGCCGAGCTCGTTCGCGTCGTCTACGGAAACAAGGGCCAACGCAGGACACCATGAATCGTCAGCCACATGCAACGTCCCGGGAAATGATCGTCGCAACCGCCATCCAGCCAGTGGTGCGCGAATTGCGCCTTGTCGACATCGCCGACTACATCGCCTTCATCCGCCTGGAGCATTTCGCCTGCCTGGCCGACCTGGTCGATTCAGCGGCAGAGATGTACTTCATGCCCGGCGCGCTGCGGCTCGGCCTCGGCGGCGAGGCACAGGTGTGCTGGACCGGCAGCCCGCGCATCGTGCTCGACCTCGAGCTCAGGCCGGAAGGGGCGGCGGTCTATTTCCAGCTGTCGATGACGGCGAACAACGCCTCGGTCGAGGTCCATTACGTGTCGTTCGAGAAGCCCGACCCGTCGCCGGAGAAGAACACCGAATATCTCGCCGCCGCGATCGAGCAGGCGATGATCCGGCGGACGCCGCGGGCCGAAGCGGCCTGAGGCTGGACCCCGCGCTTCCAGGCGGAACCGCCCGAGGCGGGAAAGATGTCCTGGAATCAAGGAGCTGGGGCGTCTTTTGCGGGTTCGTTCGAACGCGCGGGCGCTCAGTCGATCAAGCCCAGCCGCAGCGCCTTGGCGACCGCGTGCATGCGGTTGACGGCGTTCAGCTTCTGCGTCGTCTGGGTGAGGTACTGGTTGGCGGTGTGGACCGACAGCTTGAGCAGCTTGGCGATCTCCTCGCTGGTATAGCCGCGCGAGGTGAGCTTGAGGCACTCGAGTTCGCGCCGCGACACGGCCGGCAGCTTGCCGTCGCGGGCAGGGCTCATGCGCGCGACGGCCTCGAACAGCGAGAAGCAGTGGGCATGAAGGGCATGCAGCGAACGGGCGTCCGGAGCGAGGTCGGGTCCGCCGAAGATGAACAGGCCGGCCTGGCCGCGCTCGGCATAGACCGGGAAGGCGATGCCCCGGCCGATCTGGGCCAGCGGCTCGATGCGGCTTGCCCAGGCAAGCGCTGAAAGGGATGTCTCGGCGGCCGCGTCGTCGGCCCACCAGCACGGCGCGGTGGACTGCCGGGCATGACGCAGCAGGTGCTCGCCGATGCCGCCGCCGAGCAGGCGCGCGGCGGACATGGTGCTGGGGTAGTCGGAATCGAAGCAGGGCACCAGCCGGCTGCTGTCGGACGACGTCCCTGCGAAGCAGAGCGCGAAGTCGCGGGCGCCGAGATCGGCGGCGATCCAGCGGCAATACCTTGCAGCGTCGGCAAGCGTGACGGTGCGGTCGGCCATCGGGTTCGCCGGGCGACCCGGGCGCTGATCCTGGACGGGCCGTGCTACGGAGGCGAAGTGTCTGGCGTGGGCGTAGGTCAAATGATGCCACTCCTGATCGCGGTCGCAATCGCCATGGCGCGGTTGCTGGCCGACAGCTTCTGGATCGCGTGGGTGATGTAGCTGTTGACGGTGTTGGACGAGACGCCGAGGATCAGCGCCACTTCCTCCGTCGTCTTGCCTTCCGACACCCAGAACAGGCACTCGCGCTCGCGGTCGGACAGCGGGTCGCGCAGCGTCGCCGCGGCGAGGATGCCCTGCGCCTGGGACAGGGCGTAGCAGCATTCGATCTGGGCGCGCGGCATCAGTGCGGGGTCGATCCGCCCGGCCTCGCCGGCGGAGAGCAGCATGAACAGGCGCTGGCGCCCGACATGCAGGCGCAGGGCGAAGATCTCGGCATGGCCGAGGATGTCGAGCAGCTTCGCCTCCTCGCCGCCGAGCAGGGCGGGAGCCTGCGAGGCGATCAGCCCCTGCGGCTGGACGCCCGGCGCGCTGGCGAAGGGTCCCTGTGCGAGGCTGGCGATGAGCGCGTGGCCGGCGATCTGGATGGCGTCGTAGATCCAGTTGGAGGCGACGATCTGCAGGTTGTCACGGTCCTGGTCCTGGGAGATGGCGACGAGCATGTAGCCGTCGGCGCCCACCTCGTCGGCCAGCCCCATGAGGAAAGCAGTGAGATCGCTGCGCGATGCGAGCCTTGCTGCGACGGTCGTCTGTTCGTGGCGGGCTGCGGGGGCGATCATTTCAGAACTGGGCCGGAATCCGTGGGAGGCCGGAAAAGGCCGCTGCCCCTTCCGGTCGAAAACGCTTCACTTGAGACGAAAAAACGCCACACAAGCGCCTGGGGCGCCGATCGGCCGAATCCGTGCTGGTCGCGCGAAACCTGACGCGCTCTCACCCGAGGAAAACCTCGGTTTTTCAGAGAGTTGGTGGTTCGCCGCGCCCCCCGTGGACCGGCTGATTCGGGTTCAATTTACCTGCTCGCGAATCGCTCCGCAAACGGAATTGACAAAAAGTTAATTCAGAGTCCGCCACGAGACTCAGGGGAGGGTTTTTCGCCTGCCGGTCGGCTCTTTCGCTGCCCCCTCACGGTCTCGGGGCTTCCGCTCGCAGGGTTTGCTCGGCGTGCCGCCGACCCTCCCCACGAGGGGGAGGGCAGGTCAGCCGCGTCAACGGCCCTCGAAGCCGGTGAGCACGCCGATGGCGTTGACGCCGATCTCGTCGACGGCGTAGCCGCCTTCCATGACGAACAGCGTCGGCAGGCCGAGCTTGGCGATGCGGGCGCCGATCTTGGGGTAGTCGGCGCTGGTCAGCTTGAAGTGGCTGATCGGGTCCTTCTCGAAGGTGTCGACGCCGAGCGACACCACGACGACGTCGGGCGCGTAGGCGGCGAGCTTGCGGCAGCCGTCGTCGAGCGCTTCGCTCCACCTGTCGAAGGAGGTGCCGAAGGGCATCGGGTAGTTGAGGTTGAAGCCTTCGCCCTCGCCTTGGCCGCGCTCGTCGGCGTGGCCGAGGAAGAACGGATACTCGGTCATCGGGTCGCCATGCAGGTTGATGACCTGGACGTCGGCGCGGGAATAGAAGATCTCCTGCGTGCCGTTGCCGTGGTGGTAGTCGACGTCGAGCACCGCAACGCGCCTGGCACCCTGGTCGCGGAACCATTGGGCGGCGACTGCGGCGTTGTTGATGTAGCAATAGCCGCCCATGAAGGCCGCGCCCGCATGATGCCCCGGCGGACGGCAGAGCGCGAAGGCGGCGCGCTCGCCGGCCTTGACCAGGGCAGCCGCGGTGAGCGCCACGTCATAGGACGACTTGATCGCCTCCCATGTGCCCTTCACGAAACTCGCGCCGCCGTCGAAGGAATAGAAGCCGAGCAGGGCCTCGATGGTCCTGGGGCGGACGTCGCCGCGCAGGCCGCGGGTCGGCCAGGCGAAGGGGATGGCCGAACCGGACTTGCCGGCGGCTTCCCACTGCGGCCAGACGGTCGGCAGGAAGTCGATGTAGTCGGCCGCGTGCGCGCGCTTGGCGGCCGCGAGGTCGTGGACCTCGGGCGCAACGATATCCCCCAGCTTTTGACTTTCGACCCGCGCCCTGATGATCTCGGCCCGCGAGGGTTTTTCGAAGCCGGGCACGATGGCGCCGGCGACAAGCTCCATCTGGCCGCTATGGCCGGCATGGAGCGGCGAAAAGACTGTCTTCATGAAAATCCTTCCTGGCTTTGGTTGAAATCGAGATAGGGGGCGACCAGGGCGAGCCACATGGTCTTGACGTCGTCCTGGATGAGATCGAACGCCTTGCGGTCGCGCTTGAGGCCGATGAGGCGGCAGACGTGGCCGACCTCCATCATCACCACGCCCAGCCGGCTGGCGACGTCGTCCCGGAGTGACGGGTTCACATGCCGAAGCCAGGCGGCGTAGAGGGCGATGATCTGCTCGTCATATTCGTTCTGGATGGGCCGGAGGTCGGGATTGCCGGTGATGGCCTCGATGACCGGCATCAGGTTGGCGTTGTCGAGATAGAGCCTGGAGGTGTCGACGAAGAGCTTGTCCACCTCTCGCTGGAATTCGTCGCGGCTGGTGGGGCGGGGAGCCTCTATGCGCTTGGCGATGACTTCTGGAAAGGCGCCCAGCCAGCGTCGGGCGAGGTCCAGAAGGATGGCCTCCTTGTTGGGGTAGTACTGGTAGACCGAGCCGACCGACAGGCCGGCGCGCTGGGCAATGGCGAGCGTCGTCGGCGTCTTGGTCCCTTGCTCCCTGGTCAGGGTGAGGGCGGCATCGAGAATCCTGTCGACGACCTTGCTCGACCGCTCCTGTCGCGGCTTCTTGCGCGGTTTGAGCGCCGTCGTGGTCTTCCAGTTGAGACTGCGATTCACGGAATGACTTCTCGCTCCCTGCTCGCTTGCACCACGCGGGCTGCGTCCTCCACAACGCATCCAACAAATCCCGCATATTGACAAACGCGAATAATTAGTCGCATTTTTTCTCGGCGCTGTCTGTAGGGAAACTACTGGAATTCCTTGGGCGGCGGACGGCTTCAGGCTTGCTGTCGGATTGCGCCATTCCGTCGGAATGGCGGGCGACCGATGCGGGTCCGAGCGGTCCCAGTCAGTCAAGTGCGCGGAGTCGCGATGTCTGTCCAAACGGTTGGTAAAGCCGATCTGATCGTCATCAACGGCCGCGTGTTGACCATGGACGCGACCCGGCCGGCGGCCGAAGCGGTGGCCATCAAGGGCGGCCTGATCGCCGCCGTCGGCGACAACTCCGCGATCGAAGCGCTGCGCGGCCCCGACACCAAGGTGATCGACGCGCGCGGCGGCTCGGTGGTGCCGGGCTTCATCGAAGCGCACATGCACCTGTTCTCGGGCGCAGCCGAACTCGCGCATCTGCAGCTTCTGGGCGTGCACGGCTTCGAGGCGCTGCGCGAGGCGGTCCAGGCCTATGCGGCGGCGCGGCCCAACCAGCGCATGCTGGTCGCCCAGGGCGCCGACTACACCATCCTCGGCAGCGAGCGGGTGACCAGGCATCACCTCGACGCCATCCTGCCGGACCGCCCGTTCGTCATGGCGGCACCGGACCACCACACTATGTGGGCCAACACCAGGGCGCTGGAAATGGCGGGCGTGCTGCACGGGCTGGAGCTTACCCCCGGCAACGAGATCGTCATGGGCGCCGACGGCCTGGCCGCGGGCGAACTGCGCGAGAACGAAGCGTTCAACCCGGTGCTCAAGCTCGCCGGCGAGGGACGCGTGCGGCTGGGGCTGTCGACCGGCGGCGAGCCCGACCCGATGCCCTCGGCGGAGGAGCGGGCCGGCGACCGCGCCATCATGCGGCGCGGCCTCGACTGGTGCGCGCGCCACGGCATCACCTCGATCCAGAACATGGACGGCAACTACTACCAGCTCGAGCTCCTGTCTGAGATCGAGGCCGAGGGCGACCTGACCTGCCGGGTCAAGGTGCCGTTCCACTACAAGAACTTCATGACGCTCGACATGCTCGAAAAAGCGTCCGACATGGCCGAGCGCTACGCCGGCGAATGGCTGTCGTCGGGCATGGTCAAGCTGTTCTACGACGGCGTGCTCGATTCCTGGACGGCGGTGATGATCGAACCCTATGCCGACCGGACGGACTGGGTGGGCGAGCCGCTGTTTGCGCCGGAAGAATTCAAGCGCATCGCGGTCGAGATCGACCGGCGTGGCCTGCAGATCGCCGTGCATTCGATCGGCGACGGGGCGGTGCGCGCCGTGCTCGACGGCTACGAGGCGGCCGCGAAGGCCAACGGCAAGCGCGACAGCCGCCACCGCGTCGAGCATGTGGAACTCACCACGGCGACCGACATCGGGCGCTTCGCCGATCTCGGCGTGATCGCCTCGATGCAGCCTCCGCACCCGCCCGGCGCGATGACATTTCCGCTGGAGCCGACGGTCTCGCGCATCGGCCGCGAGCGCTGGCCCTACGCCTATCCAACGCGCAGCCTGATCGAGGCCGGCGCGCATGTGGTGTTCGCCTCCGACTGGCCGGTGGCGCCGATCGACCCGATCGAGGGCATGCAGGCGGCGATGCTGCGCAAGCCCTGGGCGGAGGATATGCCAGACCAGAGCGTTTCGCTGCGCCAGGCGCTGGCCGGCTACACGGTCGAGGGCGCCTATGCCGAGTTCATGGAGGACAGGAAGGGCAGGCTGAAGCCCGGCTTCCTCGGCGACCTGGTGGTGCTTTCGGCCGACATCGAGGCGACCGATCCGGCCGTCTTGCACGAGGTGCGGCCGGTGACGACGATCTGCGGGGGCAGGGTGACCTACCAGGCCTGACGGCGTGCCGGCGGCCTGGCGAGTGAAAGAGAGCCGTTGTTGCCAAGCCTTGCGGGCTGTGGTGACAATCGAACGGGGAACAAGTTCCGCCAACAAGGCGGACAAGACAATGGGGCGTATTGCGTGCCGGACACACCGGGTAGGAATGCGATCGAGGTTCGCGGAGTTCGCAAGGTCTACGGGACGGGGGAGGCGCAGGTCGCTGCGCTGGACACCGTCTCGGTTTCGATCAGGGAAAACGAGTTCTTCACGCTGCTGGGGCCATCGGGCTGCGGCAAGACCACGCTGCTCAGGCTGATCGCCGGCTTCGACTTCCCGTCCGAGGGCGAGATCATGCTCTACGGCCAGGACATCGCGCCGCTGCCGCCCTACAAGCGGCCGGTCAACACGGTGTTCCAGTCCTACGCGCTGTTCCCGCACATGACGGTGGCGCAGAACATCGGCTTCGGGCTCGAGATGCTGGGCAAGCCGCGCGCCGAGATCGACGCGCGCGTCGCCGAGATGCTCAAGCTGGTGCGCATGGAAAAGCTCGCCAAGCGGCGCACCAGCCAGATCTCCGGCGGCCAGCAGCAGCGCGTGGCGCTGGCCCGCGCGCTCGCCCCGCAGCCCAAGGTGCTGCTGCTCGACGAACCGCTGTCGGCGCTCGACTACAAGCTGCGCAAGGAGATGCAGATCGAGCTCAAGCGCCTGCAGCACGAGACCGGCATCACCTTCATCTTCGTCACCCACGACCAGGAGGAGGCGCTGACCATGTCCGACCGCATCGCGGTGATGTCGGCGGGCAGGATCCTGCAGGTTGGAACGGCGCGCGAGATCTACGACCGGCCGGCCGAGCGCTTCGTCGCCGACTTCATCGGCGAAACCAACTTCCTCGACGCCCGCATCGTCTCGGTCGACGGCGGCAAGGCCAACGTGACGCTGAAATCGGGCGCCACGATCGCGGCCACGCTGCCCGAGGGCTTCAGGCCGGACGGCAGCGCGACGGTGGTGATCCGCCCCGAGCACGCCAGGGCGGTGAAGGACAAGGGCGACATCTCGGGCGCGGTCGAGAACGTCGTCTATTTCGGCACCGACACGCATGTGCACATCAAGCTGGACGACGGCGCGATCTTCACCGTGCGCCAGCAGAACACGCGCGGATCGGCGGCCGACTTCGCGCGCGGCGAGCGCGTCGGCATCGTCATCGGCGACGATGCGGCCCAGATACTCAAGGACTGAGCCATGGCGACCGCAGCCGAAATCGAAAAACAGGCGGAGGCGCGGGAGACGAGAAACCGCTGGCTTCTGTCGGCACCGGCGCTGATCATCATCCTGCTCGCCGCCTCCGGCCCGCTCCTGATCGTGCTCATCTACTCGTTCCTGACGCCCGGGCCCTATGGCGACGTCGAGTGGAAATTCTCCACCGAAGGATGGATCTCGGTCTTCCTCGAACGCGACATCTTCGACGACACGCTGGCGCTTGCGAGTTCCCACCTCACCATCTTCTGGCGGTCGCTCAGGCTCGCGCTGATGGCCACCGTGGCGACGCTGCTGTTCGGCTTCCCGACCGCCTATTTCATCGCCACGCGTTCGGAGCGGACGCGCGACGTCTGGCTGTTCCTGATCACGATCCCGTTCTGGACGAACCTCTTGATCCGCACCTTCGCGGTGCTGCAGGTGATCCGCAACGAGGGCATCATCAACACGGCGCTGATCAAGCTCGGCATCGTCGACCAGCCGATCCAGATGCTCTACACCGACTTCGCCATCATGGTGGGCATGGTCTATGTCTACCTGCCGCTGATGGTGCTGCCGCTCTACGCCAGCATGGAGAAGCTCGACTTCCGCCTGGTGGAGGCCGGCTACGACCTCTATGCCTCGCGCTGGCAGGTGCTGAGGCGGATCATCTTCCCGCTGGTCAGGCCCGGCGTGGTCGCCGGCTCGATCCTGGTCTTCATCCCCGCCATCGGCGCCTATGTGACGCCGAGCGTGCTGGGCGGCGGCAAGAACATGATGTTCGCCAACCTGATCGAGCTGCAGTTCGGGCAGGGACGCAACTGGCCGCTGGGCGCGGCGCTGTCGATCACGGTGATGGCGATCGTCATGGTGGCGCTGCTGGTCTATGTCCGCAACACCTCGGGCTCGGAGGTGCGCCATGGCTAAGCGCTTCTCGATCCGGCAGCAGACCGGCTTCACGGCGATCGCCACGGCCTGCTTCGTGCTGCTCTACGCGCCGATCCTGGTGCTGGTGGTCTACGCCTTCAACGAGTCGAGCTCGGTGACCGACTGGGGCGGCTTCTCGCTGCGCTGGTTCGTCTCCGCCTGGGCCAACCAGCAGGTCGTCGACGCCTCGTGGCGGTCGCTCAAGATCGCCTCGTCGGCTGCCATCATCGCCACCATCGCGGCGACCATGGCAGCACTGGCGACGACGCGGACGCGGCCCTACCGCGGACTCACCTTCAAATACGCCTTCATCAACCAGCCGCTGATGGTGCCCGAGATCGTCACCGGCGTGGCGCTCCTGATCTTCTTCTCGCAGATCAAGATCGCCAGCGGCTACACGGGCCTCGGCTACCTGATCGCCGCGCATACGGCCTTCTGCATCCCCTTCGCCTACCTGCCGATCCGGGCGCGGCTCGAGAACATGGACCTGACGCTCGAAAGGGCCGCGGCCGATCTCTACGCCACGCCCTGGCAGGCGTTCCGGCGGGTGACGCTGCCGCTGCTGTGGCCCGGCATCATCGCCGGCCTGATGCTCGCCTTCGTCATCTCGCTCGACGACGTGGTCATCACCGAGTTCGTCAAGTCGGGCGGGCAGGACACCCTGCCGACCTACATGCTGGGGCAGATCCGCCGCGGCATCACGCCGGAGGTCAACGCGATCTCGACCGTCTTCCTGCTCTTGTCGGTCGTCATCGTCACGCTGTTCTTCTTCTTGAGCAGGAAACAGGACTAATCAACGGGAGTGCAATGATGAACCTGAAATCCATGTCGATGGCCGCCGGCCTGGCGCTGCTGGCTTCGACCAGCCTCGCCTCGGCGGCGGGCGAACTCAACATCTACAACTGGGGCAACTACATCAGCCCCGACATGATCAAGAAGTTCGAGAAGCAGTACGACGTCAAGGTGACGGTGACCGACTACGACTCGAACGACACCGCGCTCGCCAAGGTGCGCCAGGGCGGTACCGGCTTCGACATCGCCATGCCGTCCCAGACCTTCATCCCGATCTGGATCAAGGAAGGCCTCATCCAGGAGACCAATCCGGGCCAGATGGAGAACTTCAAGAACGTCTCGCCGGAATGGGCCAACCCCGACTTCGACCCCGGCCGCAAATACTCGGTGCCGTGGGCCTGGGGCACGATCGGCGTCGTCGTCAACACCGATACCTACAAGGGACCGGCCGACAGCTGGGGCGTCATCTTCAACACGCCCGAGGAGCTGAAGGGCAAGGTCAACGTCGTTCCCGAGATGAACGACGTGATCTTCGCCGCGATCAAATATGTCGGCGGCGAGCAGTGCACCGACGACAAGGCGGTCCTGAGGAAGGTGCGCGACACGCTGGTGGCGGCCAAGCCGAACTGGATCGCCATGGAGTACAACACCATCGAGAAGATGGGTGCCGGCGACTTCAAGGCGACCAGCGACTGGAACGGCTCGGCGCTGCGCCAGCGCCTCGCCAATCCGGCCATCCACTACAGCTATCCCAAGGAGGGCTACGGCCTCTGGAGCGACAACATCGTCGTGCTGAAGGAAGCTAAGAACGTCGAGAACGCCAAGCTGTTCCAGAACTTCATGATGGATCCGGAAAACGCGGCGATGAACTCGGCCTTCCACCGCTATGCCAACGGCATCGCCGGCTCGGACAAGTTCATGCCGGCCGACATGAAGGATGCGCCGGAAGTGATCATTCCCGAGGCTGAAAAGGCACGCGGCGAACTGCAGCGCCTGTGCTCGCCGGAGGTCCAGGCGCTCTACACCAAGATCTGGACCGAACTGCAGAAGTAAGGGCTTTCCCTTATCCCCGTCCACGGGGAGAGGTGCCCGTGAGGGACGGCGCCAGGCTCGAAGCGGTCGCGCGGCCCCTCATCTGACTGCCGGCATCCTCTCCCCGCAAGCGGGGAGAGGAGATGGGTTGAGATGCCATGAGCTCCTACCGCAACAGTGAAAGCCACCCGCCGATCATGCAGGGCTCGCCGCCGGCGATGCCGGTGCCGAAGACGGCGTGGGACATGCCGCCGTGGAACCGCTGGGCCTTCCAACATGTGCGCGAGATCGTGCCGACGGCCGAGGTGTGGCGCGGCGAGGGGCCGGTGCGCGAGCTGCCGCGCGCCGAAACCGATCTCGACCAGCTGCCGGTGAGCGACAGCACGGGCAAGCCGACGACGCTTACGGGCCTGCTCGACGAGACCTATACCGACGGCTTCATCGTGCTCAAGGACGGCAAGATCGCCTATGAGCGCTATTTCAACGCCATGACGGCGCGCACGCCGCACCTGTCGCAGTCGGTGGCGAAGTCGGTGACGGGCACGGTGTTCGGCATCCTTGCCGGGCGCGGCGTCGTCGACCCCAAGAAGCTGGTGACCGACTACTTGCCGGACCTGGCCGCGACCGGCTGGAACGGCGCCACCGTCCAGCACGTGCTCGACATGACCACCGGCGTGCGCTTCAGCGAGGCCTATACCGATCCCTATTCCGACATCGGCCAGGTCGACGTCGCCTGCGGCTGGAAGCCGGTGCCGGCGGGCACCGACCCGGCGTTCAAGTGGCCGCGGCATGTGTTCGAGCTGATCCTCGGCCTGACCGAGACGACGCGGCCGCATGGCGCTGCCTTCGAATACCGCTCGATCGAGACCGACGTGCTCGCCTTCGTCATGGAACGCGCGACCGGCAAGCGCCTGGCGCAGCTGGTTTCCGAGGAGCTGTGGCAGAAGATCGGGGCGGAGGAGAGCGCCTACTTCACGGTCGACAGCGCCGGCTATGCGGTGGCCGACGGCGGCTTCAACGCGACGCTGCGCGACTATGCCCGCTTTGGCCAGACGATCCTCGAGGACGGCGCCGGCATCGTGCCGGCCGACTGGATCGCCGAGACGCGGCGGGGCGTGCACGGGTCCAACTACAGCGCCTCGATGCCCGAGGGCAGCTACCGCAACCAGTTCTGGATCGAGGACCCGCGCTCGCGCGCGCTGATGTGCCGCGGCGTGTTCGGGCAGCTGATCCATATCGACTGGGACACGGGGATGGTGACGGTGAAGCTGTCGACCTGGCCCGAATTCACCTCCGTCGCCTATTCGGTGGCGACGCTCAAGGCCGTGCACGCGATCGCCGACGCGCTCGCCTGACCGGCAGGATACCAGCAGCAAGGAAAGATCATGACGCCACCCACTGCGTTCGAACGCATGTTCGGCTTCGCCCGCAAGGACGTGGCGCTCGGCAACTGGCGCGAGCAGCCGTTCAACCGCTGGGCCTTCCAGAATGTCGGCGAGATGGTGACGAGCACGCGCTTCGCCGCGCGAGAAGGCAACCTGGAAGCCGCACCCGTCGACCTTGGCGGCGTGCTCGGCGAGACGCTGGACATCGGCGGCAGCAGCGAGACGGCTCTGGCGTTCCTCGAACGCTCCTCGACCGACGCGCTGACGGTGATGAAGAAGGGGCGCTTCGTCGGCGACTGGTTCGCGCCGACGATGAAGCCTGAATCGCGGCACATCATCTTCTCGATCTCGAAGTCGCTGACGGCGATCCTGGCGGGCGCCCTCGAAGGCGAGGGCAAGCTCGATCCGGACGCGCCGGTGACGGCCTACGTGCCGGAGGCGGCGGGCTCGGTCTATGCCAATGCGACGGTGCGGCACGTGCTCGACATGACCGTCAGCCTCGATTTCGAGGAGGCCTATCTCGATCCCGAGAGCCTGTTTGCCCGCTATCGCCGGGCGACGATGTGGAACCCCGGCGGCGGGGCGGAATCTTTGCGCGAGTTCCTGGTCTCGCTCAAGCAGCTGGACGAGCCGCATGGCCGGACCTTCCGCTACCGCTCGCCCAACTCCGACCTGCTCGGCATCATCGTCGAGCGCGCGTCGGGCCAGCGCTACGCCGAGCTGATGGCGGAGAAGCTGTGGCGCCCCGTGGGGGCCAAGCGCGACGGCTTCGTGACCGTCGACAAGGAAGGCACGGCGCGCGCGGCGGGCGGCGTCTCGGTGGCGGTGCGCGATCTCGCCCGCGTCGGCGAGATGATGCGGCAGGGCGGCACCGCCGAGGGCGGGCGCATCGTGCCGCAGGCCTGGGTCGAGGACACCATCCACGGCGGCGACGCCGGGGCCTGGCAGCGCGGCACCATGACCAACCTGTTCGCCACCGGCCGCTACCGCAACAAGTGGTACCAGACCGGCAATGCGTCGGGAGCCTATTGCGGCATCGGCATCCACGGCCAGTGGCTCTATGTCGACCCGAAGGCGGAAGTGGTGATCGCCAAGATGTCGTCGCAGGCGCTGCCGGTGGACGATCCGCTCGACCTCGACAACGTCGCCTTCTTCGAGGCGCTCTGCGCGAGGGTGTGAGGGCGCTGGCTTTCGGGTTCCGTCGATACCCCCACCCCGATCCGCTGCGCGGATCGACCCTCCCCACGAGGGGGAGGGTAAGGCACCCGCCCGCCTACTCCACCATCGAGAACCGGTACTCGGTCACCTGCGAGTAGATCTCGCCGGGCCGGAGCACGGCGCTCGGGAAATGCGGGTGGTTGGCGGCATCGGGGAAACGCTGCGGTTCGAGGCAGAGCCCGCCATGGCGCACGCCTTCGACGCCGCCGCGCAGCGGCGGGGCGACGGGCAGGAAGCCGCCATCGTAGAACTGCAGCCCCGGCTCGGTGGTCCACAGGTCGAGACGGATGCCGGAGTGCTGTCCCTCCAGCCGGGCGGCATGCCAGGGCTCGGCCACCGGCTGCATGGCGAGCACGAAATTGTGGTCGTAGGCCGCATGCGCACCGTCGGGTCCGTTGCGGATCGGGCGAAGCTCACGGAAGTCGAATGGGGTTTCGTCGACAGCGAGCACGTCCCCGGTCGGCGTGTTCCGCATGTCGACCGGCGTGTAGGCTTCCGCCGCGATCCTGAGGCGGTGGTCGAGGACGGTGCCGCCGCCGTCGAGGTTGAAATAGGCGTGGGTGGCGAGGTTCATCAAGGTCGGTGCGTCGCTGCGCGCGCCGAGCGCGATGCGCAGCCGGCCGGCGTCGACCGAATAGCGGCAGGTGGCGATCACCTTGCCCGGATAGCCCTGGTCGCCGTCGGGCGAGGCGAGCCCGAGCAGGACGGAATCGTCGCTGGCGTCGACCACCGTCCAGTTGCGGCGGAAGAAACCGTCCGAACCGCCATGCAGATGGGTGCGGCCGGCCTCGTTGAGGTCGAGCTGGTGCTCTGTGCCGTCGAGGGTGAAGCGGCCGCCGGCGATGCGGTTGGCGCAGCGGCCGGCGATGGCGCCGAAGAAGGCGCCATGGGCCAGGTAGCCGTCGAGGCTGTCGAAGCCGAGCACCACCGAACGCGGGCCGTCGGGCGTGACGACGACCAGGTCGGCGAGCGAGGCGCCGAAGGTGAGGATGTTTGCCGCGATGCCGTCGGCGGCGATCGAAATCGCCTCGACGACCGAGCCGTCCGGCATCCGCCCGAATTCGCTGACCGGCATTTCCAGCCCCTCCCAAACGAGGCGGCCGCCCGCCTCGCCACAGAGTCCCGGAATCCGCGGCGATTCTCAAGCCGCCTCGCGGCCAATTTCAGGCGGCGAGCAGGCTCTTGAGCTTGACCGAGGCGGCGGCCAGGGCGGCCGGATCGGGTCGGGCCTGCTTGCCGATCAGCATCTCGGCGAGGCGGATGTCGCGGGCGACCGCATTGTCCGGGCCGATGCCGCTGGCCGCAGCCAGGCGGCCGTCGTGCTTGAGATGGAACAGGATGAAGGCGCCGTCGTCGAGGTCGCGGCGGATGGTGCGCTCGCCCTCGTCGGGCAGGCCGGCGATCTGCAGGGTGAGGCCGTACTGGTCGGACCAGAACCAGGGCACGCAGGCATGGGCTTCCTCGGCGCCCAGCATGTTGCGGGCGGCGAGCCCGCCATGTTCCTGGGCGCTGCGCCAGGCCTCGAGGCGAACGCGGCGGCCGCCATAGACGGCGAGCGGGAACGAGCAGCAGTCGCCGGCGGCGAAGATGTCGGGGTCGGACGTGCGCAGCCGGGCGTCGACCGAAATGCCGTTGTTGAGGGCGAGGCCGGCGGTTTCGGCAAGGGTGGTGACGGGCACCGCGCCGATGCCGATGACGGCGAGGTCGGCATCGATGATCCTGCCGCTGGACAGCGCGATGCGCACGGTCTCGCCGTCGTCTTCGATCGAAGCGATGCCGTCGCCGCAGACGATGTCGACGCCCTCGGCGACATGGGTGTCGTGGACGACTTCTGCGATTTCCCCGGGCACGCCGCGCATGAGGATGCGCGGCTGCGCCTCGATGACGGTGACTGCGGCGCCGAGCTTGCGGGCCGAGGCTGCGAGTTCGAGACCGATGAAGCCGCCGCCGATAATGGCGATGCGCACGCCTTCCCGGAGATTGCGGCGGATGCGGAGCGCGTCGTCGAAGGTGCGGAGATAGACCGAGCGGGAGCCAAGTCCGGGAAGGGGCAGCTGGCGGGGTACTGCGCCAGTGGCGATCAACAGCTTTTCATAGGCAAGGTCGGTGCCGTCAGCGAGCCGCACTGAGCGGTTGGCGCGGTCGATGCTGGTGGCTGATGTCTCGCCCTTCAGGTCGATGCGGTGCTCGGCGAGGCGGGCGGCGTCGGCGATGGCCTTGATCGACGGCGTGTCGCCGGTCATCGCTTCCTTGGAGAGCGGCGGACGTTCATAGGGCAGGTGGGGTTCCGCGCCGACGAGCGTGACGCTGCCGTCATAACCCGCCTCGCGCAGGGCGAAGGCGGCGCGCGTGCCGCATTCGCCGGCCCCGATGATGACCATTCCCGCGCGCACGTCAGTTGCCCAACTGGATGAAGACGCGGCCGTCGTCGACCTTGACCGCATAGGTCCTGAGGTTGACGCAGACGGGCGCGCCGCGGGCGGCCCCGGTCTTGTAGTTGAAGCGGCCGTTGTGCTTGGGGCACTCGATGATGTCGCCCATGACCAGCCCCTGCGACAGGTGGATCTGCTCGTGGGTGCAGAGGCCGTCCGTGGCGAAGAACTCGTCCTCGGGGCTGCGGTAGATGGCGAAGCTGCGGCCCGCATGGTCGAAGCGGATCACGTCTTCCTCGTCGATGTCCTCTGCCGCGCAGGCGTCGATCCAATCGCTCATTACTCTTCTCCCTGGGGTTTCGAAAAGCGGGGCGGCTGGGGGCCGCCGCCCCGGAGGCGCGCCTTGGGAGGCGTTACTCGGCGGCGAGTGCGGCCTCGCAGTGGAGTTCCCCGCGATAGGGCCGCGCCGTCGGCGGCAGCTCGCGCCTGACGAAATAGTCCTCGTTGCGGAGCTGGCGGACAAAGGCCGGCAACATCTCGCGGTAGCCGGCCCAGATGGACGGGCTCGGTGCCGGCAGGTCGTGCTTGATCATCTCATGCAGCTTCGGCAGCGCGTGATAGGGCACCATGGGGAACATGTGGTGTTCGACGTGGTAGTTCATGTTCCAGTAGACGAAGCGGCTGACCGGGTTCATCAGCACGGTGCGGCTGTTGAGGCGGTGGTCGACGACGTCGTCGGCGAGGCCGCCATGCTGCAACAGGCCGGTGAGCACGTGATGCCAGGCGCCGTAGAGGCGGGGCAGGCCGATCAGCAGCAGCGGCAGCCATGAGCCGAGATAGAGCGCGAGCGTTATTGTGGCCAGGTAGATGGCGAGCCAGATGCGGGCGATGCGGATGGCACGGGGCCGCTCGCTCTCGGGAATGAAGGTCTTTTCCTCCGTGCCGATGATGCCGGCGGCGTTGCGCACCATGTCGACCATGGCGTGCCAGGCGTCGAGCAGGCCGAAGAAGTTGAGCACGACGCGCAGAAGGTCCGGCGGGCGCATGACGGCGATCTCCGGGTCGCGGCCGACGATGACGGTGTCGGTGTGGTGGCGGGTGTGGCTCCAGCGCCAGGTCACCGGGTTGCGCATGATCATGAAGCTGGCGATCTGGTAGACCGCGTCGTTCATCCAGGGTGTCTTGAAGGCGGTGCCGTGGCCGCATTCGTGCCAGCGGGAGTCGGTGGCCGAGCCGTAGAGCACGCCGTAGCAGAGGAAGAAGGGCACGCACCACCAGCTGCCCCAGAGGGTCGCGCCGGCGGCACCGAAGGCAGCGAGAAGGCCGAGCCAGATCGCCGCGTCGCGGATGGCAGGCGCGTCTGAGCGCTGCATCAGCTCCTTCATCTGCTTGCGGGGGATGTCGGTGTGGTACCACTCGGCGGCGGCGAGGCCACTTTCGACGGCGCGGCGGGCGCTTTCTCCCACAAGGCTGTAGTCGCGCGCCGAAGGCGTCACGGTCATGGCTCTCTCCCTGGAAGTCGGGAACGGTTCCGCGATGGGCGCCGGAGATCGTTCACTGCAAGGATGGTAGCCCATGATGCGGATTTTGCAATCATATCATGATAGAATATATCATTTTCTATCATGGCGGGTTATGATTGGCGCGAACTCCTGGAAGCGGACATGAGCAAAAGGCCCACCATCACCGATCTCGCCCGCGTGTCGGGTGTCAGCGTCGCAACCGTCGACCGGGTGCTGAACGGGCGCCTGCCGGTGCGCGAGGAGACGCAGCGCCGCGTCTACGAGGCGGCGACCGCAATCGGCTATCACGCGGCGGGATTGATCGCGCAGCGCATGCGCAAGGAATTGCCCGAGTACCGACTCGGCTTCGTGCTGCTGCGGCCGAAGGATGTGTTCTATCGCGCCTTCGCCGGCGAACTGGAGAAGGCCATTGCCCAGGCGTCGGGTTTCCGTGGCACGGCGACCATCGAATTCGCCGATACACTCGCGCCCGAAGAGATCGTCGAGCGATTGCGGCGGCTGGGGGCAAACTGCGATGCGGTGGCGCTGGTCAGTCCCGACCATCCGACGGTCACGGCTGCGGTGGCCGAAATGAAGGAGCGCGGCATCCCCGCCTTCTCGCTGCTGTCGGACTTCGCTACCGGCGTGCGCGAAGGCTACGTCGGCATCGACAACCTCAAGGTCGGCCGCACGGCCGCCTGGATGATCTCCAAGTGCGCGCGCCGGCCGGGCAAGGTGGCTCTGTTCGTCGGCAGCCACCGCTTCCACGGCCACGAGCTGCGCGAGATCGGCTTCCGCGCCTTCTTCCGGGAGCACGCGCCTGAGTTCACGCTGCTTGAGACCATCGTCAACCAAGAGTCCCACGAGATCACCCGGGAGGTGCTGGGCGATCTGCTCAGGCAGCACGACGATCTCGTCGGCTGCTATGTGGCCGGCGGCGGCATCGAGGGGGCAATCTCGGCGCTGCGACAGGTCAGGCCCGATCCTCTGCCGGTTCTGATCTGCAACGAGATCACGGTCGATACCCGCGCGGCCCTGGCCGACAATCTCGCAGTCATGGCGATCGCGACGCCGCTGCAGCCGCTGTGCCGCGAGCTCGTCGGCCTGATGGCGCATGCGGCCGAGGACGGGCCGGCGAACGCTCCCGGGCAGACTTTCCTGCCATTCGACATCTACCTGCCGGAGAACATCTGAGGCGGCTCGCCGTTTAGCCGGCTCAGCGGGCCAGGCGGCGCCGGAGATTCCTCGGGATCCTGCCGATCTCGGCGACCACGCGCCGGGCCATCGACTTGGGCGGCCGGGAGGGCGCGGCGGCCTGCGCGGTGGCAAGCGCATCGAGGGTCGCGTGGGCGCCCTGGATGTTTCCCCATGCCAGGCGCGAGACCAGGTCGCCGGAAGCGCGCCGGGCTCGGGCCGGCCAGTCCGGCTCGCCGCGCATCAGTTGCGCATAGGCTTCCTGCTCCGTTCGATCCGGTGCGACTGGCACCCGCAGTTCGGCGGGCCACCAGGGCACGTTGTCGGCGATGTGGAGCCAGGCCGCCAGCTGCGGCATCCCGGAATGGCGCGAGCCCTTCCTGCGGGCGCTGAAGTGCAGCATGGTCGGCGTCCTGCAATGAGTCAGCGGCGAGCCCGGCTTGGCCGAGATGATGCGCTGCCAGAGGTGCCAGTCAGCCGCCGCCGGCACGTTTTCCGGCCACGCGTCACGGCGGGGCAGGGCATCCGCCTTGTAGAGGAAGCAGCTCGCCGGAATGCTGTTGGCCCGGCGAAAGGCCTGCATCTCGTCGGGAAACTCCAGATTGGTCAGGAATGGCGCGGCGATGCCGTCGGTGGAGACCCAGAGCGACTGGCCGTAGGTGATGGCGGCGCCGCCCTCGAGGCCCTGGAGCAGGATTTCGAGATGGTCCGGGAACAGAAGGTCATCGTCGGCCGCGAAGCCGATCAGCTCGCCGCGGGATTGCCGCAGGGCGACGTTGCGATTGGCGTAGCCGAAATGCGGCGCCTTGGGCAGGTCGAAGAAGCGGACCCGCGGATCGTCGAAGCGGCGAACCGCCTCTGCCGTGCCGGGCACCGCCCCGTCGCCGACGACGAGGAGTTCGAAGTCGCCGAATGTCTGGTCAAGGACGGACTCGATCGCAAGCCCGACGACGTCGGGCCGGCAGTGCGTCGGCATCAGTATGGAGACGAGGGGACGGCTCACCATCCCCTGGCGTCACCGAAGCTGTGGGGGATGAGATCGGTGTCGAGAGGCAGGCGATATTTGTCCGGCTTCGAATGGTCGTACTGGATGGTCGGGAAGTTGACCACGACGACGTCGGTCGTGCCGATGTTGCGATCCGCGTGCCAGACGAATTTCGGGACGTTGACCAGCCGCGGCCTGGCGCCCGACAGGTAGACCTTGCAGATCTTGCCGAAGGTGCTCGAGTCCGGGCGCGGGTCGTAGAGGACGAGCTCGAGTTCGCCGCTGATGACGAAATAGCGGTCCTCGTGCAGCTTGTGCAGGCCCCAGCCCTTCACCAGGCCGGGGCGAATGGTGAACACATAGGAGAACACCAGCGGATCGGGATGCCAGTTCCAGCGCGGGTCGTAGATTTCGGTGACGCTGCCGCGGTCGTCGTCATGCCTGATGCCTTCCCGAACGGACATGCCGTCCAGCAGCGGAGCGATGCTTCGACGGTTGTCGTCGACGGTGCGCTGGTCCTGCACCGAGGCCTCCAGCATCGCCGCCAGAATCCGTTCCCGCTCGGCCCTCTCGGTTTCCGTCGTCATGTCATTCCCCCACCCAAACCTCCGAACGCATTTGCCACGTTCTCGGCGAGTCTCCAAGAGTGTCCCGTCGCAGGAACTTCCTGGCCGGCCGCCTGAACGAGAATCTATCAGGAATGATGGGTTTCTCGCCACTAGATGGATTGACTATTCCGTTCTAGGCGAAGAATGGAATGAAACGGCTGCCGACGAAGCTGCCGCGGCAGGATGGCCAAGGAGGAACCCGGCATGTCCACGACCAGCAAGCTGACATTCGCGCTGAACCACATGGTGGCGCCGGAGCTGAAGCCCGCCGCGTTCTTCGCGCTCTGCCGCGAACTCGGCATCAGCGACGTCGAAATCCGCAACGATCTTGCCGGCAACGCCATCGTCGACGGCACGCCGGCCGGTGCGATCAAGGCGCTGGCGGCGGAAAATGGAATATCCATAACAAGCATCAACGCGCTGCAGCGCTTCAACGAGTGGAATGCCGCGCGCGAGGCCGAAGCCATCGAACTGGCCGACTATGCCCGCGACGTGGGCGCCAGCGCCCTGGTCCTGGTGCCGGTCAACGACGGCACCGGGCAGGCGGACGGCGAACGCCAGCGCAACCTCAGGACGGCGCTGTCGGCGCTCAAGGCCATTCTCGGCGACCGCGGCGTGCGCGGCCTGGTCGAGCCGCTCGGCTTCGAGATCTGCTCGCTGCGTTCCAAGCGCGAGGCGGCCGAGGCGATCGAGGATGTCGGCGGCACGGCCACGTTTCGCATGGTGCACGACACCTTCCATCATCATCTCGCCGGAGAGCCGGACCTTTTCCCGGGGATGACCGGGCTAGTGCATGTCTCCGGCGTCGACGATCCGGCGGTGACGGTGCCAGACATGCGCGATCCGCACCGCGTGCTGGTCGATGCTGGTGATCGCCTCGACAATGTCGGCCAGATCCGGGCGCTGATCGCCGGCGGCTACCAGGGCCTGCTCTCCTTCGAGCCGTTCTCGCCCGCCGTGCACAGACTGGCGGATCCTCGCGCCGCGCTCGCCGAGAGCATCGCGTTCATCCGCGCGCGGACCTGAACAATCTTTCCGGCAAGGCGATCACCGCGGGTGGCCGTCCGTCCGCGGCCCGCGCTTACGCAAGTTTGATCGGCGGACTATGGAATGTCTCTTGACGTTCGACCGGAATATGGAATAAACATTTCATATAGAAAAAGCACGGCCCGAACATTCTGAATTGGGCCGGCCATCGGGAGGCGGGTGCCGCACCGACATCGCAGAGGAGCGATGGTGGCGCCCGTGGAAATGGGCCTTCGGCAGAGCCGCGGGCTTCCGGCGTATGGGGTGCAGCCGGGCACCGTTCGTGGAGGAGAGTCATCATGAAGAAATATTTGCTCGGCGCCGCATTGTCGGTGCTGCTGGCGGGAACCGCGTTTGCCGGCGACATCGGCGTCAGCATGGCCAATTCGGACACCTTCCTGACCGTGCTCCGCAAGGGCATCGAGAAGGCGGCGGCGGACGCCAGCCAGCCGGTGGTCATCGAGATCGCCGACGACGACGTCAACAAGCAGCTTTCGCAGGTGCAGAACTTCATCGCCGCCAAGGTCGATGCCATCATCGTCAATCCGGTCGACACCTCTGCCACGGCGCCGATGACCAAGCTTGCCAACGAAGCGGGCATTCCGATCGTCTACGTCAACCGCGAGCCGATCGACGTCGGAGCGCTGGGTGCCAAGGGTGCCTTCGTCGGCTCGAACGAGGTCGATTCGGGCACGCTGGAGACCAAGGAGGTCTGCCGCATCCTCAAGGAAGCCGGCAAGACCGAGGCGGGCATCCTGATCATGGTCGGCGACCTCGCCAACCAGGCAGCCGTGATGCGCACCAAGGACATTCACGATGTGAATGCCGGCAGCGAGTGCGGCGTCAAGCTGAACGTCATCGACGAGCAGACCGCAGGCTGGGATCCGGTCAAGGCACAGGACCTGATGACCAACTGGATCGCCGCCGGCCACAAGCCCGACGCCGTGATCTCCAACAACGACAACATGGCCATCGGCGCCATCAACGCCATGAAGGCGGCCGGCTGGGACATGAAGGACGTGATCGTGGCCGGCGTCGACGCCACCCAGGAAGCGCTCGCCTACATGAAGGCCGGCGACCTCGACGTCACCGTGTTCCAGAACGCGGCGGCGCAGGGCGGCGGCGCGGTCGACACGGCCATGAAGCTCGCCAAGGGCGAAGCCGTGACGTCGCCGGTCTGGGTGCCGTTCGAGCTGGTCACCCCGGCGAACATGGACCAGTACACGACCAAAAACTGATATGATCCGCGGAATGCGCCGTCGCCGGACGGCGGCGCATTTTCCCTGAAGGACTATGCCCCGCGCAGGCGCCGGGCCGGGCCTGGGAGGACCGATCGCCATGCACAGCACAGGTATGATGGAAGCGGCGCCCGCAGGTGGCGCCGCGACGGACGCCGGCTACCTTCTCGAGGTCGAGAACGTCCGCAAGGAGTTTCCCGGCGTGCTTGCGCTCGACAACGTCCAGCTCAGGCTGAAGCGCGGCAGCGTGCATGCGCTGATGGGCGAGAACGGGGCCGGCAAGTCGACGCTGATGAAGATCGTGGCCGGCATCTACACGCCCGATTCCGGCAGCTTCAAGCTGCGCGGCCAGGACATCCGCCTCAAGGGGCCGCTGGACGCGCTCGAGAACGGCATCGCCATGATCCACCAGGAACTCAACCTGATGGCGCCGATGACGGTGGCCGAGAACATCTGGATCCGCCGCGAGCCGACGACCAGGCTGGGCTTCGTCGACCATGGCGAGATGCGGCGCAAGACGGCCGAACTGTTCAGGCGGCTCAACATCGACATCGATCCCGACGTGCAGGTGGGCACGCTGACGGTGGCCAGCCGCCAGATGGTCGAGATCGCCAAGGCGGTGTCCTACGAATCGGACGTGCTGATCATGGACGAGCCGACCTCGGCCCTGACCGAGCGCGAGGTCGACCACCTGTTCACCATCATCCGGGCGCTGCGCGAGCAGGGCAAAGGCATCATCTACATCACCCACAAGATGAACGAGCTGTTCGAGATCGCCGACGAGTTCTCGGTGTTCCGCGACGGCAAGTACATCGCCACCAAGGCCTCGACCGAGGTGACGCGCGACGACATCATCAGGATGATGGTCGGCCGCGAGATCACCCAGATGTTCCCCAAGGAGGACGTGCCGATCGGCGACGTGGTGCTGTCGGTGAAGGGGCTGACGCTCAAGGGCGTGTTCCAGGACGTCTCCTTCGACGTGCGTTCGGGCGAGATCCTCGGCATCGCCGGCCTGGTCGGCTCGGGCCGGTCGAACATCGCCGAGACGGTGTTCGGGGTGACCCCGGCGAACGCCGGCACCATCGAGCTGTTCGGCAAGACGGTGCGCATCGACAGCCCCTCGACGGCGATGAAGCACGGCATGGCGTTCCTGACCGAAGACCGCAAGGAGACAGGCTGCTTCCTTCTGCTCGACATCCAGGAAAACACCCAGATGGCGGTACTGCAGTCGGGCTATGTGAAGAGCGGCTTCGTCAAGCAGAAGCAGCTGAGCAAGGACTCCGTCGAGATCAGCTCGGCGCTCAGGGTCAAGACGCCCGACATGGCCGAGCCGATCATCAACCTGTCGGGCGGCAACCAGCAGAAGGTGCTGATCGGACGCTGGCTGCTGACCAAGCCGAAGATCCTGATCCTCGACGAGCCGACGCGCGGCATCGACGTCGGCGCCAAGGCGGAAATACACCGGCTGATCTCCAAGCTCGCGGGGCAGGGCGTGGCGGTCATCATGATCTCGTCGGAAATGCCCGAAGTGCTGGGCATGAGCGACCGCATCATGGTGGTGCACGAAGGCCGCGTCACCGGCTTCCTCGACCGCACTGAAGCCAGCCAGGTCAAGATCATGGAACTCGCGTCGCACTGAGCGGTGCCAAGAACCACAAGGGTGGAAGAACCATGTCGACGAACGAGATTGCGGGACCCGCAAACGTCATCGGAAGCAAGAAGCGCCTGCCGCCGGAGGTTTCGATCCTGGGCGTGCTGATCGGCATCGCCATCGTCTTCGAGATCCTCGGCTGGATCCTGGTCGGCGACAGCTTCCTCATGAACAAGCAGCGCCTGTCGATCATCATCCTGCAGGTGTCGGTGATCGGCATCATCTCGGTCGGCGTGACCCAGGTCATCATCACCGGCGGCGTCGACCTGTCGTCGGGCTCGGTGGTCGGCCTCGTCGCCATGGTGGCGGCGAGCCTCGCGCAGACATCGGCCAACCCGCGGGCGGTCTACCCCTCGCTCACCGACATGTCGCCGATCTGGGCGATCCTCGCCGGCCTCGGCGTCGGCCTGCTCGCCGGCTTCGTCAACGGCACGCTGGTGGCCAGGACCAAGATACCGCCGTTCATCGCGACGCTCGGCATGATGGTGTCGGCGCGCGGCCTCGCCAAATGGTACACGCTCGGCCAGCCGGTAGCCCTGCTCGACGACAGCTTCACCTGGTTCGGCAAGAGCTTCAACGTGCTGGGCTTCCCGCTGCCGCTGCCGGTGATCATCTTCCTTCTGGTCGCGGTGGTCTTCCATGTCGCGCTGGGCTACACGCGCTACGGCAAGTTCACCTATGCCATCGGCGCCAACCCGCAGGCGGCGCGCGTTTCGGGCATCAACATCGGCGGCCACCTGATCAAGGTCTATGCCATCGCCGGCCTGCTCTCCGGTCTCGCCGGCGTGGTGACGGCGGCGCGCGCCGCGTCGGGCCAGCCGGGCATGGGCGTCGCCTACGAACTCGACGCGATCGCGGCCGCGGTCATCGGCGGCACCTCGCTGTCGGGCGGCGTCGGGCGCATCACCGGCACGGTGATCGGCACGATCATCCTCGGCGTGCTGACCTCGGGCTTCACCTTCCTCAAGGTCGGCGCCTACTATCAGGAAATCATCAAGGGCATCATCATCGTGTCGGCGGTGATCATCGACCAGCACCGCCAGAACAAGCGCAAGAAGGCGTAAGCTAAAACAGGCCGCCCGGCACCCGTCGGCGGGCGGCCCCATCCCCACAGATCAAGATTGCAGGCCCGGACGGCGCGGGCCACGGAAATGAGGTTGTCATGACAGTTCGGTTCGGTGTCCTGGGCGCAGGCCGCATCGGCAAGGTCCACGCCAAGGCCGTTGCCTCCAACCCGCAGGCGAAGCTGGTTGCGGTGGCCGATGCCTTCGAGAAGGCAGCCAACGATCTCGCCGAGGCCTATGGCTGCGAGGTTCGCTCCATCGATCAGATCGAAAAGGCGTCGGACATCGATGCGGTGGTGATCTGCACCCCGACCGACACCCATGCCGACCTGATCGAGCGCTTTGTGCTCGCCGGCAAGGCGGTGTTCTGCGAGAAGCCGATCGACCTCGACGCCGCCCGCGTCGAAAAGTGCCTGGCCGTGGTCGAAAAGGCCGGCGGCACGCTGATGGTCGGCTTCAACCGCCGCTTCGACCCGCATTTCGCCGCCGTACGCAAGGCGATCGACGACGGCGCCATCGGCAAGGTCGAGCAGGTGGTGATCACCTCGCGCGACCCGGGCCCGCCGCCGGCGGAATACATCACCCGCTCGGGCGGCATCTTCCGCGACATGACCATCCACGACTTCGACATGGCGCGCTTCCTGCTCGGCGAAGAGCCGGTGGCGGTGACGGCGACGGCCTCGGTGCTGGTCGACAAGAAGATCGGCGAGCTCGGCGACTTCGACAGCGTCTCGGTGATCCTGGTGACGGCGAGCGGCCGGCAGTGCGTGATCAGCAATTCGCGCCGCGCCACCTATGGCTACGACCAGCGCATCGAGGTGCATGGCTCCGACGGCATGGTGTCGGCCGAGAACCAGCGGGCGGTGTCGATCGAGGTCGCGGGCGCGCTGGGCTATACCCGCCCGCCGCTGCACGACTTCTTCATGACCCGCTATACCGAGGCCTATGCCAACGAGATCGCAGCCTTCATCGCCTCGGTGACCAAGGGTGCCAAGATCTCGCCCCACGGCAAGGACGGCCTGATGGCGCTGAAGCTGGCGGATGCGGCGCTGAAGTCGGCCAAGGAAGGCAAGACCGTCCGGCTCTGAACTGTCGGCACTGGGCGCCTCGGGGGTAAGTGGCCTCGGGGCGCACAGTCACAATCTGTCGATGGAATGAAAATTCCGGTTGACGTACTATTGGAATTGAAATTGCATTGTGTGGCCTGCGAGCAGACGAAGCGGGCAGGCCGGCGCGGCGGAGCGACCGGGAGGACAAAATGACCGACCCCAAGAACCAGCCTACACTCGACGTCATCACCATCGGGCGCGCGTCGGTCGATCTCTATGGCCAGCAGACCGGATCGCGGCTGGAGGACGTGGCGTCCTTCGCCAAGTCGGTCGGCGGCTGCCCCGCCAACATCGCCATCGGCACCGCCCGGCTCGGCCTGCGCTCGGCGCTTTTGACCCGCGTCGGCGACGAGCACATGGGCCGCTACATCCGCGAGCAGATGCTGCGCGAGGGCGTGTCCGACAAGGGGCTCGTGACCGACAAGGAGCGGCTGACGGCGCTGGTGCTTCTGTCGGTCGAGAACGACAAGACCTTTCCCCTGATCTTCTATCGCGAGAACTGCGCCGACATGGCGCTGTCGGAAGACGACATCGATCCTGCCTTCATCGCATCCTCCCGTGCGATCGTCGTCACCGGCACGCATTTCTCGCGGCCCAACACCGACGCCGCCCAGCGCAAGGCGATGAAGCTGATCAAAGAGGCCGGCGGCAAGGTGGTGTTCGACATCGATTACCGCCCGAACCTCTGGGGCCTCGCAGGGCATGCCGCGGGCGAGAGCCGCTACATCGCCTCCGACAAGGTGTCGAACCACATCAAGGGCGTCTTGGCCGACTGCGACCTGATCGTCGGCACCGAGGAAGAGGTGCTGATCGCCTCGGGCGAGAGCGAGCTTCTGGCCGCGCTGAAGACCATCCGCTCGCTGTCCAACGCGACCATCGTGCTGAAGCGCGGGCCGATGGGCTGCATCGTCTATGACGGGCCGATCGCCGACGACCTCGAGGCCGGCATCGTCGGCAAGGGCTTTCCGATCGAGGTCTACAACGTGCTGGGTGCCGGCGACGCCTTCATGTCGGGCTTCCTGCGCGGCTGGCTGGGCGGCGAGAGCCTGGCAACGGCTGCGACCTGGGCCAATGCCTGCGGCGCCTTTGCCGTGTCGCGGCTGCTGTGCTCGCCGGAAATCCCGACCTCCGACGAGCTGCAGTTCTTCCTCGAGAACGGCAGCAAGGAACGCGCCCTGCGCAAGGACGAAGCGATCAACCACGTGCATTGGGCGACGACGCGCCGGCACGAGATCCCGTCGATGATGGCGCTGGCCTGCGACCACCGCATCCAGCTGGAGGACATCGCCGCGCGCACCGGCGCGGATGCCCGGCGCATCCGCGACTTCAAGGTTCTGGCGGTGAAGGCGGCGGCCAAGGTGGCCGATGGCCGCGAGGGCTACGGCATGCTGATCGACGAAAAGTTTGGCCGCGAGGCGATGTTCGAGTTCGCCCGCCATCCTTTCAGCTGGATGGGGCGCCCGGTGGAGTTGCCCGGCTCGCGGCCGCTGCGCTTCGAATTCTCGCAGGACATTGGTTCGCAGCTGGTCGAGTGGCCGGTCGGGCACTGCATCAAGTGCCTGTGCTTCTACCATCCCGACGATCCGGCGGAGCTCAAGGCCGAGCAGCAGCAGAAGCTGCGCGCGCTGTTCGAGGCCGCGCGGAAGGTGGGGCGCGAATTGCTGATCGAGATCATCGCCGGCAAGCACGGCAAGCTCGACGAGAACACCATTCCGCGCGCGCTGGAGGAGCTCTATGCGCTCGGCATCAAGCCGGACTGGTGGAAGCTCGAGCCGCAGGCGTCGGCGGCCGCGTGGAAGAAGATCGAGGCGGTCATCACCAGGAACGATCCCTATTGCCGCGGCGTGGTGTTGCTCGGGCTCGAGGCGCCGCTGGCCGAACTCGAGGTGGCCTTCGCAGCGACTGCTGACGCCCCTGTCGTCAAGGGTTTCGCGGTCGGGCGCAGCATCTTCGCTCATGCGGCGGAACAGTGGCTCGGCGGCAAGATGACCGACGATGCGGCGGTGGACGACATGGCCCAGCGTTTCGAACAGCTGACCACGGCATGGCTTGCGGCGCGGGACCGTCGGGCGGCATAAATCGAAAGATAGCTGTAGCGAAGCCGGCATCCTCGGATGCATCGCTGCAGCGGGAGGAGAAGACGATGACCAAGACCGTTCGCCTGACCATGGCGCAGGCGCTGACGCGCTACCTGACGCGGCAGATGACCGTGATCGACGGCAAGAAGCTGCCGCTGTTCGGCGGCGTGTGGGCGATCTTCGGCCATGGCAACGTCGCCGGGCTCGGCGAGGCGCTCTACCAGGTGCGCGAGGAGCTGCCGACCTATCGCGCCCACAACGAGCAGGCGATGGCGCATGCGGCGATCGCCTTCGCCAAGGCCAATTTCCGCCAGCGCATGATGGCTGCGACGAGCTCCATCGGCCCCGGCGCGGTCAACATGGTGACGGCGGCGGCGCTTGCACACGTCAACCGCCTGCCGGTGCTGCTCCTGCCGGGCGACGTGTTCGCCAACCGCTTGCCGGATCCGGTGCTGCAGCAGGTCGAGGACTTTGGGGACGGCACGGTGTCGGCCAATGACTGCTTCCGCCCGGTGTCGCGCTATTTCGACCGCATCACGCGGCCCGAGCAGATCGTCCCGGCCCTGGCGCGCGCCATGCAGGTGCTGACCGATCCGGCCGAATGCGGCCCCGTCACGCTGTCCTTGTGCCAGGACGTGCAGGCCGAGGCCTATGACTATCCCGAGAGCTTCTTTGCCGAGCGGGTGTGGACGCCGCGCCGGCCGCGCCCGGACCGCGACGAATTGGCGACTGCGGCCGAGGTGCTGAAGGCGGCGAAGAAGCCGCTGATCGTGGCCGGCGGCGGGGTGCTTTATTCCGGCGCGTCGGATGAACTCGACCGTTTCGTGCAAGCCACCGGCATCCCGGTCTGCGAGACGCAGGGCGGCAAGTCGGCGCTGACCGACGAGCACGGGCTGAACATGGCGGCGGTCGGCGTGACCGGCACGGAGGCAGCAAACCGGCTGGCCGAGGAGGCCGACGTGGTGCTGGCGGTCGGCACGCGGCTGCAGGATTTTACCACGGGCTCGTGGGCGCTGTTCAAGAATGAGGGCAAAACCATCATCGGCCTCAACGTGCAGGCGTTCGACGCCGGCAAGCACCGAGCATTGCCGTTGGTCGCGGATGCGCGCGAAGGGCTCGCGGAACTCGGAGACGCGCTTGCCGGCTACAAGGCGCGGGCGTCATGGACCGAGAACGCCAAGGCCGGCAAGGCCGAGTGGCGCAAGGCCGCGGCCAAGGTGACGGCTGCGACCAACGCAGCGCTGCCCTCGGACGCACAGGTGATCGGCGCCGTGCAGCGGACGCTTGGCTCCGACGTCATCGTGCTGCATGCCGCCGGCGGCCTGCCGGGGGAGATGCACAAGCTGTGGCAGGCGGGCGGACCCGGCTCCTACCATTCCGAATACGGCTTCTCCTGCATGGGCTACGAGATCGCAGGCGGCCTGGGCGCCAAGATGGCGCGGCCGGACAAGGAGGTCGTCATCATGATCGGCGACGGCTCCTATCTGATGCTGAACTCGGAGATCGCGACATCGGTGATGCTCGGCCTCAAGCTCACCATCGTGCTGCTCGACAACCGTGGCTATGGCTGCATCAACCGGCTGCAGATGGCCACCGGCGGGGCCAACTTCAACAACCTGCTGCGTGACACCAGGCACGAGATTCTGCCCGACATCGACTTCGTCGCCCATGCGAAAAGCCTGGGCGCAAATGCCGAGAAGGCGGCGTCGATCGCCGATCTCGAAGCGGCGCTCGACCGCGCCCGCAAGAGCGACCGGACGACGGTGGTGCAGATCGATACCGATCCGCTGATCTCGACCGGCGAGGGCGGCCACTGGTGGGATGTCGCGGTGCCCGAGGTGAGCCCGCGCGCCGAGGTCAACGCCGCGCGCAAGGGCTACGAGGAAAAGCTCAAGCTGCAGCGGGTGGGGGACTAAAGCTTGGCCTGTGAGGCTGGCGCTGCCCCTCACTGTCCTGCCGGACATCTCTCCCCGTAAACGGGGAGAGACACGCTGGCCGCACTGATTTCGCCAATCGGCACCGCCGGCAATGATTGGCGGAGGCGGTGACGACAGCCACTCTCTCCCCGCCTGCGGGGAGAGATGTCCGGCAGGACAGTGAGGGGGCAACGCCGAGGATCTAACCCTCCCCCTTGTGGGGAGGGTCGGCGCGAAGCGACGGGGTGGGGGTACCCGGCGTCGCACTCTGTGATCATTACCCCCACCCGCGCCTGCGGCGCGACCTCCCCACAAGGGGGAGGTAAGAATGGAGAACTGACGTGAAAGCCAAACTGGGCATGTCCCCCATCGCATGGTGGAACGACGACCTTCCGGAACTGAGCGATGACGTGTCGCTGGAGGAGTGCCTTCGACAGTCGCGCTCGGCGGGTTTCACCGGCATGGAGCAGGGGCGCCGGTTCCCGAGCACGCCAGAGGCGATGCTGCCGATCCTGAAGAAGGCGGACGTGACGCTGTGCGGCGGCTGGTTCTCGGGCACACTGGTCAACGAGGAGCTGGCGGCCAACAAGGACCGCATCCAGCCGATGATCGAGCTGTTCAAGGCGGTCGCAGCACCCTGCATCGTCTATGGCGAGGTCGGCCGTTCGATACAGGGCGACCGCTCGAAGCCATTAGCGACAAAGGCGGTGCTCTCGGACGACGAGATGAAGGCCTATGCCCGCAAGCTGACCGAATTCGGCGAATGGTGCGCGGAGCAGGGCATGCCGCTGTCCTATCACCACCACATGGCGGCGGTGGTGCAGTTCGAGCACGAACTCGACGCCTTCATGAAGCATTCGGGCGAGGGAATCCCGCTTCTGCTCGACGCCGGCCATCTCGCCTTTGCCGGCGGCGACGTGCTGCGCGCCATCGACCACCACCACAGGCGCATCAGCCACGTGCATGTGAAGGACGTGCGTTTGGACGTCATCAAGGGGCTCGACTGGACCAGGCAATCCTTCCTCGACGCCGTGGCGCTGGGCGCGTTCACGGTGCCGGGCGACGGCTCGCTCGACTTCGGCAGGATCGTGCAGAAGTTCGCGGACTACGGTTACGAGGGCTGGTTCGTGGTCGAGGCCGAGCAGGACCCAAGGAAGAACCCTCCGCTGAAGATGGCCGAGGTCGGCCATGCCGAGCTGATGCGGGTGATGACGGCCGCCGGCTACACGGTGGAGACGCAGGGCTTTCCTGCCGCATGACCCCGAAAGTCGAAGCCGATTTTCGGTCGAGGTCATGCGATGGTCCAAGGTGTTGCGGCGTCCTTTGCGCGTCTCCGACGCGCGGCGCCGTAATGCTTGAGGGCTGTCGCCGAGCCGGTTACGATCCCGGAGTGTCGACCGGCGAGGCAGT
Source organism: Aminobacter sp. BE322 (assembly GCF_050433525.1). NCBI lineage: Bacteria > Pseudomonadati > Pseudomonadota > Alphaproteobacteria > Hyphomicrobiales > Phyllobacteriaceae > Aminobacter > Aminobacter sp. BE322. The sequence goes on along the minus strand of NZ_JBNPXB010000002.1, from coordinate 102,607 downwards.
ACGCAATTGATGAACGACCAGAACCATCCGTTCCTCAGGCCGCTGTGGCGGCGCATCGTGCTCGTCGGCATCTGCGCGGCGTGGTCGGCCCTGGAGTTCGCCACCGGCTCGCCCTTCTGGGGCACGCTGGCGGGCGGCATGGCAGCACTCGGCGCCTACCAGTTCCTGATTGCCTACAAACCCGGCGACGACGCCGCCCCCGACAAGGAGTGAGAGACCATGTCGAAACTCTTGATCAAGCCGAAGCACGGCGCGGGCCGGGCGATCCACGTCACCCCGGAGACCGCCGGCTGGACCTATGTCGGCTTCGACCTGCACAAGCTCGAGCCCGGCGATACCTATGGCGACTGGACCGCGGACCGCGAGACCTGCCTGGTGCTGGTTTCGGGCAAGGCGCATGTGCGGGTCGGCGAAGACGATCTCGGCACGCTGGGCGAACGCATGTCGCCCTTCGAGGGCAAGCCGTGGTCGGTCTACGTGCCGGCCGGCGGCGACTGGTCAGTGCGGGCCGAAACCAATGTGGAACTGGCGGTGTGCACGGCGCCCGGCCTGAACGGCGGCCATCCGGTACGCATCATCGGGCCCGACGACGTCAAGCAGGAGGTGCGCGGCAAGGGCACCAACACGCGCTACGTGACCAACATCCTGCCCGAAAGCGAGCCGGCGGATTCGCTGCTGGTGGTCGAGGTGATCACGCCCGGCGGGCACACGTCGAGCTATCCGCCGCACAAGCATGACGAGGACAACCTGCCGGCGGAATCGCTGCTGGAGGAGACCTATTACCACCGCCTCAACCCGCCGCAGGGCTTTGCCTTCCAGCGCGTCTATACCGAGTTCGACGATACCGGCCACCGCGAGATCGACGAGGCGATGGCGGTGGAGGACGGCGACGTGACGCTGGTGCCCAAGGGCTACCACCCCTGCGCCGCCTGCCACGGCTACGACCTTTACTATCTCAACGTCATGGCCGGGCCGGTGCGGACGTGGAAGTTCCACAACGCCAAAGAACATGAGTGGCTGCTGAAGGCCTGAGGGCCGACGGTCAACACACTTCCGTAACCGAGGACCAAACGATGGCACGCAACAGGCCAACGGTCGCCGACCTGCGCGCGCTGAAAGGCAAGCGCCAACTGTCGAAACTCCGGGTGACGACGCTGGAGGAGGCGGAAGCCGCCGAGCGCGCCGGCATCGACCTGTTGTCCGTGACCTACGGGCTGATGCTCGACAAGCGTTTCCGCGACGCCGCGCCGACCTGCTTTGCCGTGCCCGGCGACGAATACGGCATGACGGGGGCGACGACCGACGAGATCCTGCGCACGGCCGTCAAGCTGAAGGCGGCGAGCGCGGATGCGGTCTACTGCTCGGCGAGCGCGCAGACCATCCGCAGGCTGGCCGACGAACGCATTCCGGTGTGCGGCCATGTCGGGCTGATCCCGACGCATTCGACCTGGACCGGCGGGTTCCGTGCCGTCGGCAAGACCGCCGAGACGGCCGAGCTTGTGTGGCGCCAGGTCAAGGACCTGGAGGCGGCCGGGGCCTTTGCCGCCGAGATCGAGGTCGTGCCGGCGGAGGTGGCGACGGCGATCTCGAAACGCACGCCGCTGGTGCTGATCTCGATGGGCGCGGGCGCCGGCTGCGATGCGCAGTACCTGTTCGCCGAGGACGTGCTCGGCCTCAACCGCGGCCACACTCCGCGCCATGCCAAGGTCTACCGCAACCTCGCCGCCGAATATGACCGCATCCAGCAGGAGCGCATCGCCGCGTTCAGGGAATATGCCGCCGACATCGCCAGCGGCGCCTATCCGGCGGCCGGCCACACGGTCGGCATCGATGCCGAGGAAATGCGCCGGTTCGAGGCCTTCCTGGCGCAGCAGCCCTGACGCAAGGCTCCGCGCGCCAGACTACGGCCCCGGCATAGGCGGGCGCGGGGCTGCCGGGCGGGGATCGAGCATGATGTAGCTCGGCCGGGCGCCCTGGCGGAAGCGCCGGAGCAGCACCCTGGTCTTGACCAGCAGGCTTTCGTCGCGCTGCGCGCCCTCCAGCCTGCGAACCAGATCCTGCAGCACCTCGACCGCCTCTTCGATGCGATCCAGGGCGCCGAGGCTCTTGCCGAGGGAAAACTGCGCGGCCGAAAATTCGTCGTTGCGGGCGAGGGACTTGCGAAACGCGGCCACCGCGCCGTCGTGGTCATCCAGGGTCTGCAGTGCCGCCCCCAGCCTGAACCAGACCTTGGAGGCGTTGGGCGAAACCGCCGATAGCCGGGCATAGAGGTCACGCGCCTCGCGGTGGTCGCCCTTGGCCGAGACCAGCTGGCCGAGCCCGTAGAGCGCGCGGGCGTAGCCGGGATCGGTGCCCAGGATCTGGCGGTAGCCGCTCTCGGCGCGCGCGAGTTCGCCCCGTTCGTGGAACCGCTGCACCTCCCCATAGACGCCATCCAGCGAGCGCGGATCGAGGCGGTCGCCGAAGTTGCGGCCGCTCTTGGTATGGATCATGGCGCAGTGGATCCGGCTCTCGGTCACGCCGAAGGCGAACTTGTAAGGCTCGTCGCCGCGCAGGAAGTCGTAGCTTGTGAAGCCGCGTCCGATGGCGGTGCGGATGCTGTGGCCGTGGAGGATGAGCCCGACGGGTATCGAGGTCACCGTCTCGTCGCGGCCGGCGATGAAGAACAGCATCGCCTTCTTGACCGGGTCGACGAAGCTGGCGACCGCGCCGAGCGGCCGGTCGCCCTGCCAGAGCACGGGCATGTAGAGCGCCCCCGTTTCGAAGCCGTCGCGCAGCACGACGCGGTTGTGGCGCAGGATGGAGCTCAGCCTGCCTCCCTTCCGCTCGCCCCATTTCAGCCGCCAGAACTCGAGCAGCGTCTCGATGTCACGATGGCTGGTCAGGGCATCGGCCTCGGTGATGCGCAATTCGCCGGCGTCGACCTTGCGCAGGAAGCGCCGCAGCTTCTGCCGGGTGTTGGTGCTCAGCACCTCGTCGAGATAGGTCTCGAAGCTGTCGGGCAGGCTTGCCGCGAAGCAGCGGCAATTGTCGACATTGTCGGCCTTGTTGACGCGGCTGAATTCGCGCAGCGCCAGCGTCTCGTCGGGGAAGGCGGCGAGGAATGCCTTCAGCCTGCCCGTCGACATGCGGACGTTCTCGAGATGCAGCCGGGTCCAGCCCATGCCGCAGAGGTGGCGTGCGAAGGCCTGCATCGCCCGGCCGGCGTGGCTCGGCGCGCACAATGCGCCGGTGTAGTCGGCGGCGTAGTTGCCGGCCATGTTGATCTCGTTGAAGAAGTGCCCGGTCTTGTTGTTCATGCGGGTGCGCAGCCGCAGCGGCAGCAGGCCGACATAGGCCGAGCCGGGCCCGCCATGGCGTGCCGCCAGGATGAACCAGGTGCCGTCATAGAGGCGCAGGTAGCGCGACAGCCAGGTCCAGGAGAGGAAGAACTGCGCCTCCGGGTCGCTCTCGTAGAGCCGGTCCCAGTTTTCCCTGAGCTCGGCGAGCCGCTTCGGATCGGTGATGACGTCGACCTGCATGGTCTGCCCCCGTTCGAGGTGTTTCCGCTCACCGCTCCATGAACGCCCGCGACATGCTGTCGGCGATGGGCTTGGTGAGATAGCTGAAGAAGGTGCGTTCCTCGGTCTGAACCAGGACCTCGGCGGGCATGCCGGGGGTGGGAGTGAAGCCGTGGACGCGGGCGATTTCGCTGGCCGGCAGGCTGATGCGGGCGAGATAGATTTCCCGGGCGACCGGCGTCGAGTTGTCCGGAAGCGCGTCCGCCGAAACGTAGATCACCTTGCCGTCCAGCACCGGGGTGGTGCGCCGGTTGAGCGCCGTCAGCCGCACGGTGGCATTCTGGCCGACCTGCACGTTGTCGATGTCGGTGCGCGAAACCTGCGCCTCGATCACCAGCGGCACGTCCGACGGCAGGATCTCCAGGATCGGCTTGCCGCTTTCGATGACGCCGCCCGGCGTGTGGTAGTACATCCGCACGATGGTGCCCGAGACCGGCGCATTGATGGTGACGCGGTTGAGCACGCTCTTGGCCTCGCGCAACTGCTCGCGGACGGTGTCGAGGTCGCCTTCGAGGCCCTGGAGCTGCTCGAGCGCCGCCTGCTTGTAGGCGTCCTCGGTCTGGGTGATCTGCTGTTCCAGCTTGACGATCTGGGCGCCGGTCTCCGAGACCTCGGCGACCAGCCTGCCGATCTGGCCCTCTGCCTCGGCCATGGCGCGCTGGATCACCTTGATCTCGGTGGCGCGCAGCAGGCCCTTGTCGAGGAGCGTCTTCTTGCCCGCATATTCCTCTTGCATCAGGGCCAGCTGCCGCCTCACCGCGTCCAGTTGCTGCTGGTAGCCGTCGGCGCGGTAGCGGAATGCGGCGATGTTCTGCTGGAGCAGCCCGATTTCGCTCTGCAGCTTGCTGCGCGCCGCATCGAAGGTGAGCTGCTGGCCCTCGACGATCGGCTTGATGTCGGGATCGGCCACGTTGTCGACGACGCTCGCGGGGTAGGCGATCGCCGGTGCCCGGGCAACTTCGGCGTTGAGCCTTGCCGCGATGGCGTCGAGGCGCACCTGGCGCAGGAACAGCTGGCGCTCGTTGGCCTGCGCTGCGGTCTCGTCGAGGCGGACGAGCGGTTGGTCGTAGGTGACGCGATCGCCCTCGCTGACCAGGAGCTCCTTGATGATGCCGCCTTCGAGATGCTGCACGATCTTGTTCTGGCCGGAGGCGACAAAGGAGCCCTGCGCGATGATGGCCGCGGCGAGCGGCGCGGTGAAGGCCCAGGTGCCGAAGCCGCCGAACGTCACCGCGATGAGCACCAGTCCGATCCTGGTCTGCCTGGAGATCGACCGCGGCACGTCGGCGTACCATTCAATGTCGTGAATTCTGACCACGTCGCTCATCGCAATGCCCGCCTATGGAATCTGATGGCCGAACGAGCCGCCCTCGATGCTCAGGCCGCGCTGGGCGAGAGCCTGCAGCACGTCCTGGCGCATGCCGAAGAGGGCCACCGTTCCGTTGACCAGCAAGAGGATCTTGTCGACGCTCTGCAGCAGCGCCGGCCGCTGGGTGATGGTGATGACGGTGATCTTCTGTTCTTTCGCGTGCTGGAGGGCGCGGGCCAGGGCGGCGTCGCCGGCCGCGTCGAGGTTGGAGTTCGGCTCGTCGAGAACGACCATCCTGGGATTGCCGAAGAAGGCGCGCGCAAGGGCTATGCGCTGCTTCTGGCCGCCCGACAGCGGCGCGCCGTCGGCGGCGACGAAGGTCTCGTAGCCGTGCGGCAGCGTGGCGATCATCTCATGCACGTCGGCGAGCTTGGCGGCCTGGAATATCTCGGCGTCGCCGACGTCGTCGCGCATGCGCGCTATGTTGGCCTTGATCGAGGCGGGGAACAGCTGGACGTCCTGCGGCAGGTAGCCGATGTTCTCGCCGAACTGGCGCTGGTCCCAGTTGCGCAGGTCCATCAGGTCGAGGCGGACATTGCCCGAGGTCGGCAGGATGGAGCCGACCAGCATCTTGCCCAGCGTCGTCTTGCCGGCGCCGGAATTGCCGATGACGGCGAGCGAATCCCCGGGCGCCAGCGAGAAGGTGATGCCGTTGAGCACGACCCGCTTGGTGCCCTGCGGCACGAACAGCAGGCGCTCGACGTCGAGGCGGCCTTCCGGGCGCGGCAGGCGCAGGCGCTCGAGGTTGAGCGGGGATGACTCCAGCAGGCTGGCGATGCGGCCATAGGCGGCGCGCGACTGCACCACCTGGTTCCAGCCTTCGATGGCGCCCTCGATCGGCCCGAGCGCCCGGCCGGCGATGATCGAGGCGGCGATGACCATGCCGCCGCTGAGGTGGCCGGCGAGGGCAAGGTGGGCTCCCCAGCCCAGCATGGCTACCTGGGTGAGCAGGCGCACGGCCTTGGAGGTCGAGGCGAAGGCGATGTTACGGTCCTGGGCGATGACCTGCGCCCGCAGGGAGCTCGCGGTGTCCTTGCCCCAGATGCGCGCGGCCTCGGGGATCATCGCCAGGGCGTTGATGATCTGCGAATTGCGCGACATGGAATCGAGATGCAGGTTCGCCTTGCTCTGATGCGCGTTGGCCTCGCTGAAGGGCGCCTCGGTCGAGCGCTGGTTGATGATGGTGATGATCAGCAGGATCAGCGACGTCGTGACGACGATGAAGCCGAGATGCGGGTGGACGAGGAAGACCGCCAGCACGAAGAGCGGCGCCAGCGGGGCATCGAGCAGCGACAACAGCGTTCCCGAAACCAGGAACGAACGCAGCTGGCCGAGGTCGCCGAGCGTCTGGTACTCGCGCCCCGTGCCATGCAGGGCGGCGCGGGCGGCGGCGCTGAGGATGGGGGTGCCGAGCTGGGCGGCCACCTCCACCGCCGTGCGCATCAGGATGAGGCGGCGGATGGCGTCGAATATCGCCTGCAGCATCACGGCACCGACGATGACGACGGTCAGCATGATCAGCGTGTCGACCGAGCGGCTGGTCAGCACGCGGTCGGAAATCTGGAACAGGTAGAGCGGGATCGCGAGCACCAGGACGTTGCTGGCGAGCGTGAACAGCATGACGATCAGCAGGTTTCGCTGGACGATCTGCTTGCCGGTCTTGAGCGAGGCGGAAAAGTCCACCGGGCCGAGCCGCTTGTGGAAGGCGTCGCCGCCGCCACCGCCGCCGCCTCCACCGCCGCGATCGATGTCGCCGCCGGTCGGGCCGTTGGTGTCGGGAAGCTTCTCCGCCCTCACCGGAACGGTATCGGCGTCGATGTTCACCGTGCCGGTCGGCACCGGCTTGTCCTTCATGTCCGGCCGAGGCTCGGAAGGCTCGGCGTCCCGCATCTCGGGAATGGGCGAGCCTGTCGCGGCTTCGACGGCAGGCTCCGCTGGCGGCTCTGCCGGTTGCGGGGCTTGCGGCGGCGGTGTGATCGAGGCTTCGGGGGGAGTTGCCGGCTCGGGCCGGTCGTCGGCCTGCGCGGGTGGAAAAGGCTTGGGCAGGGCCTGCGTGGAAGGGATGCCCTTCTGCGGGGCCGCGGCGCCTTCGGGGCGCTTGACCGGTGGCCTTGGCACGGGCTGGGGCGGATGCGTCGCCTCCCAGGCCGACCTGGCCGACGATGTTTCGGCTTTCGGCGGCTGATGGGCGCTGCGCGCCGGCTCGGCCGGAACCGGCGGCGTTGCCTTTTCGGGCTGCGGCGCCGGCTCGCCCGGCGTGGCGCTTGCGACCTGCTTCAGCTCGCCGACGACATTGTCGATGTATTTCTCGAGCCTGTCGATCGCGGCTTCCTGCGGGGCCACGGCGCTGGAGAGCCGCTGCTCCGGCAGGGGAGCGGGCGCGGCGCGCGACGGGTGAGGGGCAGGACGATCTTCGCCTTCGCCGCCTTCCGGCACATCGTGGAATTCGCTCCAGCCGTGGTCGCGATCGTCGGTCATCTTGCGATCCTTTCGGCCCGGTCAGGCGAGCATGTTCTGCATGACGTCGACCGTGCCGGAATCCGCCGGCAGCGGAACGGCATGGTCGGCGTGCGGGTCGGGGCCGGTGTCTTCGGAGCCGTCGTCGAGGAAGGCCACCGCCTCGTTGACCAGCACGTCCGGATCCTGGGCGCCCAGGTTCGGATCGCTGGACACGAGTTCCGCCTGGATCAGGACTTCGTCGGAATAGCTCTCGCCGCCGACATAGGTCTTGGTGGTGCCGTCGACGTCGACGATGCCGGCGAAGTTGACCAGTTCGTTGCTGCCCGTGGTGACCGTCCACTGTGCGTCCGGCTGCGCGGCAAGCTCGTTCATGGCGACCGCGACCTGGTCGCTGTCGCCGAGCACGGTGGTCTGCTTGATGAATTGCAGATTGTAGATGTCGCCGGAAATGTAGAGCACGCGCAGCACGCCGATGCCGGCGAAGGCGCTGTCGTGCAGGACCTGGTTGGGCAGGTCGTCCTTGCCGGCGGCGAGGTTGTCGGCCGCCTTCTTGTAGAAGCCGGGCAGGTTCTCGTCGTCGTTGCCCTGGCCGATATTGACGATGGCCGCCTCGTTCCACAGCAGGTTTCCCGCCGTCGAGAGCGCGCCGCCGCCGGTCGTCTCGAAACCGGGCACCGCGCCCAGATGATCGTTGTCGATCAGGAGGTTGAGCTGCTGGATGATGTTGGCGTCGTAGATGTTGCCGCCGACGATGATGAGGTCGTAGTAGTAGCCCAACTCGCCGAGCGACACGTCGTTGACGGCCGTGTTGTCGCCGGTGGAGACCACGGTCTTCACGCCCGACGACGACAGGATGCAGACGTCGCCGTCCATCATGAAGGCGTACTGGTCGATCCAGTTCAGCATGATGAGGTCGCCGGAAATCTCGGTGACGACATAGTAGGACGGGAAGCCCGCGGGGGCATGGCCGGCATTGGCCGCTTCGGCCTCCGGATCGATGCGCTGGAAGCTGGCGATGTTGAAGGTCTCGTCGATGTTGTCGGGACCGACCCGCCAGCCGTTCAGGCTCGCGCCGACGCTGTCGGTGTCCGAGACGATGTTGATCTGGATCACGGCGTTGAGCTCGACATGGTCGCCGACCGCGGCAATGACGCCGGACGAGGCCCAGTCGTTGGTGATGACGGCCGAGTTCACGACCGTGTTGCCGCCGCTCTCGAGCTCGACCGAGGGGGCTATGGAGCCATCGCCCCAGCCGGCCATGAAATCGGACGAACCGGGCGATGCGCTGAAATCGAGCTTGTCCGGCCCGCCGTCTTCCTCGTCCTTGAGGAAATCGGCGTAGTCCTCGAGCTGGGGCGCATCCCCGTCCTGGACTTCGACGCCGTTGACGAAGGTGCCGTCGATGACGCCGTCCTTGACGACGACGACTTCGGCGTCGCCGTGGCCGTCGGCGGTGAAGCCGTCCAGCCGCGCGACCGCGGTCGTCACGAGCGTGCCGATCTCCTCGGGCGTTCCGGGCAGCGTCAGGTCGTCGATCGGCGAAAGGTCGGCGGCGGCCGTCTGCAGCATGTTCATCTGGAGGTCGTCGGCTGGCGTCGGCGTGAACTTCAGGCCGCTGCCGCCGGCGCCGACATAGTCGGCATCGGACAGTCGGATGTCCTGGCTGACGATGATCGGCAGCGATCCCGGCGGCACGATGGCCGGCAGCACGATGCCCGACGAGGCAAAGGGGACATGGGGAACGTTGAAGCCGGGATAGAAGATGTCCGGCACGTGCGGGGCGGGAATCTCGGGCGGCGTGAACCACACGTTCGACCACACCGTCGTCACCACCAGCTCCGGCGGCAACCCGAGATAGGGAACATGCGGATCGAAGTCTTCGAGATCGTGCCGCGCATCCACCTTGACGGCGACGCCGTCATGGTCGGAGGGCTGGGCGTCCTTCGCCTGACTGGCCTTGAACTCGTCGTATGCCTGTTTCTGACGAGCCTCTTCGATCGTGGTGTCGAACAGTCCGATGAAGTGAGCGATCGCCTCGGTGACCTTGTCCAAATAGACCGAATTCACGTGCGTTGCCTCCGGAATGGGAACCTACGGTCGGCCGGACCCGGGCACGCTTCGCCGACCAGGAGGACTGCGCGGGAAACCCGCGCAGTCCGTTTGGATCACTCCGCCGCAGCGGAGTTCACCGATCGCGGCTAGGTATTGGAGCCGGAGCCGTCCTCGCCACTGAGCGTATGGTCGTAGTCGCCACCGACCACGGTCATGTCGACCGTGTTGCCCTGCAGGTTGGCACCCATCACGATCTGCTGGTTGAAGGCGCTGGTGTCGATGATGGCATCGGCGCTGGCTTCGCTGTGGCCGGTGACATAACCGTCGTCGCCGTTGTAGGAGCCCCACATTCCGCCATCGCCGCCGGCGCCGCCGAAGCCGCCATTGGCCGTGCCACCGGCGCCGCCAGCGCCGCCGTCGCCGCCCCAGACGTCGCCGACCTTGGCGTCGCCGCCGTAGCCGTCGGCCCAGGCGCCACTCAGCGCATGGCCGCCTTCGCCCCCCCAAGCCGTCGCCGCACCGCCGGTGCTTGCGCCACCGGTCGCGTCGCCGTTCATGGCGTAGCCGCCGAGACCGTCGCCACCACCACCGCCGCCGCCGCCGGTACCGCTGCCCGAGCCGGAGCCCGTGCCGGTACCCGTACCGGTGCCGGTGCCGTCACCGCCGGTCGAGAAGGAATCGCCGGCCGTCGATGTCGCGTCGCCGCTGGTCGCCGTGGCGTCGCCCGTGCCGCCGCCACCGCCACCGCCGCCGCCGCCACCGCCGCCGCCGGTATTGCCGGCATCGCCGCCGTCGCCCTCGGCGTCACCGCCGAAGCCGAAATTCAGGATGGGCACGATCGGCACGATGGCATCGATGCCATTGCCGCCGTCACCCTCGGCGTCGCCGCCTTCGGAATCACCGCCGTCGCCGCCGCTGCCGCCGTTGCCGCCATCGCCGCCGTCACCGCTCTCGGCCTTCGCCTCGTCGGAATCGGCCTTGGCATTGCCGCCGTCGGAGTTGGCTTCACCGCCGAGCCCGGCGCCGAGGCCGAGGCCGAGCCCGAGGCCGAGGCCGACGCCCGTGCCGTCGCCACCGCGACCGCCTTCGTCGCCTTCGCCCTTGCCGCCCGTGGCGTCGTTCTTGCCGTCGCCGCCGTCGCTGTCGCCGCCTTCGGCCTTGGTGTCACCCTTGGCGTCGCCGCCGAGCGCGGCACTGAGTGCCAGGCCGCCAGTGCCGTCGCCGCCGTCGGCCTTGCCGCCCTTGGTGTCGCCGCTGTCGCCGCCGTCGCCGCCATTGGCCTTGGCGTCGCCGCCCGAGCCGCCGCCGCCGCCGGTGTCGATGCCGTCACCGGCCGAGGCGAAGCCGCCCTTGGCGTCCAGGTCCTGGGTGAAGGTGCCTTCGTTCTTGACGGTCGCCTCTTCGAGCTTGTCGTCGTCGGACATCTCGGCGATCTGGTTGATGACAAAGGCGTTGTTGCCATTGCCGTTCAGCGAGCCGTTGAGGATGTCCTTGAAATCGACGTCGTCACCGGGATCGTAGGTGACGTTGCCTTCCTTGGAGATGAGCAGGGTGTCGATGTCGCCGCCCGCGGTGTCGATGTCGGCGAAGTCATCGTCGGAGTGATCGTCGCTGAGAACGCCTTCGGCCTTCAGGTCGACCTTGACGTCGACATCCACGTCGACCTTGGTCTCGTTCTTGTTCTCGTTGACGTTCTTGTTTTCGGACTCGTTCTGGTTCTCGTTCTCGGACTTATTCTCGTTTTCGTTCTTGTTGTCGCTGTCGTTGTAGTTGTCCGAGTCGTTCTTGTTCTCGGACTCGTTCTTGTTTTCGTTCTCGTTGGAATTGTCGGTGTCGTTCTTGTTTTCGTTCTCGTTCTTATTCTCGTTTTCGTTCTTGTTTTCGGACTCGTCGCCGTAATCGTGAGAATCGCCAGGGAACTGCAAACCGAACGCACTGATATTGCCGTTGTTCCTGTCAGACATCGTCGTGTCCTCGGTTGGGACCGCGCCTGCCGGACCGTTGTCATCTTGCAGACGGCCTTGGGCTTCGCGCGGACGTCGCCTCTATTTTCCATCTGGGGAATGCCTGGATCGTCGGCCGTGGGGACTTGCAGCCGCAGATCCCATGCCTGTCTGGATGGCCTCTACCTCCTCTTGCTGGGCGAGGGCCTGCGCCCGGAAATCTTCACAATTCCGTGAATGGCGAGCCCTTCACGAATGGCCGTGTCACTCGGAATCGCGGTTCTGGTTGCGCTGCGCCCTCGCTGGCGAAACCCGGAAAGTCTGTGGCTGCGGCCCCGAAATTGTAAGCTGACACTTCGCGCTAGGCATTTCGGGCGATGCGGCAAAGGATTCGCCGAGTGCGGACAAGGCAGAACGGCGGGGGCGCGGTTGTACTTCTTGCGGCCCGTCCGGTTCGAACAATTGCTTGTGCCGCAAAGAACAGCGCGGCTTGGCCGCTATGCTTTGCAACCTTGCGGCAGCGGCATGCGTCAACCAGCGGGCGTGAGCCGGCGCGGGTTCACGAATGCAACGGGGGACTAATCCGTAAGGGGGGCAGGGCAGCCGGAAGCATTAGGCCGAAGGAGCCTGCTAGCTCGTCTTGCTTATACCGAACCGGCAATGACCGGTATATGATCCACACTCGTTTCCCGCCGCGCGGCACGCCGGGAGTAGCAGTCTATTGCGGGACAGAGGACGGGAGGCCTCATGTATCGGGTAGCAGTTGCAAGCGCGCGCCGCGCTGCCGGGGGCACTGTCTCTGGCCAAAAGTCTTTCAAGACGCTGCTGATCGTGGCTCCGGCAGATTTCGTGTCGGAATCGCTCGTCTATGCGATCGAGCGCGAATTCCCCTGGATCGCCGTGGAACAGGTGCCGTCGCTGGCGGAGGCCTGCGCGGGCTTCGACTGTCCGGTCGCGCTGATCCTGCTCGAGGCCGAGCAATTGCCCGAGGTGGCGGCCCATTCCGAGCGGCTGGCGCAATTGCATCCCTTTGCCCAGATCATGCTGATTCAGGACGACGGCCGCCACGAAGTGTCGATCAAGGACGTGGTGGTTGCCCGCAACATCCGCGGCGTACTGCCCATGAACCTCAAGCTCGACGTGTGGCTGTCGGTGGTGCGGCTGGTGCTGCGCGGCGGCGAATATTTCCCGCTGTCGCTGTTCGAGCCGATCATGGAGCGGCGGCCGCCGAACGCCGACGAGCTCGACGAGCATCCGGTGCGGCGCGTCCCCGACGGCGACCAGGAAGACTTCTACGAACTGACCGACCGCGAGCTGCAGATCCTCGGCATGGTCGCGCGTGGGCTGCAGAACAAGCTCATCGCCGCCGCACTCGGACTGTCCGAGCACACGGTCAAGATCCATCTCCACAACATCATCACCAAGCTGGGCGCCCACAACCGCACCGAGGCGGCGGCGATCTATCACGAACGGAGGGAGGCGCTCGGCGACCGCGGCCCGGACGACGCAGCGGCGATACGGGCGCCGCAACCCACGGCATGAGCCTGCAATGCCCCGCTTCCAGGACGTCCTGCTCATCGTCGGCCAGCTGAACTACACCTGGACGAACACCGAAAGCCTGCTGATCTACCTCATTGCAGGCCTTGCCCAGGTGGACAAGGAAACGGCGATCATCATCTTCCTGACGCTGAACACGACGCGGGCACGGCTCGACCTGGTCGAGCGGCTGGCGAAGCTGCCGAAGACGCCGGCCCCATGCCGCCAGTCGATCCTTTCGGTGACCGAGCAGCTGACGCACCAGTCCAAGCTCCGCAACAAGTACAGCCACTGCATCTATTCGTTCGACGAGACCGGCACGCGCGCCAGCACCCAGCTGATGCGCGTGTTCGACAGCAAGGACGAGGTCCACTACGGCAAGCACGAGGAACTCGACGATACCGAGATGCGCCGCATCAGCGCCTCGATCGAGGCGATAAGGGACATCAACCGGCAGATCTGGAAGATCGTCGAGGACAACCGGTTTCCGCACTAGCCGGTGCCGTTCCGGTCGAGCCGGAACGGCACGTCATGCCGCGGCGGACGTCAGGCGCCGATGCGCATCCACCTGCCGGTTTCCGACTGCGACTGCCGCGCGAAATAGCGGTAGGGCGTTCGCGACCAGTTCTTCACCGAGTTGTTGAGGTTGTCGAGGATGAAGTCGCCCTTGTCGGTGCGCACGGTGAGGACCGTGTGGCCGATGCCGCGATAGGTGGCCACGGTGAGCAGCAGCGTCGAGGCCGGCCAGCCGCGCTTGCGCAGCTCGTTCTTCTTCAGGATGGCCAGATCCTCGCAATCGCCCACTCCTGTCGTCGGCAGCCGCCAATCGTCCTCGCGACCGACGGTTTCGGCGTCTTCGCGCTGGCGGATGCTGCTGTTGACCGAGGCGGTGACCTGCTTGAGTTCCTCCATCTTGGCCCCGGTCAGCGTCGCGGTCCTGGCGGACCCGGCCGTGCTGCACAGGTGCGGCTGGCTGGCGCAGAAGGCGTTGGCGGCCGGCGGGGCGAAGGCATAGCCGACCGTGCTCATGCTCGATCCGGACGAGTTCGTCTGGCTGCAGGCGGCCGCAATGAAAGCGGTCGCCAGCAGTGCCACTGGCGTTTTCATGTGTTGTCCCCTCTCTCCTTGGACGACACTTAGACAGCATATTAGAAGATGATAACGCAACCCCGGCGGGTGGTTGTTGCACGGTTTTCAAAAGGATGTATGCTTAACAAGATGTTTCCGCTTGTCGGAACATTTGATCGATAGCGCCAGTTTGGGGACGGGCGCGTTTTTTCCCTCAGGAGGAAGAAATGAGGACGTTCCCGACCTGCGCCCGCAGGATTGATGCGATTCTGCTGATCTCTTCGGCCTTGGCCGCAACCTTGCCAACCGGCTTTGCCTCAGCCCAGAACAGCCTCCGGCCGCGGATGGCGGCGGCCGCGTGCCAGCCGCTGACCCGGGACAACTTCGAGATGTGCTGCATCGCGCTCAACCGCCGCAGCATCCTGTCGTCGGAGCAACTGGCGCAGTGCCCGCCGCTGACCACCTCGGTCATCTCGGCGGTGCTCGCCGGCAGTGAAAACGACGGCAACGACGGCGGAACCGGCAGCGACGGCGGCTCCGGCGGCACCGACGACGGCTCCAATGGCGGGAATGGCGGCGGCGGCTCGGGCGGCAGCGGAGGCTCCGGAGGCTCGGGCGGTAGCGGCGGCTCCGGTGGCAGTGGAGGTTCAGGTGGCGGTGGCGGGAGCGGCGGTTCGGGTGGCAGTGGCGGTTCGGGCGGCTCTGGCGGCAGCGGAGACTAAGCCAGGCCGCTTCCGAGCGGACATCCCGTGCCGGGCGAAGCCGAAGCGGGCGGTCGCCCGGCCGGTGACACCGGGTCGTGTTGCCCGAGGGTGATCGACGGGACGCTTACGGCGTCTTCGAGACGGCCGAGTAGCGGTCGTCGGAGAAGGTCGTGCCCATCACCAGGCCCTTGACCCTGGCGCTCACGGCCACCTTGCGCACCTCCTGGAACATGAAGATGAAGGGGGACGTGTCGGTATGGACCTTCTGGATCGCCTCGTACATGGCCTTGCGCTTGGCGGTGTCCTGTTCGCGGACGGCCGCCATCGCATCGGCCGAAAGGCCGCGGGAATTCCAGCCGAAGCGGTCGGCCAGGCTCTCGGAGCCGTCCGGGGCGTCCTGCTTGTTCACCACGAAGGCCTTGGCGTTGGAGTGCGGGTCGGGATAGTCCGGCCCCCACAGGCCGAGCCAGATGTCGAGGTCGTGCTCGCGATAACGCTTCAGCCATTGCTGCCCGTCGACGACCACGAGATTGAGCGTCAGGCCGGCCTTGGCCATGTTGGCCTGGATGGCCTTGGCGAAGTCGGTGTAGGGCAGGGTGTCCCAGACCACCATGTCGAGCGAGAAATCGCCGGTGACCCCGCCTTCGGCCAGCAGCGCCTTGGCCTTCTCGACGTCGTAGCTGTAGGGGTTGTAGTCGACCGCGCCGAGAAAACCCTTCGGCACCAGCGTCTGGTGCACCTCCATGGTGCCGCGCGACACCGCATCGGCGATCCCCTTGTAGTCGACCAGGTATTTCATCGCCTGCACCACCTTGGGATTGGCGAGATACTGGTTCCGGACGTTGAGGCCCATGTAGTAGATGTTGCCGGAACGGCCATACATGGTGAACAGGCCCGGGTTCTTTTCGACCGCGTCTAGATCGTCCGGCCGCAGCCTGTTGGCGATATCGACCTCGCCGGCTTCCAGCATGCGGCGCTGGTCGGTGCTTTCGGCGACGTGGCGAATGAGGATGCGGTCTATGCCGGGCTTGTCGCCCCGATAGTTTGGGTTGCGCTCGAGCAGGATCGACTGCTTGGGCTCCCATTTGGCAAGCGCGAAGGGGCCTGAGCCGGCGGAGTTGCTGGCCTTGAGCCAGCCATTGCCGTAGTCGCCGTTCACCTCCTTCGACTTGACCAGCTTGCTGTCGACGATGCCGCCCATATAGGACGACAGGCAATAGAGCAGGAAGCTCGGCGAATAGATGTCGGCGACCTGGATCACCAGCGTGCTTTCATCGAGGGCCTTGATGCGGTCGTCGACATTGTCCGGCGAAAAGCCGAACTGGCCGATGATGAAGGACGAGCGCGACTTGAGGTGGATCACACGGCGCAGCGAATATTCGGCGTCGTAGGCCGTTACCGGGTTGCCGGACGCGAACCTGGCGCCCGGGGTGATCTTGAAGGTGAAGGTCTTGCCGTCCGGCGAAACCGACCAGCTCCTGGCCAGCACGCCGACGATCTTGGCCGGGTCGTTGGGGTCGAAGCTGACGAGCGGCTGGTAGATCTGGCTGCTGGTCAGCACGCCGCCGACTTCGCCGATCTCGCCGGGATCGAGGGTCATGACGTCGTCGATCGCATCCGCCACGACGAGCGTGTCGGGCGGGGTGCCGGCCCGTGCGACCGCAATCCCCAGAACCGCGCCAACGACCGCGACGGCGATGGCCTTGAGCAAACGCATGCTGTCTCCCCTCCAGGCGGGCGCCCGGCCACGGCTCGCAGGCGCCGCTTCCGCGATCACGCCGGCAGTCGATACGTCCTCCGCAATACGCCGGAGAGAAATTCGTCTCAACCGTTCAAATCGCGAAATGCTTACATGCAATATTCTGCATGCATATGTCATAGTCTAGGCGTGCCGGTGGCACTGTTCTCGCTGCCTGTGGAAGAGATCGCGGCCCTGAACCGCGAGCGCGGAAGACGTCCCGGCGTAGGAGCAGCGCGCGCCGCACGTGACCTCGAGCTTGCCGTCGATCTGCGCCATGTCGCCGCCGGTGCCGATCCCTTCCTGCGGACGCGGATCGACGATTGCGCGACCGCGCTCGATGAGGCGGAACGGGCGGGCTACGACGAAGGGGCGGCGCGGCTGCGTGCGGCGATGCAGGCCGCCCGCCTACCACGTGACGTTTGACAGGCGCAGCCAGGGCGGGTTGTCGGCATACATTTCCCGGATCAGGCCCTTGATCTCCTCGATGCGGCCCGAGCGGTCATTGCGCCGGTAGCTCATGATCACCGGCGAGGTGGCGGTTTCGTCGGACAATATGCGGTAGCAGACGTCGTCGGTACGCTGGCGTTGCGCCGCCACCGGCAGGATGCAGACGCCGATGGCGGCCGCGACCAGCCCGAGCGCGGTCTGGATCTCGCGCACTTCCTCCACCACCCCGGGCTCGACGTTGAGGTCGGCGAACAGCGCCAGCACTTCGTCGGCGAAGCTCGGACGCGGCTTGGAGGGGTAGATCACCAGCGTCTCGCCGGCGATGTCGCGGAGCGCCATCGGCTCGGGCGACAGCGATTTGGGGTGGCCCTTCGGGAAGGCGACCACCAGCCTTTCCTCGCGCAATGTGATGCGCTCGACATCCGGGTCGCTCAGCCGCACCCGACCGAAGCCGAGATCGATGCGACCGTCCTTGAGTGCCGCGATCTGCTCCACCGACATCATTTCGCGGATCTCGATGCCGAGCTCGGGCCAGCGCTCGCGCATGCGCCGGACGAGATCGGGGATGCCGCTGTAGAGGGTGGAGCCGACGCAACCGATGATGAAGATCTCGCGGCGCGACTGCGCGATGCGGCGCGTCTGCTCGCGGATGTGCTCCATCCTAGCCAGGATCTGGGTCGCCTGCTCGTAGAAGAAGCGGCCGGCATCGGTGAGCGCCAGCGGCCGGCTGGAGCGGTCTATCAATGTTGCTCCCAAGGTATCTTCCAGTTGCTGGATCTGCCGGCTGAGCGGCGGCTGCGCGATGTGCAGGACCTCAGCGGCCCTTGAGAAATTGCGCTCGCGGGCGACGGCGACGAAATAGCGGAGCTGGCGCATGTCCATGGCACTATACCTTCCGGGTATCGAATCCGACCGAGATAGTCTTGGACCCTTTGCCGTCTCAGGGCTAGCGTCATGGCGAGAGTTTCGGAGGAGACTATCCGTGAAATCCGACATCCGCATCATCGAGATCGAGACGCTTATCCTTGATCTGCCCACCATCCGGCCGCATGCGCTGTCGATGGTTACGATGAGCGGCCAGACGATGATGATCGTCAGGCTGCGCTGCTCCGATGACGTCGTCGGGCTCGGCGAAGGCACGACGATCGGCGGCCTGGCCTACGGGTCGGAAAGCCCCGAGAGCATGAAGCTCACCATCGACCGCTACATCGCGCCGCTGCTCGTCGGTGCGGACGCAACCCGCGTCGGGCTGGCGATGGACACGGTCAATGCCGCGGTGAAGGGCAACCACTTCGCCAAATGCGCGATCGAGACGGCGCTGCTCGACGCACAGGCGCGCCGCTTCGGCCTGCCGCTGTCGGAATTGCTGGGTGGTCGCCGGCGCGACAGCCTGCCGGTGGCCTGGACGCTGGCCTCGGGCGACACGGCGAAGGACATCGACGAGGCCCAGCGCATGCTGGAGGCCCGCCGCCACAAGGATTTCAAGCTCAAGATCGGCAAGCGTCCGGTGGACCAGGACGTGTCGCATGTGGCGGCGATCCGCAAGGCGCTGCCGGACTTCGCCAGCGTCCGCGTCGACGTCAACATGGCCTGGCGCGAGCGCGAGGCGCTGCATGGGATCGCGGCCCTGGCCGACGCCGGCTGCGTGCTGGTCGAGCAGCCGGTGCATGGCGTCGAGCCGCTCGCCCGGCTGCAGGCGAAGTCGACCATAGCCCTGATGGCCGACGAGATCCTGACCGGTCCCGAAAGCGCGCTTGCGGCTGCCGCAAAGCACGCCGGCGACGTGTTCTCGATCAAGATCGAGCAGGCAGGCGGTCTCTTCGCTGCCGGCAAGGTGATCTCGATCGCGGAAGCGGCAGGCATCGCCGTCTATGGCGGCACCATGCTCGAAGGCCCGATCGGGACCATCGCGGCGGCGCATCTGTTTGCCGGTGTTCGCAGCCTCGAATGGGGCACCGAGTTCTTCGGGCCGCTGCTCCTGACCGAGGAACTTTTGACCGAGCCGCTCGGCTATGCCGACTTCGAGCTCAAGGTTCCAGCCGGACCTGGCCTCGGAATTGAACTGGACGAGGCGGCGGTCAACCGCTTCCGCCGCGACGGCAACAAGGCGCCCGCGTCGCTGCGGGTGGTTGGGTGACATCATGCTGTTCCATGTCGAAATGACCGTCGAACTGCCGCACGACCTTCCCGCCGAAGTGGCCGATCGCCTCAAGGCGACGGAGAAGGCCAGGGCACAGGAACTGCAGCGGAGCGGCAAGTGGCGGCACCTTTGGCGCATCGCCGGGCGCTACGCCAATGTCAGCATCTTCGACGTCAGCGGGCCGGGCGAGCTGCACGAGATCCTGTCCGGGCTGCCGCTGTTTCCGTTCATGAAGATCGAGGTGAAGGCGTTGTGCCGGCACGGTTCGGCGATCGCCGACGACGGCGCCTGACGCCGCAAGAGATTTCCGCCGGCAAGGGAGAGCGGGCGGGGAAAGTTCAGTCAACACGTAACAATGCGAGCCAGAAAGGGAGGTTCCCATGTCCAGCAAGCTCATTGAAAAGTCAGTCATCGACGATCTCGCCAGCCGCGCCAGCGGTCTCGACCAGCCAGGCGGCAACCAGCGCCTGAAGACCATCGCCAACCGGCTCCTGGCCGACCTGTTCACGGCCATCGACGACCTCGACGTCAGCATGAACGAGGTCTGGAGCGCGGTCGCCTATCTCGGCCAGGCAGCGCGCAACAACGAACTCGGCCTGATCATGCCGGGCATCGGCCTCGAGCATTTCCTCGGCCTGCGCCTCGACGAGGCGGAGCGCCGTGCCGGCCTCGCCGGCGGCACCTCGCGCACCATCGAAGGACCGCTCTACATCGCCGGCGCGCCGCTCTCCAAGGGCACCGCGCGTCTCGACGACGGTTCCGACAAGGGCGAGGTCGTGTTCATGCAGGGCCAGGTCCGTGACCAGGACGGCAAGCCCGTCGCCGACGCCATCGTCGACGTCTGGCACGCCAACACGCGCGGCAACTATTCGCATTTCGATCCGCAGCAGGCCGCCTACAACCTGCGCCGCCGCATCCAGACCGACGCCAACGGCCGCTATAGCTTCCGCTCGATCATGCCGAGCGGCTATGCCACGCCTCCGGATGGCTCGACCGAGCAGCTGATGTTCGCCTTCGGCCGCCACGGACACCGTCCGGCGCATATCCACTTCTTCGTCTCGGCGCCCGGCTACCGCCACCTGACCACGCAGATCAACATCGAGGGCGACGAGTACCTGTTCGAGGACTTCGCATTCGGCACCCGCGACGACCTCATCCCGCCGGTCACCCGCGTCAGCGATCCCAAGGTCCTGGCCGAGCGCCAGGTGCAGGAGCCCTTCGCCTCGATCGACTTCGACTTCGTGCTGGTGCCCGAGAAGGAGGGCGTCGTCGACACCGTGGTCGAGCGCGAGCGCGCTTCGGCCTGACAGCAGCAACCGGCGCGCCGAGGAGAAGGCGGCGCGCCAAGCTCTCGTGGAGGATTTCAAGATGCTGGACTCAATCGCCAACCGGCACATCGAGGAAACGCTCGAGGCTGCCGTGGTCGACGACCCCGCCACCGGCGCCTATCGCTGCCGGCGGGACATCTTCACCGATCCCGACCTGTTCGAGCTGGAGATGCGGCACATCTGGGAAGGCAACTGGGTCTATCTCGCCCATGAAAGCCAGATCCCCAACGCCAACGACTTCCTGACCGGCCATATCGGCCGCCAGCCGATCGTCATCTCGCGCGACCGCAAGGGCGATCTGCACTGCTTCCTCAACGCCTGCTCGCATCGCGGTGCGATGGTGTGCCGCCACAAGCGCGGCAACAAAAGCACCTATACCTGCCCGTTCCACGGCTGGACCTTCTCCAACAGCGGCAAGCTGCTCAAGGCCAAGGACCCCGACGGCGCCGGCTATCCCGAGCAGTTCAACAAGAACGGCTCGCACGACCTGACCAAGGTGGCCCGCTTCGAGAGCTATCGCGGCTTTCTGTTCGGCAGCCTGAATGCCGACGTGCTGCCGCTCGAACAGCATCTCGGCGAGGCGGCCCGGATCATCGACATGATCGTCGACCAGTCGCCCGACGGGCTGGAAGTGCTGCGCGGCGGCTCGACCTATGTCTATGACGGGAACTGGAAGCTGCAGACCGAGAACGGCGCCGACGGCTACCACGTCTCGTCCGTGCACTGGAACTACGCCGCGACCACCAACCATCGCAAGGACGCGCTGGCGGCCGCCGCCGGCGTCGACGTCACCCGCGCCATGGACGCCTCGTCCTGGGCCAAGCAGGGCGGCGGCTTCTACTCGTTCGAGCATGGCCATCTCCTGCTCTGGACCCGCTGGAGCAACCCGGAGGACCGGCCGCTGGCCGAGAAGCGCGGCGAACTGACCGAGCAGTTCGGCCAGTCCTGGGCCGACTGGATGATCGACCGCTCGCGCAACCTGTGCCTCTACCCCAACGTCTACCTGATGGACCAGTTCTCTTCGCAGATCCGCATGTACCGCCCCATCTCGGTCGACAAGACGGAGGTCACCATCTACTGCATCGCGCCGAAGGGCGAGGGTGCCGAGGCACGCGCCCGCCGCATCCGCCAGTACGAGGACTTCTTCAACGCCTCCGGCATGGCGACACCCGACGACCTCGAGGAGTTCCGCTCCTGCCAGATCGGCTACCAGGCACGGCAGGCGGCATGGAACGACCTCAGCCGCGGCGCCACGCACTGGATCGAGGGCGCCGACGAGGGCGCCAAGGCGATCGGCCTGAAACCCCTGCTGTCCGGGGCCAAGACCGAGGACGAGGGGCTGTTCGTGATCCAGCACAAATACTGGAAGGAGACGCTGGAGAAGGCGATCGGCCGCAACCCGACCGACTGATCGAGCCCCGGGCGGCGGGACCGAACGCGCCGCCCTTTCAAAGCAAAAAGCCCGCACGGCGCGGACCGAAGACGGTCCGCGGAAGGAGACGTCATGACCATTTCACGCCAAGAGGTGGAAGAGTTCCTCTATCGCGAGGCCCGCTTCCTCGACGACCGGCAGTGGGACGAATGGCTCGCGCTCTACGCCCCGCATGCCGAATTCTGGATGCCGTCCTGGGACGACGACGAGACGCTCGTCGAGGACCCGCAGACCGAAATCTCGCTGATGTACTATCCCACCAAGCAGGGGCTGGAGGACCGCATCTTCCGCATCCGCACCGAGCGCTCCAGCGCCACCAGCCTGCCGGAGCCGCGCACCATCCATCACATCTCGAACGTCGAGATCCTGGAACAGGACGCGGAGAAGCTGCAGGTCCGCTTCAACTGGCTGACCTTCAACTTCCGCTACAAGACCACCGATTCCTACTACGGAGCGTCGTTCTACACGCTCGAGAAGGGCGAGGGCGGGCTGAAGATCGCCCGCAAGAAGGTCGTGCTGACCAACGACTACATCCACCACGTCATCGACATCTACCACGTCTGACAGCCAGGGAGGATCGAGCCATGGCACACAGGATAGCCTTGAACTTCGAAGACGGCGTCACCCGCTTCATCGAATGCGACGGCAACGAGGTCGTGGCCGACGCAGCCTACCGGGCCCGCCTCAACATTCCGATGGACTGCCGCGACGGCGCCTGCGGCACCTGCAAGAGCAAGTGCGAGTCCGGCCGCTTCAGGATGGGCGACTACATCGAGGACGCGCTGACCGAGGACGAGGCCTCCGAAGGTTTCGTGCTGACCTGCCAGTTCCGCCCCGAGAGCGACTGCGTCATCAGCATCCCGGCGACGTCGGCGCTGTGCAAGAGCGGACCGACGGTGTTCGAGGCCGAGATCGCCGACGTGCGCAAGCTCTCCGACACCACGATCGGCTTCACCGTGGCGCTCGACCAGCCGGAGGCGCTCAGCTTCCTGCCCGGCCAGTACATGCAGGTGTCGGTTCCGGGCACGGCCGAGAGCCGGGCCTATTCGTTCTCGTCCTGCGTCTCGGGCGGCCGCGCCGACTTCCTGGTGCGCAACATCCCGGGCGGGCTGATGTCGACCTATCTGTCCAGCCAGGCGGCGTCCGGCGACAGGCTGACGCTGCGCGGTCCGGTGGGCGCGTTCTACCTGCGCGAGATCCGCCGGCCGACGTTGTTTCTAGCCGGCGGCACGGGGCTCGCGCCCTTCCTCGCCATGCTCGAACATCTCGACGACGAGGGCGGTCCGGCCCATCCGGTGCGGCTGATCTATGGCGTGACGCGCGACGTCGACATGGTCGAGGTCGAGAAGCTTGCCCGCTTCGCGGAAGCCATGCCCAACTTCAGCTACGACGTCTGCGTGGCCGACAAGGACAGCGCCCACAGCCTCAAGGGTTTCGTCACCGATCATTTCGGCGCGGCCGACCTCAACGACGGCGAGGCCGACGTCTATCTCTGCGGTCCACCGCCGATGGTGGATGCCGTGAAGGCGCATTTCGACAAGATCGGGGTCAAGCCGGCCTCCTTCCACTACGAGAAGTTCCTCGCGGCGGAGGCAGCGGCATGAGCGGCCGGGCGCAGCGTTTCGCCGGCAAGGCGATGGTCGTCACTGGAGCGGCCCAGGGCATCGGCCGCGAGGTGGCTACGCAAGCGGCGGCCGAGGGCGCGCATGTGGCGCTAGTCGACCGCTCCGACCTGGTCAAGGAAGCCGCGGCCGAGATCGTGGCGGCCGGCGGCAGGGCGGTCGCCATACTTGCCGACCTCGAAGGCTGGGCGGGCGCGCTGGGCGCGATCGAGCAGGCGCGCGCCGCGCTCGGACGCGTCGACGTGCTGGTCAACAATGTCGGCGGCGCGATCTGGATGCGGCCTTACGAATATTTCGACGATACGCAAATCGAGGCGGAGATCCGCCGGTCGCTGTTTCCGACCATGTGGTGCTGCCGCGCCGTGCTGCCGCTGATGATCGAGGCCGGCGGCGGGTCGATCGTCAACGTCTCGTCGATCGCCACGCGCGGCATCAACCGCGTGCCCTATTCGGCGGCCAAGGGCGCGGTCAACGGGCTGACGGTGGCAATGGCGATGGAGAATGCCGAGCGCGGCATCCGCGTCAATGCGGTGGCGCCGGGTGGCACCGAGGCGCCGGCGCGCCGCATTCCGCGCAACACCTCGGCCCAGGACGAACGCGACGCGGCCTGGATGCAGGAGGTGGTCGACCAGACCAAGGCCACCAGCTTCATGAAGCGCTACGGCACGCTCGCCGAGCAGGCCAACGCCATCCTGTTCCTTGCCTCCGACGAGGCCTCCTACATCACCGGCACGATCCTGCCGGTGGGCGGCGGCGACAGCGGCTGAGGCGGCTCGCGGCAGGGCAGGGGTCCGCGCCGCTGAACGCTTGAAAGAATGCGGCGGGAGCTTCGCCGGAACCATCGACTGCAAGTTCCCCCAGGAGGAATGAAAGTGCGAAACGCCAAACTGGACATCAGACAGTTGCTCGACGAACGGCCGGTGAGCGGCCTGCAACTGCGGGTCTTCTTCCTGTGCTTTCTCGTCGCACTGCTCGACGGCTTCGACACCCAGGCCATCGCCTATACCGGTCCGGCGATCGCCAAGGCCTTCGGCATGTCGCCGGGCGACATGACCTACATCTTCATCTCCGGCACGCTGGGCATGGCGCTCGGCGCCATGGGCCTCGGCATGATCGGCGACCGCATCGGCCGCCGCAGCGCCATCCTCGGCTCGATCGTGCTGTTCGGCGTCTTCTCGCTGGCCATCGCCTTTGCCCAGTCGCCGACCCAGATCGTGGCGCTGCGTTTCCTGACCGGCCTCGGCATGGGCGGCGCGACGCCGGTGCTGCTCGCGATGGCGGCCGAATACAGCCCCTCGCGCCTGCGCGGCGCAGTCCTCACCGGCGTGCTTCTCGGCCTGCCGGCCGGCGCCATGGTCGGCGGCGTGCTCGCCGCCGGCTGGATGCCGGTCATCGGCTGGCAGGGCATCTACATCGTCGGCGGCGCGATCCCGCTCGCCGTGCTGCTGGTCTGCCTGGCGTTCCTGCCGGAATCGGCCCAGTTCCTCGCCTCGCGCGGCCGCCCCGACGACGTTTCCCGGGCCCGCGTCCTCGTCGCCCGCATGATCGGAAAGCCGGTCGCACAAGACACGGCCTTCACCGTTCCGGCGGCGGTCGCAAAGGGGTCGGTCGGCGCGCTGTTCACCCCGGAGTTCCGCACCAGCACGATCGCCATCTGGGCCATCTACCTGCTCAACTGGATCGCCTGGTTCATGTTCCTGCTGTGGCTGCCGACGGCGCTGACCAGCATGGGCCTCGACCAGCCGACCGCGGCCCTCGGCACGGTCATGGTCAACGCGGCCTTCATCGTCTTCGCCATTCCGCTGTCGATCGTCCTGCCGCGCATCGACGTCCGCCGCACGCTGACGGTCATGTTCGTCATCGGCATCGCGGTCTGCGCCGGGCTGGCGCTGGTGAACACCAACTGGACCGTGGTCTTTGCGCTCGTCGCGGCAGCCGGCTTCGGCATCGGCGGCCAGCAGATCGCGCTGAACTACCTCATCTCCAGCACCTATCCGACCGAACTGCGCGCCACCGGCACCGGCTGGGCGATCGGTATCGGCCGCACCGGCGCCATCGTCGGCTCGGCGGCTGGCGGCTGGCTGCTGCAGGCGGGCGGCACCAGCGGCTATTTCGCCGGTCTCGCCGTGCCACTGATGCTCGCGGCCGTCGCCGTGGTCCTGGTGCGCACGCGCCGGCAGGCACCGGTGGAGGCTTTTGCCGGAGGCCATTGAACCTTTGCGCCCTGGGGCCGGCGCGACCCGGTCCCAGGGTCGATTGCGGCTGGGTGCAGCGAGGAGGAGGCCTCGCGCACCGACAACCTGTCGAACGACAACAAACGGAGGAGTGTGAAATGACCAACATCAAGTCCACAGCGCAGACCCTGGCGATGACGCGCAGGAACTTTCTCGGCGCAACGGCAGCCGGCGCCGCAGGCCTTGCCCTCGGATTTCCCAAGCCTGCCATTGCCCAGGGCGCAGCTTTGAAGGTCGGGCTGATGCTGCCCTTCAGCGGCACCTACGCCAAGCTCGGGCAGTTCATCGAGAACGGCTTCAACCTCTATGTCGAGCAGAAGTCCGGGATGCTCGGCGGGCGCAAGGTGGAGTTCATCCGCCTCGACGACGAGTCCAAGCCCGAAACCGCGACCGACAACATGAACAGGCTGGTCAGCCGCGACAAGGCCGACGTGGTGATCGGCACCGTGCATTCCGGCGTCGCCATGGCGATGGTCAAGGTGGCGCGCGACACCGGCGTGCCGCTGATCATCCCGAATGCCGGCGCCGACGAGGCGACGGGCCCGCTTTGCGCGCAAAACATCTTCCGCACCTCGTTTTCCAACTGGCAGCCGGCCCATCCGATGGGCAAGGTGGTGTATGACGAAGGCCACCGCAACGTGCTCACCATCACCTGGCGCTACACCGCAGGCCAGCAGATGGTCGGCGCCTTCACCGAAGGCTTCGAGGCGGCCGGCGGCAAGGTCGTCGAGGCGCTGACGCTGCCATTCCCGGAAGTCGAATTCCAGGCATTGATCACGCAGATCGCCACGCTGAAGCCCGACGCGGTGTTCGCGTTCTTCGCCGGCGGCGGGGCGGTGAAGTTCGTGACCGACTATGCCGCTGCCGGCCTCAAGGGCAAGATCCCGCTCTACGGCACCGGCTTCCTGACCGACGGCACGCTGAAGGCGCAGGGCGACGCCGCCACCGGCATCCGCACCACGCTGCATTATGCCGACGACCTCGACAATCCGGCCAACAAGGCGTTCCTGTCGGCCTTCCAGGCCAAGACCGGCGAGGCGGGCGACATCTACGCCGTCCAGGGTTTCGACGCGGCGGCGCTGCTGGAAGCCGGCCTCGTGGCCACCGGCGGCGATGCCTCGGCGCGCGAGGCGCTGTTTGCCGCCATGGCGGGCGCCAAGATCGACAGTCCGCGCGGGCCGCTCAGCTTTTCTCCCGCGCACAACCCGATCCAGAACATCTATCTCCGCGAGGTCCGCGACGGGCGCAATGCCTTCGTCTCGGTCGCCGGCGAAGCGGTGCGGGACCCCGCGCGCGGCTGCCGCATGGCCTGAACGGCGGGCGCCATGCGCCCGCTCCCCTCTCGGACAGGAGACAGTCATGGATATCGGCACCTTCGCCATCCAGCTCCTCAATGCCGTCCAGTATGGGCTCGTGCTGTTTCTCGTCGCGAGCGGCCTGACCCTGGTGTTCGGCATCCTCGGAGTGATCAACCTCGCGCACGGCGTCTTCTACATGCTCGGCGCCTATCTCGCCTGGTGGCTGACAGTCGCCACCGGCAATTTCGCCGTCGGCATTCTTGGCGCCTTCGCCATCAGCTTCGTCGTCGGGATGGCGCTGGAGAGCGTGTTCATCCGCAGGCTCTACGGCCGCGACCACCTCTCGCAGGTGCTGCTCAGCTTCGGCCTGATCCTCGTCGTCGACGAACTGCGCCAGATGCTGTTCGGCCGCGACGTCCAATCGGTGCCGCTGCCGGAATGGCTTTCCGGCTCGCTGCCGCTGACCGACGTGCTGAACTATCCGGTCTATCGAATTGTCGTCAGCCTGTTTTGCCTGGCGATCGCTGTCGGCATCTTCCTGGTCATCCGCCGCACCAGGATCGGCATGGTGGTGCGCGCCGGTGCCGAGAACCGCGAGATGACGCGCGCGCTCGGCATCCCGTTCGACAGCGTCAACCGCTACGTCTTCGCCGTCGGTATCGCGCTTGCCGCACTGGCCGGCGCTGTCATCGCGCCGATCTCGACGGTGTTCCCCGGCATGGGTGACGGCATGCTCATCCTGTCCTTCGTGGTGGTCGTGCTCGGCGGCATCGGCTCGGTGCCGGGTGCCGCCATCGGCGCGCTGCTGATTGGGCTGATCGACACCTTCGGCAAGGTGTTCATGCCCGAACTCGCCGGCATCCTCGTCTACGTGCTGATGGCCGCGGTTCTGATCGTGCGTCCCACCGGCATCCTCGGCAAGCGGGAGGTCTGAGATGCAACCCCTGTCTTCGCGCACCCATCTTGCGCTGCTTGCAGCCGTCGTTGCAGCGGCGATGCTCCCGGTGCTGGTGCCCGACTACTACGTGCAGTTCGCGGCCAAGGTGCTGATCCTCGGCACGCTGGCCATGGCGCTGAACCTCGCCGTCGGCTTCGGCGGGCTGGTCAGCCTCTGTCATGCCGCCTTCTTCGGCCTGGCCGGTTATGCGCTGGTGCTGGCCGCCCCCGAATACGACGCGCCGTCGTTGCTGCTGACACTGCCGCTGGCGGTGGCGGTTGCCGCCGCCGCGGCGCTGGTCATCGGGCTCCTGTCGCTCAGGACGCGCGGCGTCTACTTCATCATGGTGACGCTCGCCTTCGGCGAGATGCTGTTCTTCCTGTTCCACGACACCCCGGTCGGCGGCGGCTCGGACGGCCTGTTCCTGTACGTCAAGCCGGTGCTGTCGGTGGGCGAGACGGTGCTCGTCGACCTCGACAATCCCGTGACCTTTTACCTTGCCGCCCTGGCAGCAGCGGCAGGGACGTGGTGGCTGATCCGGCATCTTCTGTCGACGCCGTTCGGCGACGCCCTGACGGCGGCGCGCGACAACGAGCGGCGGGCGCTGGCGCTCGGCATCCCGGTGTTCCGCGTCCGGCTCGTCGCCTTCGTGCTGTCGGCCGCGCTGGCCGGTCTCGCCGGCTATCTCTCGGCGGCCCAGTTCGGCTTCGTGGCGCCGCAGATGCTCGGCTGGCATCTCTCCGCCACAGCCCTGGTGATGGTGGTGCTCGGCGGCACCCGCCGCGTCGCCGGGCCGCTGGCCGGCGCCCTGGTGGTGACCGGGCTCGAGGAGGGGCTGAAGTATTTCATCGACGATTGGAAGCTCGTCTACGGCCTGATCATCATCGCGCTGGTGCTGGTCGCGCCCGGCGGTCTGCAGGACCTGGCACGGCTCGCCGGCCTCGGCAGGCGCGCAGGCACGCCCGCGCTCAACCTGAAGGAGGCGAACAATGCCGGCTGACGTTCTGGAAGCCCGTGGCCTCGGCAAGCGTTTCGGCGGG
This sequence comes from Aminobacter sp. BE322, assembly GCF_050433525.1. NCBI lineage: Bacteria > Pseudomonadati > Pseudomonadota > Alphaproteobacteria > Hyphomicrobiales > Phyllobacteriaceae > Aminobacter > Aminobacter sp. BE322. Next base: position 73,696 of record NZ_JBNPXB010000002.1, on the reverse strand, counting down.
CTTACCGCCTGCGCGGACGTTTCGCTCAGCGTGCGCGAAGGCGAGGTCCATGCCGTCATCGGTCCCAACGGCGCGGGCAAGTCGACGCTCATCAACCTGTTGTCGGGAGATCTCAGGCCGACCGACGGCAAGATCCTGCTCGATGGCCGCGACGTGACCGCGAGCGGGCCGCACCAGCGCTGCCAGGGCGGCATCGGCCGCTCCTACCAGAAGACCACGATCTTCCCCGACCGCACGGTGTTCGACAACGCCCGGCTGGCCGCGCAGGCGACGCGGCCCGGGGCGCTGGCCATGCGCTGCGACGGCAAGCGCCGCGCCGACGTGCGCGAGGCGGCGATTGCCGCGCTCGCCGAGGTCGGCCTCGAAGGTCGCGCCGACACCCCGGCCCGGTCGATGAGCCATGGCGAACAGCGCCAGCTCGAGGTCGCCATGGTGCTGGCCACAGCACCCCGGCTGGTGCTGCTCGACGAGCCGCTCGCCGGCATGGGGCACGCCGAGGCGCGCCGCATGACCGGGCTGATCGCCTCGCTGAAGGCGGGCAGGGGCGTTCTCCTGGTCGAGCACGACATGGACGCGGTCTTCGCCATAGCCGACCGGCTGACCGTCATGGCCGACGGCAAGGTCATCGCCTCGGGCACCGTCGACGCCGTCAGGCGCGATCCGGTGGTGCGGGCCGCCTACCTCGGAGAAGCGGAGGAAGTGGCATGAACATGCTCCTGACAGTCGAGCGGCTCGAGAGCTTCTACGGGCCGAGCCAGATCCTCCACGGCGTGAGCCTCGCCGTGCGCCCCGGCGAGCAGGTGGCGCTCATCGGCCGAAACGGCATGGGCAAGACCACCTTGCTGCGCTCGCTGATGGGGCTGGTGCCGCGTGTCCAGGGAACCATCGAGCTGAACGGCAGTTCGATCCGCGGCAAGAAGCCGGAGGCCATCTCGCTGGCCGGCGTTGCCTTCGTGCCCGAGGGGCGTGGCGTCTTCGGCTCGCTTTCGGTGATCGAGAACCTGGTCATGGCGTCGCGCGCCGGCCGCAACGGCAAGCGCGGCTGGACGCTGGAGCGCGTGCTGCAGGTGTTTCCGCGCCTCGCCCAGCGCCGCGGCAATGGCGGCCACCAGCTTTCCGGCGGCGAGCAGCAGATGCTGACTATCGGCCGGGCGCTGATGACCAATCCCGACATCATCCTCATCGACGAGGCGACCGAGGGTCTGGCGCCGCTGGTGGCGGAAGAGATCTGGAAGACGCTCGCCGTCATCCGCGGCGAGGGCATCGCCACCATCGTCGTCGACAAGGACATCAAGAACCTCGCCAAGGTCGCCGACCGGATGGTGGTGATGTCGAAGGGAGGCGTCGAGTTCGACGGCACGCCGGTCGAGCTGCTGGCGCAGCCCGAGCTGCTCGAACGCCATCTCGGCCTGCACTAGGGCGCACATCATGTCATTCGCCAGAAGCAACGGCATCGTCCTCCATTTTCGCCGCGCCGGCCGCCGGGGCGGCCCCCGGATCGTCTTCGCCAATTCGCTCGGCTCGGACCTGGCGATATGGGACGAGGTCGCCGACGCGCTCGCCGCCGATTTCGACCTCTTGTTCTACGACAAGCGCGGCCACGGGCTGAGCGAGGTCGCACGGTCACCCGGCGGCATCGCCGGCCATGCGGACGACCTCATCGGGCTGCTCGACCATGTCGGCTGGCAGAGTGCCGCCCTGTGCGGCCTGTCGGTCGGCGGGCTGATCGCGATGGAGCTCGCGGTGCGGGCGCCGGAGCGGGTGGAAAAGCTGGTGCTGATGGACACGGCGGCCAAGATCGGCACGCCGGAGGCCTGGAACGCCCGCATCGAGGCCGTGCTGCAACGGGGCGTGGCGGCGATCGGCGACCAGATCATGGAGCGCTGGTTCTCCGCTTGCTTCCGCAAGGCCGAGGCAGATGCCTTCGCCGGCTGGCAGCGGATGCTGGAGCGCACGCCGGCTGCCGGCTATGCCGACACTTGCCGGGCGCTGCGCGACGCCGACCTGACCGGCGCGATCGCCGCAATCGCCGCGCCGACGCTGGTGATCGCCGGCGAAGAGGACCAATCGACCCCGCCGGAACTCGTTGCCGACACGGCGCGGCGAATTCCCGCTGCGACCTTCCGCACGATTGCCGGCGCCGGCCATCTGCCGTGCATTGAGCGTCCGGGCGAGGTGGCCAGCCTGCTGCGCGGATTTCTTTCCAGGAATGGGCGGCTCCATGCCGCCAAGCAGGGCGGCCAGGCGTCGCAACCACAAGACAAGGAGTGAAAAGATGGACAAGGCAGTCTCATCCCCCAGGCTGATCAAGGGCGAGCACGTCGACGGGACCGTCTATTCTGACGGCTGGCAGCGGACCAATCAGGCGGCCGACATCGTCGAGCCGGCGACGGGCGCGGTGCTCGGCCGCATCGGCATGGCATCGGCCGGCAATGTCGCCAAGGCGTCGGCGACGGCGGCCAGGGCGCAGCGCGACTGGGCTTCCGCCAGCTACGATGCGCGGGCGGCGGTCATCCGCAAGGCAGCAAGCCTGCTCGAAACGCACTTCGCCGACGTGGTCGAATGGCTCATCCGCGAAAGCGGCTCGGCGCGCGGCAAGGCCGAGTTCGAGACGCAGCTCAGCATCAAGGCGCTGAACGAGGCGGCAGCACTCGCCTCGCAGCCACAGGGGCTGGTGCTGCCCTCCGAAACCGGCCGGATGAACCTCGCCCGCCGCCGCCCGCTCGGCGTCGTCGGCATCATCTCGCCGTTCAACTTCCCGCTCTACCTCGCCATGCGCGCGGTGGCGCCGGCGCTCGCCGTCGGCAATGCCGTGGTGCTGAAGCCCGATCCGCGCACGGCGGTCTGCGGCGGACTGGTCTTTGCCGCCCTGTTCGAAAAGGCCGGCCTGCCCGAGGGGCTCCTGCATGTGCTGCCGGGCGCCGGCGAAGCGGGTGCGGCACTCGTCGCCGAGCCGAACATCGCCATGATCCAGTTCACCGGCTCGACCAAGGCCGGCCGCATCGTCGGCGAGAACGCCAGCCGGCATCTCAAGAAGGTGTCGCTCGAACTCGGCGGCAAGAATACGCTGGTCATCCTCAAGGACGCGGATCTCGAGCTGGCGGTGAAGAACGCCGCCTGGGGCGCCTGGCTGCACCAGGGCCAGATCTGCATGTCGTCCGGCCGCATCCTGGTCGAGGCGCCGATCTTCGAGGCGTTCATCGAAGCGCTCGCCAAAAAGGCGAAGACCTTGCCGGTCGGCAATCCGGCGACGGACAACGTCGCGCTCGGCCCGATCATCAACAAGGCCCAGCTCGACCATATCGACCGCGTGGTGAAGACCTCGGTCGATCAGGGCGCGCGGCTTCTGGCCGGCGGCACCTATGACAAGCTGTTCTACGCGCCGAGCGTGCTCGCCGGCGTCAAGCCGGGCATGGCCGCCTTCGAGGAGGAGGTGTTCGGGCCCGTCGCCTGCGTCACGTCCTTCAACGGCGACGACGAGGCGGTGGAACTCGCCAATCGTACCGAATACGGCCTGTCGGCGGCGGTGATCTCGCCCGACATCGGCCGCGCCATGGCGATCGGCGACCGGCTGCGCGCCGGGCTGCTGCACATCAACGACCAGACGGTGAACGACGAGGTCATCAACCCGTTCGGCGGGGTGGGCGCTTCCGGCAACGGCACCAGCATCGGCGGCCCGAGCAACATAGACGAGTTCACCCAATGGCAGTGGCTGACGATCCGCAACGCCCCGCCGGCCTATCCGTTCTGAGCGATGACCATGCCCGGGGCGGCAATGCCGCCTCGGGCGCCTATACATCGAAGTCAAATTCATGGAGGAGGAACCATGCACACGAACACCGTGACGCCGGATCGCGCAATTCTGCGCTATGCATCCCGGATCGCCCTCGATGCCGCGCCGCAGCGGGCCTGGGATGCGATCAAGGATTTCGACGGCATCCATCTCTGGCACCCGGCAACCGAGGGGACCGTGCTGCTGGTCGGGGAAAACGGCAAGCCGCTGGCCGTCAGGGAATTCCAGGTGAAGGGCGGCGGCTTCGTCATCAGCGAGCTGCTGGCCTATGACGAGGCGCGCAAATGGTACCGCTACCGCATCGTCAAGACCAGCCTGCCGCTCAGCAACTATGTCGCCGAGATGTGGGTGGAGCCGGGCGAGGCGGGAGGCAGCGTGGTGCTGTGGTCGGGCGAGTTCCAGCGGCCCGCCGGCAGCGCCGAACCCGCCGAGGCCGACCGCGCCACCGCGGCCCTGGTGCGGGATGTCTTCGAAGGAGGACTGGCGAACCTGCCGGCCGTCACGGCGCGCTGAGCGCGGCTCGCTTCAAGGCTCGGCGGGAACTATCGTATCGGTGCTGTGGTTGGAAGTGTACCGAGCCAGGCGAATTGATCGCTTCGGCATGCCGGTCACTTCAATCGAACCGGTTCCTCAGTGGGTTGGTCGCTTGCCGCGGGCGGCGCCGGGAGCCGGAACTCCGCGGCCGGGCTCGCCTGGTTCTGCGCGCAGGATGATCCTGTAGGCGGCGTTGGCGCCTCCGCTCTCCGGACCGCCGCAGAGACACTCCAGCGCGCGCAGCAGCAGTTCGGCGACGTCATCCTGTCCGATGCTGATGGCCACCCTGAATGCCGCGACGATCGCTTCGTCCAGCGCAGGTTCTTGATGTGCCATGGCTCCGGCTTTCATAGTTCAAAGGTGGGCCTTTCGGCTGCTGGAAGGTCAATGGCATTTTCAGCCATCTCATTGCGTCGAACGCCCGCCATCGCGTGCCACGAGGAGACCCGTGGGCCTCCTCGAAGTCAGAGTGCCGGCACTGCGGCCCGTCACAAGAGAGGCGGATGCCCTGAGAAGTAACTCATCCTGTTCATCGCCCGTCATTCCGTCGCATAGACCGCAGGCTCTCCGCCGGTCTTGGGAAGGGCATAGACAGTGAAGGGCTCGGTCTTCTCGCCGCCCATGCCCGGCGATCCCATCGGCATGCCGGGAAGCGAAATGCCGGCAATTTCGGGCCGCTCGGTGAGCAGCTTCTCGACGATCTTCACCGGCACGTGGCCGTCGACGACGTAGCCGTCGACGAAGGTCGTGTGGCAACCCTGGAAGTCGGCCGGCACGCCGGCCTTGCGGCTGATCTCGGCGAGATCGTTGCTCGGCTTGACCTCCACCTCGAATCCATTCTGGCGCAGATAGTCGGCGTAGCCTTCGCAGCAGCTGCACTGCGGGTTCTTGTAGAGCACCGCCTTGCGCACCTCGGCGGCATGGACGGCGGTGAGGCTGGTTGCGAGAAGAGCCATGGTGGCGAGAATTCTAAGCATTTTTGTCTTCCTTTCGATGTCGTTGATCGAGTTGGCGGGGGCGGGTGAAATCTGTCGTCATGTCCTCTCCAGCTATTCCACGCGGAGAACCGTCATCAGGCCGGCGGTCTGGTGGTCGGTGACATGGCAATGCAGCATCCAGTCGCCGGGGTTGTCGGCGACGAAGGCGATGTCGACGCTGTCGTCGGGAGCCATGAGGACGGTGTCGGCCCACTGGTTGTTGGGGACGGCCACACCGTTCCGGCTGAGTATCCGGAAGCTGAAGCCGTGCAGGTGCATCGGATGCCACCAGGCGGTCCGGTTGCGCAGGGTGACGAAGTGGCTCCGCCCTCTTGCGAGGGTCACGAGCGGCTGCATTCCGGCGTGACCGTCGCCGGTCATGGCGGTGCCGTTGATCGACCAGACGGCCTGGCCGTGTGTCGTGCCGCCCATGCCGCCGGACATCATCTTGCCCATGCCCTGCATGCCGGCGCCGCCCTGCATGTTGTTCATGCCGGGCATGCCGCCCTCGAGCAGCAGCTCGTGCCGTGTCGCGTCCCGGACATCCGGTTCCGGCAGCGGGTTGGGCGGCAGGCGGAGCGGCGCATCGAGCGGGTTTTCGCGCAACGGCGGTCGGCCGGAGTAGGCGAGGCCGGTCAAGTCATAGGCGAGCCCTGCGTAGAAGTCGTCGCGGATCGCGTAGCGCTTTCCCGGCTCGCCCTGCATGTCGATGACGAGATCGATGCGCATGGCTGGACCGAGCAGCAGGCGGCCATCCGCCGGCTCATGCGGATCGCAGGGCTGGCCGTCGACGGCGACGACGACGGGCCTGTGGCCCTCGAACCGCAGGGCCATGATGCGGGCGAGCGAAGTGTTGACGAGGCGCAGGCGGATGCGCTCGCCGGCCCGCACTTCCAGGTCGGCAGGCGCTCGCCCGTTCAGCGTCACCGTGTTGCCGACGCGGCCCGACATCGCCGCTTCCATAGGGTTGCCGAAGCCGGGGGCGATCTGCCCTTCCGTGTCCAGCCGCCAGTCGCCGAGCACCCAGAGAAGGTCGCGGTCGACCTCGATCGGCTCCGCCTCCTCGACGATCAGGGCTCCCGCCAGGCCCCGGCCAAGCTGCTGCAGGCTGTTGGCGTGGGGGTGATACCAGAAGGTGCCGGCATCGGGCGGCGTGAACGCGTAGAGGAAGCTCTCCCCCGGCCGGATCGGCGGCTGGGTCAGGCCCGGCACGCCGTCCATGGCATTCGGCAGCCTGATGCCGTGCCAGTGGACGGTCGTGTCTTCGCCGAGCCCATTCTCGACCTGGATGCGGACGGGCACTCCCTGACGCAGGCGTATCTCCGGGCCGGGGATTCGCCCGTCGTAGGACCAGACGGCCGTTTCCGGAGCGTCGCTTCCCTTCAGGCGAGCGCGGCCGGGAGCCGGCCCAATCCGATATTCCGTCGTCGGCGCAGCGTTCCCCGCACTCGTCTTCAGGCCAGTGGCCGCGACGGCAAGGCATGCACCTGCCCGAAGGAGGGCCCTCCGGGACATGCCGAAATTCAACAAATCAGTCATTCCAAACCTTCCGCATTGGTCGTGCATGGGCGGTGCACAGGCGAAAGCCTGGCCGGCCATGGGCAATTCACATCAGGCCCAGCAGGGGGCGGATGTTTGCGACACGCTCGGAAGCCCTGGGGGCTTCCCCGTTCAGATCAGCGCGAAAGGTTTGGGAGGATGAGGGTCGGGAACCGCCGCTCGTCCGTCCGGCTCGGCCGACAGGCTCGGAGCCGGTTCGGATTGCGGCGCCACTATGTCGTAGGCAACGGGTGTGGGCAACAGGCCCGCAAGCGGAACAGCACAGGCGTAAGGACAGGGCATGGCCTTGCCGTTGTCCGTCCCCTTGTCCGGGCATCCGATGCAGTCGCCGTCCATCGGCATGCTCATATCCGACATGGTCGTCATCTTGACCGACATGTCGCTGGCCTGGATGGGAGACACGCTCAGCCCGGCGGCAAACATGACCGCCAGACAGAAAGCCAATGCGCGCCTCAGACCGAGCATCCCGGAATATTATAGTGCCGGAGACGACTTCTCAATCCGTCGTGATGCGACGCGGCGGCGCATCGGATCTCGTTGAGAGCGGCCCTGTTCGTCGACAATGCTCGCGACATCGTCCGGATCGACCATGTGGACCGCCTGGAAGGCGTTGTAGGCATGAATTTGTGTACCTGCTGGGCAGGTCGACCGCCCGGGCGGGGACGCCTGGGTGATCATGGAAGGCGACATCGAAGGGAGGAAATCGATGAAGTGGTTCCGAGCAGAAGCCGCAATGGCGGCCGTTGCGCCATTCGCCATTGCAGCAGCGCCGTTGAACTAGCAGCGGCTATCGATAGCCGACCGAGGGGATCCGGAGCTCCAAACAGTCAATTGAGCTCCAGGACAGGCATTCGAGATCCACCCACCCAAAGAAGTGGAGGAATAGACCAGCATGAATGAAGAGATTCAATCTCGAATTACTAATATAATAGATGATCTGACGGTGTCATTATCAAATGAAATAAAGAAGATTGTCAACAATGACGTATTTCATTTTGATGGGTATCTCGCCGCTGGAAAAATCCCTGGCGAAAGCGGGGCGACTGCGGATTGTGCCTCGCAACTGAGCCTGCAATCCCTGGAGGGCATGCGGCCTGACCTGGCAACCCTGGCGTCGCAGTTCGTTCGTGCGCTTGCCGCAGAGGCCGCGCGAATGGCGAACGACGGCGGTGGCGCCAACAGCCCGGCCGCGTCGACGACCGGCACTTCATTCCCAAATCAACTGAGCAGCGGCGACCTGGAAGCGATGGTCATGGAGGACTGGGCGGGTCGCGTGGCGGGCTCGACCTATCTGGAGGAACACCTTCGGATACCGCGATCGACCCTGCATCGGTGGTATCGCGGCAACGAAGTCGTCGCCTTGCGCAAGGGCCGCCAGCGTCATGTGTTTCCGCTGGCCCAGTTCGTCGACGGAAGACCCGCGTCGGGCATTCGCGAAGTGCTTGCGCATATCCCGCATCCGCGGCTTGCCTGGTTCTGGATGATCCAGCCTTCGCCCAGGCTCGGCGGCCGCATTCCGATCGAGCTGCTCAAGCAGGACATCGTGGCCGACGTCATAGCCGCGGCGAAGGAACATTCCGCCACATCCTGATTGTCGTCAGCATGCCGAAAAGCCACGAGAATATCTGAATAGAGCGCACGGATTGTAATTTAAATAATAAACGTTCCGTTTGTTCCAAATGTATATTATGTATTATTCGTACAGAAAATGTGATCTTTATGTCACTATTATATTAGAATCATATACAATATTTCGAGCTTAATGATGTTTTGTTTTTGAAGAATCGCAGCGGCTGTATATGGAACCATTCCTGGAAATGGAGATCGATCTGATCGCGTTTCCAGTCGCCGAGGGCGCGGGAGGTATTTCTCGAATTGAGAAAAGGTTTCGTGCCGTTGTTTATTTCTTTTGCTTGAGGATACTTGATGGACATCAAGAGACTTGCTCTCAGTTCCGCTGCGGCCCTGCTCGCAGTTTCCGGCGCCCGTGCGGCCGACGCTGTCGTCGTCGCCGAGCCGGAACCGATGCAATACGTCCGCATCTGCGACGTCTATGGCGCGGGGTTCTACTACATCCCCGGCACCGAGACCTGCCTGAAGGTAGGCGGCCTGGTTCGCTATCAGATCGACTGGTCGGACAACGATGACGGGTGGCGGAAGTACTCGGCCGCGCGCCTGAAGCTCGACGCGCGTTCGGAGACCGAATACGGCACCTTCCGTCGCTACATCGAGCTGCACTGGCAGAACGACGGCGGCGAATTCACGCCCACCTACAGCGACACCACCGCCATGTGGATCCGCTATGCTTACTTCGAGCTCGGCGGCCTGATGATCGGCCGCAACGACACGCTGTTCGACGGCGGCGTCGACGGCGAGTTCGACAAGGGCGGCGGCACCTTCATCAACCAGATCCGCTATACCTTCGACGCCGGCAACGGCATCGCCGTGTCGGTCGGCCTGGAAGAAGAGCGCACCAACTACGACTACGTCCCGCTCGTCACCGGCAAGGTGTCGATCGCCCAGGGCTGGGGCTCGGTCAACCTCTATGCCGGCTATGACGATCGCTTCTCGGAGGTCGCGCTCAAGGGCATCGTGAACGTCAAGGCGACGGACGCCGTGACGCTGCAGGCGATTGCCACCTACGAGACGGGCGCGACCTGGTTCGGCCTGCTTGCCCCGTATTCCGGCTACGAGTGGTCGGTCGGCGGCTACGTCAAGTACACCGTCAACGACCGCCTGTCGGTCGGCGCCGGCGGCCAGTACTTCGGCGACCGCCACGCCGGCGACTTCGCCACCAACGAGACCGTCGAACTCGGCAACGACGACTGGGCGGTCGGCGCCGTCATCGACTACAAGATCGTCGAGAACCTGAACGCCAAGCTGGCCCTCAACTACAATGACGGCGACAGCTACGAGGGTATCGATCCGGTCACCGGCGTGGAGCGCGACGGCTCGTTCAGCGGCTTCCTGCGGCTCGACGCCTCGTTCTGATCATCTGATGCAATGAATGGTGCAAACCCGGCGGCAACACGCCGGGTTTGTTCTTTTGGGCGACCTGCCTCAAGGCGGTGCCTTGCTGAGCCGGATGGAGGCGGACGGCAAAGTAGGCAGGCTGCTGGTTCGACGACATTTGCACGCGACGCGGGAACTTTTCGGCGGCGTTGTCGATTTGAATCGGATGCGGAACCAGGCGATCCAGATCGTGCGGTCGAGGCGGAAACCGCCTCGATACTCGTTCGTCATCCCGGTCTACAACGAAGAGGAAGTCCTGCCGCTGCTGGTCGAACGCATCGGCGAGCTGTTCTGCCGGCTGGACGGCGAGGCGGAGGCGATCTTCGTCGACGACGGCAGCCGGGACGGCAGCGTGGAGCACCTCAGGCGCTCCCTGGAGCATGAACCGCGGTTTCGGCTGATCGAGCTCTCCCGCAACTTCGGCCACCCCGCGGTGCTGGTCGGATGGCTCGGGCTGCCTCCGGCATTGCCCATCGTCCTGACGTCGCTGCTGGTCCCCGTCGTCAACTTCATCCTGCTGAGCCGATGGGTGTTCGCGGGCCGGGAGCGCCGGTAGCCCGGCTCCGTGCCACGGGCTCGTCGAGGCGCAGCGAGATCAGCTTGATCGCGCGCTTGTAGATGTCGCTGGCCGAGCGGTTGGGCGGCATGGCGTCGGGATATTGCAGGGTGACGTCGAGGATACTGCCATGCGCGAGCGCGGCCGACGGGACGGCAAAGGAAACCATCCTCGTTTCCGGTCCCTTGAGGCGGATCTCCCCGGCGACAATGCCGTTGACGAGAAACCGCACCCGCTGCTCGAACCGGGGCGGACGGAGAACCGGCGTGAGTTCGAGCGTGGCGACGACGGTGGTGCCCACGCCAGGGAGTTCCAGGCGAAGCCTCGAGTTTTCGCCCAGTGAATGGGTGCCGTCGCCGGCCGGGCCCGACCAGCCGCAGACCTTGAAGCCGGTCGCGCGCTTTTCTCCGTCGCGGCGAAACGAGATCGTCTCGCCGAACATGTAGCGTGCCGAGGAATCGCGATTGAGGCAGGTCGTGGTCCGGTCGATGTAAAAGGCGCGGTAGTCGGCGTCGACGCGGGGATTGAGCGCGACCGCCAGGATGGCTGCCTCGGCCGAGGCCAGCGAGGCTGCCGGCGCGTAGCCGCCCAGCCGGGCGAGCCGCAAGGCGCGCGGGCCGCTATACCAGGGCAAGGTGGCCTCCCATCCAGGCTTGCGTCACGAGGTAGCATCCGACTAGTGCAAGGACCAATGCCGCCAGCCAGAGCGGCGCGGGGCGTGACATGAGCTGTGCCGAGAGCATGATGAGCGGGGCGAGGGCGCCGACATATCTGACCATCGACGACAGGTTGGTGATCAGCGGCAGGACGATGCACAGTGCGCAGAACAGCGCCGCCTCATACTGCCGCCGCAGCGCCAGCGCCGCGCACAGCGCCAGCCCGACGATGACGGCGAGCGCGCTCCATTGCGGCGCGCTCGGCAGGAAGCCGCCTTTCGGCATGGCCGAGATCCCCTCCCACAGATAAAGGACAGGATTGCCGGCAACGCGGCCGAATGCACGTTGCACATGCACGAAGGCAAATCCGTCGCCGACCGTGACATGCAGGAACAGCATGTAGGCGAACAGGCCAAGGGGCGAGACGAGGATCGCGACCAGCAGCCGCGGCCTCGCCAGCACCCAGGCGGGAAAGGACGCGAGCGCGGCGGTCGGGTGGTGCGACCGGTAGTCCTGGTACATCCTGATGACGGTCGCGACGACGATGAAGACCCCCACCAGCCGCGTGGCCGACAGGAGCGCCGAAAACGCGCCTGCGGCGAGGTAGTTCGGGCGTTTCAATGCCAGGAAGACGCAGGAGGTCAGCAGGACGAAGAGCGGCTCCGTCAGCACGCTGGTGAACTGAAACGACAGCGGACCGCCGAGCAGGAAGGCTGAATAGAGCGCGTAGGCCCTGAGGTCTCTCTCGAGCAGCGGCCAGGCGGCCAGGCAGGCGGCGTAGGCGGCAGCCATCGAGGCAAGCACGGCGGCCCAGAGCAGGGGCAGGGACGATAGATCGCCAAGGCCCCTGACCAGCAGCGGATACAAGGGGAAGAACGCCCAGCGCCCGACATTGCTGCGGTTCGGTATCGGGAATCCTTCGTAGCCCTTCTCCGCGATGCCGAGATACCAGGAGCAATCCCATCTGCAGAGCGCTCGCATATAGGCGGAAAGGCCGGGCTCGTCGGACAACGAGACGAAGGCCGCATAGCGGAGCGCCATGCCGGCAAGCAGGAACAGCAGCGGAATGGCGAGGACGGTCGCCAACTCGGCATGGCGCTTCGAGACCGACTGCAATCTCGGGATGGCCGGCTCGGTTGTCACGCCATTGCCTCTTTTACGGTAGCGACGCACTCACGCCGCGGCAGGCCCGATCGCTCTCTCCCGAGTTGTCTCGCGCGGCCGGATCTGGCGACACTCACCAACGGCGCGAAGGAACTCTGGTTCCCGAAGCGAAGTCAGTGGGGCCTATGGGAAGGTGGGGCCTGGATGAAATGCGCCTCACAGGGAAACTGCCAGCCGCCTCACCGGCAGGGATCGCGCGGGATCAGTTCCCTGCGCCGTGCCGGCCATGGTCGGCAGGCCGCCCGCTATTCGATGATCTGGACGATCTTGCGGGTGCCCGGGTCGACCAGCACGGTCCGGTTGTCGACATAGCTGTAGCTGGCGCCGAGGTCGGACGCATCCGGTGGCGTAATCTCGATCCGACACCTGCGGTTCGCGGATGAAAGCCGATGGTGCCGGTGGCTTTCTCGGCTCAAATGCACGCGCCAAAGTGTTCGGCGCGCAGAGTGGGACTATGCGCCAATGCCGGCGTTCGCCGGACCGGCCGGCACCTTCACCTCGGGCATCGCGCCGATGAGCATGCGGGCATATTCGCTCTTGGGGGCGTCGAAGATATCGGCGCAGTCGCCCTGTTCGACGATTTCGCCGCGGTTGATCAGCGCCACGCGGTCGCAGAGATAGCGCACCACCGCCAGGTCGTGGCTGATGAAGAAGTAGGTCAAGCCGAGACGATCCTGAAGTTCGCACAGGAGGTTGAGGACCTGAGCTTGCACCGACACGTCGAGCGCCGAGGTTGGTTCATCGAGAAGCAGCAGCTCCGGTCCCGAGGCGAGGGCGCGCGCGATGCAGATGCGCTGGCGCTGGCCGCCCGAGAACTCGTGCGGATAGCGGTGGAGATGCTGCGGCCCCATGCCGACGAGCGAAAGCAGCTCGGCGGCGCGGTCGCTGCGCTGCTTGCCGGTCAGCCCCAGGGTTTCGTGGTGGATCACCAGGGGCTCGGTGACGATATCGTAGACGGACATGCGTGGATTGAGCGACGCATAGGGATCCTGGAACACGATCTGCACGCGGGAGCGCATCCGCCTGAGCTCGGCGTCGGAAAGCCTCCCGAGATCCTGGCCCTGCACGCGGATGCTGCCCGAGGTCGGCGTCTCGAGATGCAGGATCGAGCGGGTGAGCGTCGTCTTTCCCGAGCCGCTTTCGCCGACCAGGCCGAAGCTTTCGCCCTTGCGGACGGCGAGCGAGACATTCTTCAGCGCATGGACCTCGGCCGACTTGCCGAAGATGCCGCGACGTCCGGGATAGATTTTCGAGACGTTGTCGATTTCGAGCATGATGTCACTCATGGACAAGCGCCTCCATCTCGGCCACGCGGATGCACGCTGCCGAATGATCGTTGCCGACGGGGACCGGCGCCGGCACGGCCGCGGTGCAGGCAGGCAGTGCGAACTGGCAGCGCGGGGCAAAGCGGCAGCCCGGCGGCGGCGTGATCAGGTTCGGCACCGAACCGGCGAGCCCGCGCAGTTCACCACGTTTGGTTTCGCGGGTCGGGATCGCCGACATCAGAGCGCGCGTGTAGGGGTGGACCGGGTTGCCGATCACCGCCGCGACCGGACCGCTTTCGACGATGTTGCCGGCATACATGACCGCGACGTGGCTGCAGGTCTGGGCGACGACGCCGAGGTTGTGGGTGATGAGCACGACGCCCATGTCGAAGTCTTTGACGCTGTTCTTGATGAGTTCGAGGATCTGCGCCTGGACCGAAACGTCGAGCGCCGTCGTCGGCTCGTCGGCAATGAGAAGGTCGGGGCGTCCGATCAGGGCCATGGCGATCAGCACGCGCTGGCGCATGCCGCCGGAGAACTGATGCGGATAGTCGTCGAGCCGCGCCAGCGCGTTGGGGATGCCGACGCGCGCCAGCATCTCGCCGGCCAGCTTGCGTGCGGCCTGGCGGCGTTCGCGCCGGCCGGCACCCGCCGGGCAGCCGATCACGCCCGGATCGTGTTCGGCCGCGGCCAGCGCCACGTCGACGAGCTGTTCGCCGATGCGGAAGGCCGGATTGAGGTTCGTCGTCGGGTCCTGGAAGATCATGCCGATGCGCTTGCCGCGCAGGCGCTGCATCTGGGCCGGGCTGAGCTTGAGCAGGTCCTGGCCTTCGAGCAGGATCTCGCCCGCGCTGTAGTGGGCCGGCGGCGTGGGCTGCAGCCGCGAGACCGACAGGCCGGTGAGCGACTTGCCGCAGCCGCTTTCCCCGACGAGACCCCAGATCTCGCCCCGGTTCACGGTGAGGTTGATCCCGTTCAGCACATGCGCCCGGCCGTCGAAGCTCGACATCCTGAGGTGCAGGTCGCGGATCGAAAGGAGAGGAGGGGTCATGTCAGCGCCTCGCCTTCGGATCGAGGACGTCGCGCAGGCCGTCGCCGAGAAGATTGAAGCCGAACACAGCCAGGAACATCGCCATGCCCGGCGCCATCGCCGTCCACCAATAGTCGGGCATGTAGGAGCGCGAGACCGAGAGCAGCGTGCCCCATTCCGGCGTCGGCGGACGAACGCCGATGCCTATGAAGCCGAGGCCGGCAACGGTGAGAATGGCAAAACCCATGTCGAGCGACATCTTGACGATGATCGGCGAGACGACGTTGGGCAGGATGTGGCGGAAAAGGATGCGCTTGGGCGTGGCGCCGAGCGCGCGGGCTGCGGTCACATAGACTTCCTCGCGGGCTGCCAGCACCTCGCCGCGCACCAGTCGCGCATAGCCGGGCCACCACGACAGGGCGATGGCGATGACCATGTTGCCGAAGCCCGAGCCGAGGGCCGCGGCGATCGCCATGGCAAGGATCAGGCCGGGGATGGTCAGCGTGAGGTCGGTCAATCGCATCAGCACCTCGTCGACCCAGCCACGGGCGAAGCCGGCCACCGCGCCGACCAGCGTGCCGATTACCGAGCCGATGAGCACGACGCCGAAGCCGGCGAGCACCGAAACGGTCGTACCGGCCATGACGAGCGACAGCACGTCCTGGCCCAGTTCGTTGGTGCCGAAGGGGTGGGCCGCAGACGGCGCCAGGAAGCGGGAGGCCGTGTCGACGCTGCCCGCGACCTGATCGGGGTAGGGGGCAAGAACGGTGCCGAAAATCGTGAAGAAGATCACGATCGCGACAATGCCCGCACCGAGCAGGGACAGCCGGCTCTGCGAGAAGCGGAACATGGCGCGGCGCAGCCTGTCCCGACGAGGCGTGGCGAGGTCGTCCGCAATGTTGTGCCCGGTGGTGGTCATGAGTAGCGGACCTTGGGGTTGATGACGCCGTAGAGCAGGTCGATGACGAGGTTGGCGAAGACGAAGAGCAGGCCGATCACCAGCGCGACGCCGATCACCGGCATCATGTCCTGCGACACGATGGCCTTGGTGGCGTAGAGGCCGAGGCCCGGCCAGTCGAACACGGTTTCGACCAGCACCGTGCCGCCGAGCAGCCAGCCGAAATAGAGGCCGATCACGGTCAGCGTCGCCGAGACCGCGTTGCGGGCGACGTATTTGGTGATGATCTTCCTCGACGGCAGGCCGAGCGCACGGGCGGTCATGACATAGTCCTGCTGCATCACCTCGATGGTCGAGGAGCGCATCATGCGCATGATGGTGGCGAGCGGCGAAAGCGACATGGCGATGGCCGGCAGCGCCAGATGGCGAAGCGACATGAAAAAGGCATTCCAGTTGCCGGCGATCAGTGAATCGATGGTCAGGAACCCCGTGACGAAGCGCGGCGGAATGACCACGATCGGCAGGCGTCCGCCGAGCGGCAGCCACATGAGCCACATGGCAAAGAACAGCTGCAGGAGGAGGCCGAGGAAGAAGCGCGGCATCGAGATCGCGCCGATGGCGCCCACCTGGGCAAGATAGTCCGGCCAGCGATTGCGCCATACGGCGGTGACGAGGCCGAGCGGGATGCCGACCGCGACGGCGATGAACATCGCAGCGAACACGAGTTCGAGGGTCGCAGGCAGGTAGGCTTTGATATCGGCGGCGACGGGACGGCGGGTCAGCAGAGACGTGCCCAGGTCTCCATGGACCAGGCCTGAGACGTAAGTGCCATACTGCACCCAGATCGGCTGATCCAGGCCGTATTCCACGGCGAGCGCCGCGATCTCGGCTTGAGTGGCGTTTGGACCCGCGGCGAGCGCAACCGGATCGCCCGGCAGAAGACGGGCAATGCCGAACATGATGACCGTCAGCCCGACGATGACCGGTATGAGCAGCAGGAGCCGCCGCAGGATGAAACGCAGCATTGCCGATGTCCTCTGTTAGGGATTTGGCGGGCCCGGAGGCCCGCCAAATATTCGACTTAGCCGAGCGACAGGCCCCAGGCCTCGATCGCGTTGGAGGCGACCGGCGTGAAGTGGTAGTCCTTCACCGTGTCGCGCATGGCGAGCTTGCGGCGCTCCAGCACGCCGAAGACGTCAGGCGCATCCTCGACGACCTTCTTCTGGAATTCGCCGTAGATCGCCACGCGCTTGGCCTGGTCGATCTCCTTGCGCCCGGCCTCGATGAGGGCGTCGACTTCCGGGTTCTTGTAGACGGCGTTCTGCCAGGCGCCATTGCGCGAGGAGTGGTAGGCCGCATAGGCGATGTTATCCGGATCGCCGTAGTTGGCCGTCTGGTAGACCGGGAACAGGTCCGGGAAGGTTTCGGGCGACTTGCAGGCGGCCACCATGTCGGGCCAGTTCATCGGCACGATCTCGAGCTCGATGTTGAGCTGCTTGAGGCTGTCGAGCATGATGAGTGCCCAGCGGCGCTGCTGCTCGAGACCCGAGACGTGGAACATCCGGAGCTTGAAGCCGCCTTCGGGCTTCGCCGACTTCGCCATGAATTCCTTGGCCTTGGCCATGTCATTGCCATAGGCGACCAGATTGGCGTCGAAGCCGAGGATTCCCTTCGGCAGCGGGCCGTTCATCAGGTCGGCATAGCCCGCCGCGTCGAGGATCGCCTGATAGTTCGTGGCATAGGAAATCGCCTTGCGCAGGTTGATGTCGGCGCAGGGGCCTTTCTGCGTGTTCATCTTGATCGAGAAGGTGCGGTATTCCGGCTCGATGACGCTGACGACGCCGGGCGCATTCTTGAGCGCGTCCATGTCCTCGCTGGTGAGATCGGTGGCGATATGGGCCTCGCCGCGCTGGATCATCAGCCGCTGCGTGGCGGTCTCGCGCACGATCTGCCAGATCACGCCTTCGAGATTGCCGCCGCCGGCCTGCCAGGCTTCGGGCGCGCGGGCGAGCTGGTAGAGCGTGCCGACCTCGGCACGGGCCACGGCGAAGGGGCCGGAGCCTGCGGTGCTGGTCATCAGGTAGGTTTCGCCGGCGTCGCTGCCGAGATTGGCCTCGACCACCGCCTTCTCGACGATGAAGATCCAGGGCAGCACCTGAAGGAACGGCGCAAACGGCGCCGCGAGCTTGAATTTCACCGTGCCGGCGTCGACCGCCGTCACGCCCTCGGCGGTGACGATGTCGCGGATCATCCACGAATTGCCCTTGGCGAGCTTCAGCGCGCGGCCGAAGGAATAGACCACGTCGTCGGCGGTGACGGCGTTGCCGGAATGGAACTTGGCGGCCTTGTTCAGGACGAAGGTGTATTCAGTGCCGTCGGGGCTGACGGTCCAGCTTTCGGCGATGCCGGGAGCCGGCACCGGCGGATTGCCGGAGATGCGCACCAGCGGGTCGTAGACGTTGCGCATGAAGAAGGACGCGGAATAGCCCGTCGCGGTGTGCGGATCGAAGTTGGGGATGTCCTGGCCGGCGGCGATGATCAGGACGCCGCCCGACTGTGCCAGCAGCCGGCGGGGGAAAACGGTGGTGGCGAGGCCGACGCCGGCGAGGGCCAACAGGCTGCGCCGCGAGATGTTGAACTGGTCAGAGGCTTTCATTGCATTGCTCCATGTCGATATCTGGTCGTCGTTGCGAATGGGCGGCGCCAAGCGGGGCGCCGCCGGATCTGATGGGGCGCTAGGCCCAGGCCACGTTTTCCTGTGGCGCGACAGTGCCGGGAATTCCCGGCTCCTTGCGATAGTTGAGATCCACATGGTCCGGCGTCACGAAGCCGAGGGCGAGGTCGCGGGCGATCGCCGCGGGCTCGCGTTCCGCGGAGTGGCCGTAGCCGGAGCCACCGGCGAGCACGAGTTCCACCACCTGGTCGGTCCGGTGCAGCGAAACCAGCTCGCCGGTGCCGCAATCGCGCAGCACATGGCCGTCGGTGGAGAGAACGCGCCCGCGTGCCCCGCCGCCGGCCTTGCCGCCGAACAGACCCTCGATCGGATTGTCGACGCCTTCCGGATAGACGGACACGAGCATCTCGAGCCCGTCCTCCTCACGCTTGCGGAAGCGCACCACCTGGCCGAGCCCGCCCCGCTTCTTGCCGGCCCCGCCGCTGTCGGGGAGGAATGCCTTCTCCAGCACCAGCACCGGCACGCGGCTTTCCATCAGTTCGATGGAGGTGTTGGCGGCCGAGGTCGGCCAGAGCAGGGAGGAATGGCCGTCGCCGCGCTCCGAGCCACCCTGTCCGCCGCCGCAGAAGAGCATGTCCGAATAGAACTGCCCGTCCCTGGTCTGGCCGTAGACGTTGGCTGCGACCGCAAGTCCTGTGAAGGACTGGACCATCTCCGGCGAGGCCGCGGCAAGCGCGGCGAAGATGTTCGGCGCGAGATACCAGCCGGTGCGCGTGCGCAGGTTCACGGCCGCCGGATAGGTCGGGTTCAGGATCGAGCCCTCGGGCGCTGTCACGGTGAACGGGCGATAGCACCCGGCATTGCCGCGCACCGTTGGCGTCAGCATGCACTTCAGCGGGTAGGTCGCATGCGCCGCCGTGTAGTTGAGCGTGGAGTTCAGGCCGCCCTGCGGCAGCTGCGGCGGGGCGCCGTCGAAATCCACCGTGATCGCATCGCCTTCGACCTTCACCAGGACCGGATAGCTGATCTTCTCGCCCAGCGGGTTGTTGGTGATGACCGAGCGGTACTCGCCATCGGGCAGCGCCCGGATCGCGTCGCGCATTGCCTTTTCCGACAGGCCCTGGACGACCTCGGCCAGCGCGCCCAGATCATGCATGCCGTAGTCGTGCATGAAGGCGTCGAGCCGTTCCGCGCCGAGCGCGTTGGCCGCGACGAAGGAGAAGATGTCGCCCAGGACCTGCTCGCCGTTGCGGACGTTCTGGCGGATGAGCTGGATCAGCGTCTCGTTCGGCTTGCCCGCCTCGAAGATCTTCATCGGCGGGATCTGCAGGCCTTCCTCGTAGATCTCGCGGGCATGCAGCGAGTCCTTGGTGCCGCCGATGTCAGAGACATGGCCGACGGTCCCCATCAGGCCGACGAGGCGGCCGTTGCGGAAGGCAGGCGTGACGATGGCGATGTCGAACAGGTGTCCGGCGCAGAGCCACGGGTCGTTGGTGATCAGCACGTCGCCCGGCTTCAGCGTCTCGGCCGGATAGCGCGCCAGCAGCGCCTTGACCGCGCGGGGCAGCGTCAGGTTGAAGACCGGCATGGCGCGCGGGCTGTGGGCAAGCGTTTCGCCGTCCTTGTCGAGCAGTTCGCAGGCAAAATCCTGCGCCTCGGCGATGACCAGCGAGAACGCGGTGCGGCACACGGTCAGCCACATCTCCTCGACCACGTTGACGAGGCGCGACCACATGATTTCGAGGCCGATCGGGTCGCCCTTGATGCGCGCCACGGCTTCAGCCCTCGACATGTCCGCGGAGACAAACGTCTCGACGGCCTTGAGAGCACCGACCTTTACGCAAAGATTCTGGCCGGCGTCGATCGTCACGCTGTCCGACGGGCCGATGACGGTGGTGGATTCCCGTTCCTCGATGATCGCCGGTCCGGGGATGGTGTCGCCGGCCCGAAGCGCATAGCGGTCGTAGACCGCGGTCTTGAACTCTCCCTCGTCGAACCAGCAGGTGCGGTGCCCCTTGATCCGGGCCGCGGTATCGCCGCCGCCCGTGGCACCCGTCAGCGAAAGCTGAGGCGTGGGGCCCGCGACGCGAACGCGGAAATTGACGGATTCGAAGCGCGCGCCCTCGAAAGGTGCGGCATAGCGGGCCGAATAGGCGCGAACGAAGGCCTCGCGGATCGCCGGCAGGTCGGCTTCGCCGAGCGCGGTGACCGGAAGCGGCACGCTGATGTCGTGCATCTGCCCGACGAGCCGCATGTCGGCGCTGCGCTCGACCACGGTATCCCCCGGCTCGATGCCCGAGCGGGTAAGTTGGTGGCGACCTTCGTTCTCGAGGTCCGCCAGCAGCCCGTTGACCGCCTCGGCATCGAAGCCGGGCTTCAGTTCGACGCGCAGCGACCGCACGCCTTCGAAGGACAGCGGAGCGGCGAGGAAGCCGAGCGCGGACGCGGCGCCCGATGCAGGCGGGATCAGCACCGAGCTGATGCCCATGGCGCGCGCCACGTCGACCGCATGCGCAGGGCCGGCGCCGCCGAAGCCCACCATGGAGTATTCGCGCGGGTCCTTGCCGCGTTCGACGAGGTGGACGCGCGCCGCCGAGGCCATGCTTTCGACGACGACCTTGTGGATGCCGAGCGCGGCTTCTTCGATGGACAGGCCGAGGGGCTTGGCCACATGCGAAATCGCAGTGCGGGCGGCCTCGAGGTCGAGCTTCATGCGGCCGCCGAGGAAGAAGTTTGGATCGTAGTAGCCGAGCGTGAGGTTGGCGTCGGTGACGGTCGGCTGCTTGCCGCCCATGCCATAGCAGGCCGGGCCCGGATCGGAGCTCGCGGAATGTGGCCCAACCTTCAAGAGGCCGACGTCGTCGATGGCCGCGATCGAACCGCCGCCGGCGCCGATCTCGATCATCTCGATCACCGGCGCCTTGATGGGCAGGCCCGAGCCCTTGACGAAGCGATGGACGCGCGCGGCCTCCATCATCGGCGAGATCTCGGCGCGGCCGTTCTCGATCATGCAGGCCTTGGCGGTGGTGCCGCCCATGTCGAAGGAAATGACGTCGGAAAGCCCTGCACCGTGACCGAACAGTGCGGTGGCGAGCCCGCCGCCCGCCGGACCGCTTTCAAGCAACCGGATCGGGAAGTCGCGCGCGGTTTCGAGCGACATGAGCCCGCCGGCGGAATGCATGAGCCGCAGCGAGCCGGCGAAGCCTGCGCTGCGCAGGGATTTCTCCAGCTTGGTCAGGTAGCGGTGCATCAGGGGCTGCACGAAGGCATTGGCGCAGGTCGTGACCGTACGCTGGTATTCGCCCATTTCCGCCACGACTTCGCTCGACAGCGAGATCGAGAGTTCGGGGAAGGCGGCCCGGATGATCTCGGCGGCGCGACGCTCGTGCGAAGCATTGGCGTAGGAATGTATGAAGGCGATGGCCACGGCTTCGCAGCCCTTGGCGACCAGCGATTTCGCCGCCAGCAGGACCTGGGCCTCGTCGAGGGGTGTTTCCACCTCGCCCGAGGCGTTCATGCGCTCATCGACCTCCAGCCTGAGGTCGCGGCTGACCATCGGATCGGGGAACGAGACGAAGAGGTCGTAGATGTCGTAACGCTGTTCCGTGCCCATCTCGAGCAGGTCGCGGAAGCCGCGCGTCGTGATGAGGCCGACCGGTGCGCCCTTGCGCTCGATGACGGCGTTGGTGACCAGCGTCGTGCCGTGGACGATCTCGCCGACGTCGCCATGCGTGATGTCCTGCAGTGCAAGCAGCTCCTGCAGGCCAAGAAGGGCGGCCTGGGAGGGGTCGTGCGGCGTGGTCAGCCGCTTGTGAAGCGTGACGGAGTGGTTCTTGCGGTCATAGAGCACGAAGTCGGTGAAGGTTCCACCGATGTCGAACCCCACGCGCCAGCGGTTCGGGAGATCGCTCATTCCATGATGTCCTTTTGTTCAGATCCGGGGGGCGACGAAGGCGCTGTCGCCCAGGTCTTCGGCAATGCGGGCAGCCCCTCTTGCGAGGGCCGCGATCATCTCGTCGCGACCTTTGTCGTCCACGAGGGCATGGGGGTAGACGATGCAAAGGCTGACTGCCTCGTCGGTACGGGGATCGGCGACGGCGATCGCGATGGCGTCGACGCCGGGCGTCGCCTCCTGGCTCGAATATGCGAAACCTTGATGCCGCACTTTCGACAGCTGGTCGGTCAGGTCCGCCAGCGCGCCATGCCCGGCGTAGAGCGCGCGCACCTCATCCTCGCCGAGTCGTGCCAGAAGCGTCCTGCCGGTCGCGCTGAGATGGGCGGGCAGCCGGCGGCCGATATTGCTGACGACGCGCAGCGCGTTGGTGCCCTGGAAGTCGGCCACGGCAGTCACTTCCTTGCCGTCGCGAACGGAAATGTAGCCGGTGTGTCCGAATGTGTTGCTCGCTTCGGCGACGACTTCGCTGGCCCTGCCGATCAGCACCGATGAGCGGCGGTAGGCGGCAGCGAGGTCGAGCATCAGGCGGCCCGGGCGATGGCGATGGGTATCACCGATCGTCTCGAGCATGTTGGCCTCGCGCATCGCCTTCAAGAGACGCGAGGCGTTGGCCTTGGGCATGCCGAGCATCCGCACGACGTCCGAAACCGTGAGATCGGGACAGTCGTTGCCGAAGCACCTCAGCACGTCCGCGGCATTCTGCAGGACCGACATTGCTCCTCCGAGTCGTTCCATAAAATGGAACTTGAGTTCCATATAATGAAACTAATGCTCTCGTCCGTTCATTCGGTCAAGCTAAAAAAATGAGCCGACTTCCCGAGGCAACGGGCCGTCGGCGGCATGGGGTCGCACACGCAAAGCTCCGCCCGGCCCGGCGATGACGCCGAGGAAGGCTAAGTCCTCAGATCAAGGAATTGATTTTGCTGGCGCAGTTGCCGTCAGGCGGCGCCGCGCACCTCGACGAGGCGGGCCAGCAGGCTGGCGCCGACCGGCAGGATCGTGTCGTCGAAAATAAAGCCGGGATTGTGCAGCGGAACGGTGCCGCCATGGCCGAGATTGAAGAATGCGCCGGGCACGACGCGCAGGAGATCGGCCATGTCCTCCGATCCCATGGTGAGCTCGGCGTTCGGCTGAGCCTTTTCGCCGACGATCTCTCGTGCGACTTCGATGAGGTTGCCCACCCGTTCCGGATCGTTGGATAGGACGTCGAAGATGTTGCGGATGTCGGCCACGATTTCGATTTCGTGGGCGAGGGCGAAACCGGCGCAAAGCTTGCGGATGCGGTTCTCGATCATCACGCCGTCGGCTTCGTCGAAGTAGCGGAAGGTGCCGCGCAGGACCGCGGTCTCCGGGATGACGTTATAGGCGGAACCGGCATGGAACTGCGTGACCGAAACCACGGCGGGATGCGTCGGGTCGGTGTTGCGCGAGACGATCTCCTGCATCTCCTTCACCAGGCCCGAGCCGATGGTAATGGGATCGCGGCTGGCCTGGGGCATCGCACCGTGGCTGCCGCGGCCATGCAGCGTGATGTCGAAGAAGCTCGCGCCGGCCTGCGCCTTGCCCGGCCGGATCGTCAGTTGCGAATGCCCCTGGTAGGGAGAATTGTGCATTCCATACAGCTCGTCGCAGGGGAAGCGATCGAACAGGCCGTCGCGCAGCATGGCACGGGCGCCGCCGAGCCCTTCCTCCGCCGGCTGGAAGATCAGCACGGCACGGCCCGCGAAATCGCGGTTGCCGGCGAGGTATCGCGCGGCACCTAGCAGCATGGTGGTGTGCCCGTCGTGACCGCAGCCGTGGAAGACGCCCGGGTTCTTCGACGCATATGCCAGGTTGGTCAGTTCCTCCATCGGCAGGGCATCCATGTCGGCCCGCAAGCCGATGCTGCGCCCCGGTCGCGTCCCTTCGATGACGCCGACCAGGCCGGTTCCGCCGATGCCGCGCTCGACGGTGACGCCCCAACTGGCGAGCAGATCCGCCACGCGCTGGGAAGTGCGATGTTCCTCGAAGCCCAGTTCGGGGTGCTGGTGGAAGTCCCGCCGTATCGCGGTGAGATCGTCGGCGAACTGGGCAATCTGTTCAATCACGGGCATGGCGGTACCGTCAGTCTTGGTTTGGGCCAGTCTGTCGCACTGGCGTATTGTGAAGGCAAGCGTTTCATTTTAGGGCGTGGGCATACGTTGTGCGCGCAAGCGTCGGCGCGGAAAGCCTGCGGTTTGCTGCGCATTCAGCCCTTCCAGCCGACAGAAAGAGGACGAGATGCCGACCACGGACACGATCGAAGCCATTGCCGAAGAAGCCGCCCAGTGGCGCCGCCACCTGCACGAGAATCCCGAGCTTCTGTTCGACCTGCCCAAGACGTCGGCCTTCGTCACGGAGAAACTCAGGTCGTTCGGCTGCGACGAAGTCGTCACCGGAATCGCGAAGACGGGCGTTGTCGCCGTGGTGAAGGGCAGGCTGGGCGAGGGGCGCACCATCGGCTTGCGCGCCGACATGGATGCGCTGCCGATGAGCGAGCAGACCAACCTGCCGCACGCCTCGAAGATCGACGGCAGGATGCACGCATGCGGCCATGACGGCCACACCGCGATGCTGCTCGCCACCGCGCGCCATCTCGTCTCCACGCGGGATTTCGCCGGAACGGTCGTGCTCATCTTCCAGCCGGCCGAGGAGGGTGGCGCCGGCGGGCGCGTGATGATCGAGGAGGGGCTGTTGGAGCGCTTCGGCATCGAGGAGGTGTTCGGCATGCACAACGAGCCGGGCCTGCCGGTCGGTTCGTTCGCGATCCGGCCAGGGCCGATGCTGGCAGCCGCCGACCGCTTCGTCGTCACCTTGCGCGGCAAGGGTGCCCATGCCGCCTCGCCCCATGAATCGCGCGACCCCGTCCTGGTCAGCGCCCATCTGGTGACGGCGCTCCAGTCGATCGCTTCGCGCCATGTCGACCCCTTCGACCCGGTCGTCGTGTCGGTCACCTACATTTCCGGCGGCAATGCCGCAGCACTGAACGTCATTCCGGAGCAGGTCGTCGTCGGCGGCACGATACGGACGGTCGATCCGGCCACGCGCAAGGCCATCGAGCAGCGTTTCAGGGACATCGTCGCCAACACCGCCCGGCTCTTCGAGGCCCAGGCCGAAATCGACTGGCGCCCCGGTTACCCGGTCACGGTCAACGACCCGGAGATGACCAAAGTCGCGATCACGGCCGCCTCGCAAGTCGCGGGATCAGACCGCGTCAACGGCAATTGTCAGTGCACGATGGGTGCGGAGGATTTCTCCTACATGCTGGAGAAGCGGCCCGGGGCGATCATCTGGCTGGGCAACGGCGACTCTGCCGGGCTGCACAATCCTGCCTATGACTTCAACGACGGCGCCATCCTCCATGGCGTTCGCTACTGGACGGCGCTCGTTGGTGAGAGATTGGCGCTGCCCGGCTGAGCGATGACCGCGGGATGGAGGCGGAGTGCTCGGCGTCAGGCGCCCAAGAATCGGGCACTCAAGATCCCGCTCATCTCGTCGGTGAGTTCGCCGACCAGTCCGCCTCTCTCCCAGGAGTAGATCGAGACCACCATCGGAGGTTCCATGCCGAAGTCTGGCGATTGCCTGACCTTTCGGCCCTTCGTGGTTCCGACGGGGAGCAGCGAAAGGCCGAGCCCCGCCTCGACGGCCGAAAGCACGCTTTGAAGGCTGCTGCTGGTGAAGGCGACGTACCAGCGCCTGCGTTCGCGCTCGATACGCTCGAACATGGCGTCGCGGTATAGCCCTCCCGGCGGGAATGCCACCAGCGGCAGCGGATCCGAAAACAGGATGTCGGGATCGGCTGATGCAAACCAGGCGATGGGCTCGGGAAACGTGGCGAAGTGGTCGGAACTGGCCGCCGCTTCCTTGACCACCACGATGTCGAACTCGCCGCCGCGATAGCGCCTGGTCAGGTCGAGGCTCAGCCCGGTCGTGACGTCGATGCGCACCTGTCTGTGGCGGTTTGCAAGGGCTGCAAAGACCCGCACCATCTCGGGCGTGGCGATGTCGTCGGGCATCCCGACCCTCATCGAAGTCGTGCCGGAAGTGTCCGCCAGCAGGCTCAGCGCCTCGGTCTGCAGGGCAAGGATGCGGCGTGCATGGCCGAGCAGCCGTTCACCCGTCGCGGTCACGCGAACCGGTCTGGCCGCCCTGTCGATCAGTTCCCGCCCGACGGCGTCCTCCAGCCGTCCCAGTTGCTGGCTGATCGTCGACTGGGTCATGTGAAGACGTTCGGCCGCCGTGGTGAAGCTGCCGCAATCGACGATCATCACGAAGGCTCGCAGCAGCCTGGGATCGAACATGTCCCTCCATCCAATTTCTGCATGAAATTTATCAAAACATCTAATTTGCGCATGCAAAACGCAAGAACTAACCGTCCGTGTCCGCAATAGGCGGGCCCCAAGCTTCCTCCATTGAAACGATATGGCGCCGAAGCGGGCATCGCACGAGGGCAGACACGTGTTCGCATTCCGGCTCAAGCATGTTCCGACCCCAGGTGAGGGCCTGCCTCTGCCGGAACGGACGATCGCCGCCGTGGCCGTGATGATGAACGTGTCCATGGCCAATCTCGACGTGGCCATCGCCAACACCGCCCTCCCGACGATCGCACGAGACATCGGCGCCACCGAAGCCCAGTCGATCTGGGTGGTCAGTGCCTACCAGCTGGCGATGGCCGCCTCGCTGCTGCCTGCTGCCGCGCTTGGAGAAATCATCGGGCTGCGCCGCATCTCGATGTGCGGGCTCGTCCTGTTCACGTTTGCCTCGCTCATCTGCGGTCTTGCGCCATCGCTCGAGTGGCTGGTTGCGGGGCGCATCCTTCAAGGCGTGAGCGCGTCCGGAATCCTGGGCATCGGCCTGGCGATGACCCGGTTCATCTTCCCGCAAGCCATGCTCGGGCGCGGCATGGGGCTCAACGCCTTTGTCGTCGCGACCTCCTTCGCTGCAGGACCATCGGCAGCTTCGGCCATCCTCAGCATGACGAGTTGGCATTGGCTGTTCCTGGTCAACGTGCCCATCGGCATCGTCGGCATTGCAATGGGGCTATACGCCCTTCCTGCTACGCCGCGCAGCACCCGCCGGTTCGACGGCCTGGCCGCGGGGCTTTGCGCCACGTTCCTCGCCTCGACCGTCTTTGCCTTGAGCACGGCAACGCAGGGCGCCCCATGGACGACACCGGCGCTGGCGACACTTGCCGCCGCAGGCAGCCTGGCCCTGCTGATGAGGCGCCAGGCTGGTAGCCCGGCACCGATCCTGGCGGTCGACCTGCTGCGCCGGCCGATGTTCGGGCTGTCGGTGCTGACCTCCTTCCTGGCCTTCCTCGCGCAGACGGTGGCCTTCGTGTCGCTTCCCTTCATGCTCCAGGCTCTCTACGGCTATTCTCAGGTGGAGACGGGTTTTCTGATCACGCCTTGGCCCGCGGCCGTCGCATTGGCGGCACCCTTGGCGGGCCGTCTGTCCGACCGGGTGCCGGCGGGAGCGCTGGGCGGCGTCGGGCTGGTTGTCCTGAGCCTCGGGCTGGTCCTGCTCGCCACGCTGCCGAACGCGCCGACCGCTATCGATATTGCCTGGCGCATGGCGTTCTGCGGCTTTGGCTATGGGCTTTTCCAGTCGCCCAACATGCGGGCGATCATGACGGCTGCGCCACGCGAGCGAAGCGGCAGCGCGGGCGGCATGTCCAGCGTCTGCGGCGTCTTGGGGCAGTCCTTCGGCGCCGGCCTGGTGGCCGCCCTGTTCACGTCGCTTGGCTCTCCCGGCGCGGCGATAGCGATGTGGGTTGCTGCGGCCGCTGCGCTTTTGGGCAGCATGGCGAGTCTGTCACGGCTGGGGGTGACGACAAACGGCGCAACCGAGCGAGCGTTAGCCGACAGGGACGCTCGACCGGGTGCCGTTGCGGCCGGCAAGCGGCAACTCGAGGCTTCCGAATGAGCAAGCCGACGATGCCATCGACAACCGTTCGGAGCGTTGTCAGGTCTCCGGTCGTATATTTGGGGACTTGGTAGCGGGAGAGGGACTTGAACCCCCGACCCCAGGATTATGATTCCCGTGCTCTAACCAACTGAGCTACCCCGCCAGGGCCGGCGATGGTCCGATCTTCCACCCTCGGATGGGGCAGGCGTCGAAGCGTTCGCCAAGGTCGGGCGGATATAAGGTTGGCGGGGCGAACCTGTCAAGCGCGGATGACGGCTTCATTTGCGAAATTCGCAAGTTGCTGTTTCTTCACGTCTTGGGCCGAAATGGCACGGGCTGCGGGGTTGAGTTCACCCTCGGCGGCGATTATGTCTGCCGCAGATTTTCCCCAGGAAAGAGCCCGATGAAACCGCGTATTGCAGTCCTTGGATGCGGCTACTGGGGCGGCAACCACATCCGCACCCTGAAGTCTCTCGGCGCACTCCATGCCGTCTCCGACGTCGATCCGGCGCGCGCGCAACGCTTTGCCGGCGAGCATGGCTGCATCGCCGTCACGCCCGACGAGCTGATGGTGCGCGACGATGTCGATGCCATCGTCATGGCGCTGCCGCCGCAGTTCCATGCCGATTTCGCCGTGCGCGCGGTCGAGGCAGGCAAGGACGTGCTGGTCGAGAAGCCGATCGCGCTGACGGTGGCGGACGCCGAACGTGCAGTCAAGGCCGCGCGGGACAACGGCCGCGTGTTCATGACCGGCCATGTGCTGCGCTTCCATCCGGCCTTCGAGGGCCTCAAGGCGCTGGTCGACAGCGGCGAACTCGGCGAGGTCGGGTACATCCACTCCCACCGCCTCGGCCTCGGCAAGTTCCACGCCGAGAACGACGCGCTGTGGGATCTCGCGCCGCACGACCTTTCGATGATCCTCGCCATCACCGGCACCGACCCGGTCGAGGTCCGGGGCGAGGGGGCGGCACTGCTCAACCACCTCAGCGATTTCGCGCATCTGCACATGCGCTTTCCCAACGGCCTGCGCGGCCATCTCTTCGCCTCGCGCCTCAACCCCTATCGCGAGCGCCGCCTGTCGGTGGTCGGCACCAAGGCGATGGCGGTGTTCGACGACGTCGAGCCGCAGGAGCGCAAGCTCGCCGTCTACCGCCACGCCGTCTGGCAGGAGGATGGCGGGTTGTGGACGTCGACCATGAAGGACCCGACCTACATTCCGATCGAGAATGCGATGCCGCTGACCCGCGAGCTCGAGCACTTCATCCACTGCATCGAAACGCGCGAGGAGCCGCGTACGGGCGGCGACGAGGCGATCGGCGTGCTCAGGATCCTGACGGCCGGCACGGTTACGCACGACTGAGGTTAGGGGAGTAGGGAAGTAAGGGAATAGGGGAGTAGGGGAGTAGGGGAGTAGGGCGGTGTTGCCCAGTGCCTCCTCTGCTGCCCTATGCCCCTAGTGCCCTGACCGCCCACCATCCCGCCAGGGCGAGCGAAGCCATCCACACCACGACGACAAAAGCGAGGCCGGCCATGCTTCGCGGCCTGGCGGTGATATCGGCTGCCTGGGCGCGGAAGCCGGCCATCAGCTCGGCCGGGATCATGCGGATCACCAGCCAGATGCCCAGAGGCACGATCAGAAGGTCGTCGAGATAGCCCAGCACGGGCACGAAATCGGGAATGAGGTCGACCGGGCTCAGCGCGTAGGCTGCCACGCAGGCGGCCGCGACGCGGGCGTGCCAGGGTGTCAGCGGGCTGCGCGCGGCAACATAGAGCGCCACCACGTCGCGCTTCAGCTGCCGTGCCCAGCGCTTGGCCGCTTCCAGCATCGGAGTGGAGGTTATTCCGCCGCGATCGGGCCCGGCATGGCGGCCAGCTTGGTCAGCATGGCCTCGGCGTCGGCGCGCCGCTCGGAGCGCTCGATGAAGCCGCCGCCGAAGACGCGCGCCTCGTTGCCGTCGTCGGAATAGAGCACGCAGGCCTGGCCGGGGGCGATGCCCGACTCGCCGTCCGACAGCTCGACCCAGGTGGCGCCGTTCTGGTGGTGCAGCACCGCCGGGCGGGGCGGGCGCGACGAGCGCACCTTGGCGAACATCTCGAGGCCGCCTGCCGGCACCTCCGCAAGCTGCCCGTCGCCGAGCCAGTTCATGTTGCGCAGGAAGATCTTGTGCGTCTCCAGCGCCTCGCGCGGGCCGACGATGACGCGCGCCCGCTCGGCATCGATATGCACGACGTAGAGCGGCTCGCCCGAGGCGATGCCGATGCCGCGGCGCTGGCCGATGGTGTAGCGCAGGATGCCCTCGTGGCGGCCGAGCACGCGGCCGTCGATGTGGACGATGTCGCCGGGGTTGGCGGCGGTGGGCCGGAGCTTGGCGATGATGTCGGAATACTTGCCCTGCGGCACGAAGCAGATGTCCTGGCTGTCCTGCTTGGCGGCGACCGTCAGGCCCATGCGCTCGGCAGCGGAGCGGACGTCGGGCTTGGACATGCCGCCGAGGGGAAAGCGCAGATAGTCGATCTGCTCCTGCGTGGTGGCGAACAGGAAGTAGCTCTGGTCGCGGTCGGCGTCGACCGGGCGGTAGAGCGCGCGGTGGGCGCCGTTCTGGCGCGAGCGGATGTAGTGGCCGGTGGCGAGCGCATCGGCGCCGAGTTCTCGCGCGGTGGCCAGAAGGTCGGCGAACTTGACAGTCTGGTTGCACGACACGCAGGGGATCGGCGTCTCGCCGGCGACATAGCTCTCGGCGAACGGGTCGATCACGGCCTTGCGGAAGCGCTCCTCGTAGTCGAGCACGTAGTGCGGGATGCCGAGCGTCTCGGAGACGCGGCGGGCGTCGGCGATGTCCTGGCCGGCACAGCACGAGCCGGCGCGATGGGTGGCCGCGCCATGGTCGTAGAGCTGCAGCGTCACGCCGACGACGTCGTAGCCTTCCTGCTTCAGCAGGCCCGCGACCACGGAGGAATCCACGCCGCCCGACATGGCAACGACCACGCGGGTGTCTTCGGGGCGTCCGGGAAGGTCCAGGCTGTTCATCGGGATTGCGTTCCGCTGTCTATGGTCGGCTCACTGCCAATGGCTGCAATATAGGTCAAGCATTGCCGCGGTGCCACCCACGCCGGGCAGGCGCGCCGCGCGGCGCGAAAAACCAGGCAATCGGGCTGATGGTTAAAATGCGGACCGATGCTCTAACGGTCCGTTCAGGTTCGTTACTTACCCCTTAGCCTACGCTTAGGCAATTTTTAAAGCTGTGGCGTTAGTGTGGCGGGTGATTGGGTCTTTGAGTTTTTAGTAGAGAGTACGATGACCGATCTGGTTAGACCGCGTGTCAAATATGTCATCGGGCCTGACGGCAGCCCGCTTACGATTGCCGATCTGCCCCCGAGCAACACACGCCGGTGGGTTATCCGCCGAAAGGCGGAAGTGGTTGCCGCCGTCAGGGGTGGGCTGCTCAGCCTCGACGAGGCGTGCCAGCGCTACAAGCTGACGACCGAGGAGTTCCTCTCCTGGCAGGCATCCATCGACGAATACGGCCTTGCCGGCCTGCGCACCACGCGCATCCAGCAATACCGTCACTGACACCGGCCGCAGAGGCCAATCAATGGAAAGGGTGCGGCACGCCGCACCCTTTTTCGTTTCCGCGCCTTTTTTCATTTCCGACAAGGCGAAACTCAGAGCGTCAGCTCCACCTTGCCTTTCGGCTTCGTCGCCAGGAAGTCATGCGCGGCCGCGGCCTCTTCCAGGGGCAGGCTCAGATCAGGGTATGGGCGGCGCAGCTTGTGCCGGAGATACGCGGCGCGCGGGCGCGGCCGCCTGCCGGGGAGGGCGAGCTTGCGGATCTGGATGCTGAGGTGGCCGGCTGAGGGCCACGCACCTGCCGAATGTTCGTCGGCTGGGCTAGCCGATCATCGCGCTGCGGCCGCTGCTGTCGGCGTCGCGTGCGTTGCGGTCGCGCGTTTCCAGCATTTCCGCCTTGGACAGCTCCGCTTCAGCTTCGGCGAGTAAGGCTTCAGCTGCGGCGCGCTGTTGCGCCAGGTCATGTTGGGAGTTCTTCAGATTGTCGCGGCGCTGGCGCGC
The DNA here is from genome assembly GCF_050433525.1 of Aminobacter sp. BE322. Lineage (NCBI taxonomy): Bacteria > Pseudomonadati > Pseudomonadota > Alphaproteobacteria > Hyphomicrobiales > Phyllobacteriaceae > Aminobacter > Aminobacter sp. BE322. The sequence goes on along the minus strand of NZ_JBNPXB010000002.1, from coordinate 41,628 downwards.
GGCCTTGGCGAACGTCGGATAGGCGAAATGATTGAGATCGGTGATCCCAGCCTTCTTTTCCTCGGCGACGATCTGCAATTCCAGTTCGTTCGCCATTCGATCGAATTCGGCGATCATCGAATCAAGCTGCATCAGTTGCCGGCGCTTTTCGTTCACCTGAAACTGCTTGAGCCTGACCAGGTTCTCCCGTGACTTCATGACGCGATACTCCCGAACACCGAAAAACGCACTCCAAATCGCCCGCCACCGCGCAACGGAGCCGCGCTGCGGACGATGTGACCCCGAATGGCCGGCAATGGAAAACAAACTTTTAAAGTTTTTCTCCGCCGGTAACCATTCGTTTACGGGCATCGTTAATCATATCTCGCGAGACTTAAGGCCCGGTAAAGATTCCAGTTTTTGGCGTGACCGGGCAGGGGCGGTCTCCGGAGTCGCTTAGGCAACCTAGTTAATGCATGGCGTTAAGATGTTGACCGTGTGATTCATGTTTAGATTCAAGAGGGTGTATCCGCCGGTTAAAATTTCTGATATGGTCTTCCATACGAAATTAGGTTTTGTTAACCATTCGATGGCAGCCTCCGATTCAAGCACGCACTGCGCCGGCGTGAATTGGACCGCGAAGACATTCCGGCAGCAGAAAAGGGGATTTAAATGCGCGTTCTGCTGATAGAAGACGACAGTGCAACCGCACAGAGCATCGAACTGATGCTCAAATCGGAAAGCTTCAACGTCTATACGACCGATCTCGGCGAAGAGGGCGTCGACCTCGGCAAGCTTTACGACTACGACATCATTCTCCTCGACCTGAACCTTCCGGACATGTCCGGCTACGAGGTTCTGCGGACGCTGCGCCTGTCCAAGGTCAAGACGCCGATCCTGATCCTGTCCGGCATGGCCGGTATCGAGGACAAGGTGCGCGGCCTCGGCTTCGGCGCCGACGACTACATGACCAAGCCTTTCCACAAGGACGAACTCGTGGCGCGCATCCATGCCATCGTCCGCCGTTCGAAGGGACACGCCCAGTCGGTCATCATGACCGGCGACCTGATCGTCAATCTCGACGCCAAGACGGTCGAGGTCGGCGGCCAGCGCGTGCACCTGACCGGCAAGGAATACCAGATGCTGGAGCTGCTCTCGCTGCGCAAGGGCACCACGCTCACCAAGGAAATGTTCCTCAACCATCTCTATGGCGGCATGGACGAGCCGGAGCTGAAGATCATCGACGTCTTCATCTGCAAGCTGCGCAAGAAGCTCGACGCCGCTTCGGGCGGCCAGAACTTCATCGAGACGGTCTGGGGCCGCGGCTATGTGCTGCGCGAGCCGGAAGACCTGCGCGAAATCGCCTGACTACGCTTCCACCTCGGTCAAAGCCCGGCCTTCGTGCCGGGCTTTCTTTTTTGACGTCGGCGCTGCTCAGGCGGCGACCGAGAAGGCATTGAAGCGGTCGAGCAGTTGCGGCCGCGTGAACGGCTTCAGAAGGTAGCCCTGGGCGCCGGCGCGCTTGGCGCGCATGATGGCGCCGACGTCGACCTCGGTCAGGCAGATCGCGATCTGCGGCTTGACCCGTCCGTGCATGGCGCGGACGCGGCGGATGAAGTCCACGGCGCTCATGTCCTCGAGCGCGCTGTCGACGACGATGATGTCGGGCATGTCGAAGGAGCACATGTCGAGACCCTCGGCGCCGGTCGCGGCCTCGACCACCGACATGTCGGGGCTGCTCAGGATGCGCTTGGCGACCCTGCGGATGACGCTCGAATCATCGACGAAAAGGCAGCGTTTCATTTCCCGTTCCTCTTTGCGGGACCGGGCGCGGCGGGCGCGCCTGGGTAATCGGCGCAACTTAGCGCGGGCCCGTAAAGAAGCCGAAAAGCCGAATGGTAAAATTCTTGCAAAGGCCGCCGGCCAGGGCGGTGCAGCCGCCTCTCGGCTGGCACGGCTACCCCTCAGGCGAGCGCAGCCGTCGCAGGTCGTTTGCCCGAGGCGCCCTATTCGGCGGCGAGGATGATCTCTTCGGGCGTTGCATGGATCGAGATGGTCATGCCGGCCTCGCGGGCGAGCAGCAGCGTGTAGTAGGGCTGCACCGAATGCGCGTCGATCGGCTCGTCCGGCTTGTGGCCGGAGTGCAGTTCGAGGAACTTCGGCGGCACGCGCAGCATCGGGCCCGAGGCCGAAAGCGTGAACTTCGGCGCGGTTTCAAGGTTTTCCAGCGTCACGCCGAGCTTGCCGCCGCGCGGGATCGCGGCATTGGCGACGAGCAGAAGGTTGAGCAGCAACTTGACCTTGTTCTTGGGCAGGAGCGCGCGGCCGCCCGTCCAGGTCAGTTCCGGCTTCTCGTTCTTGAGGAACGAGGTTGCGACCGCTTCGGCGTCGCCGGTGTCGATCAGCATGCCGGCGGAGCCGGCTGCGCCGAAGGCGATGCGGGCGAATTGCAGGCGCGCCGAGGCGTTGCGGGCGCTGGCGCGGATGAGGCGCATGGCGTCCTCGTCGGCGCCGCCTTCGTCAAGCAGTTCGAGGCCGTTGTTGATGGCACCGACCGGGGAGATGATGTCGTGGCAGACCCGGCTGCACAGCAAGGCTGCGAGATCGGGGGCGGAAAGCATCATCAGTTCGGCCATAAAACGGCATCCTCGGGCAACGACATTGCGATATGACGAGGCCGAGTAGCCCGCAATGCGAATCAGGGCCGGCCTGCTGCACTCTTGGTTACACAGCGCCGTCGCGCCGGGCAAGGAACAGCAGGCAACGGCGGGGAGAAATAGCTGGGCTTGGGCGGATTTCGGCCTGCTTCCCGCCTTCGAACCGCCATCTTCATGGGCGAGCTTAATCGTTGAAAAAGGATTGCGGCATAGTTTGCCGAAGTTGGATTCGTCAGCCGCCGGAAAGAGCGGCAGCGTATTCGGGGCGTCGGAGAAAGTGTGCTCTCTGACGGAGATTTGGAAGTATGATTTCCCGTTTCTATGGCCGGACGTTCGCCCGGCTCTTTGCCGCGATGTTCGTCCTTGCCGGCGTGCTGGCGTTCACGACATCCGCGTCTCGCGCGCAGGAGTATACTGCGCAGGAGATCCTCGATTCCGGTCACCGCTTCTTTGGCTCGACGTCGGGCGGCCTGGCCAGCGTCGTCGAGAAGATATTCTCCTCCTATGGCCTTCCGAACGGCTACGTGCTCGGCGAGGAGGGCTCCGGTGCCTTCATCGGCGGCCTCACCTACGGCGAAGGCACGCTCTACACCAAGAATGCCGGCGACCATAAGGTGTTCTGGCAGGGTCCGTCGCTGGGCTGGGACTTCGGCGGCCAGGGCTCGCGCCTGATGATGCTCGTCTACAATCTCGACGACGTGAACAACCTCTACGATCGCTTCGCCGGGGTCGCCGGCTCGGCCTATGTGGTCGCGGGCGTCGGCTTCAACGTGCTCAAGCGCGGCAATATCCTGCTGGTGCCGGTGCGCACGGGCGTCGGCGCGCGCCTGGGTATCAACCTCGGCTACCTCAAGTTGACCCAGCAGCCGACGTGGAATCCGTTCTGATTGTGTGAAGAACAGGGCGCCCGGCGCCGCAGCATTTGCAGCGGCGCTGGATTCCTGCCATGGGGACGTGGCAAACTCGCACCTGTCCGCAATGGGTAAAGTGCCTTGGTCCAGTCGATCCTGTTCTTCGTTCTTGGTTTCCTGGTCGCCGGGTTCCTCGTTCTTTTGATCGCCCCGTCGGTGTGGCGGCGCGCGGTCACGATGACGCGGCGCCGGGTCGAGGCGAAGCTGCCGATGACGCTCGACGAGATCCGGGCGGAGAAGGATGCGCTGCGCGCCACGCATGCGATGGAGCTGCGCAAGGTCGAGGTGCAGCTGAGGGCATCCCAGGAAAAGGTGCTGTCCCAGTCGGTCGAGCTCAGCCGCAACCGCGAGGCGCTCAAGACCCTGTCGGACGACCAGGCCGCCAAGAGCCGCGCCGTCACCGATCTCGAAGAGGCGGGCGGGGACCTGCGCAGCGAGATCGGCAGGCGCGACGATCAGATCAGGCAGCTGGCAGGCAAGCTCGCGGAGGCCGAAAACCTGCTCGAACAGCGGGTCCGCGAGATCGACAGCCTGGGCGAACTCTACGAAGAGGCGAGCCTGGCATCCTCCAACAGGCAGATCGAGCTGGCGAGCCGCGACAGCGAGATGGGCAAGCTGTCGGACGACATGTATGCGCTGCGCAGCCAGCGCAAGGACGTCGACAATCGCCTGAAGGACCTCGAAGCGGACAACAAGGCCGTGCGCGATGCGCTCAAGGCCGAGACCCGGCGCGCCGGCGAACTCGACAAGAAGCTCGAACGGATGCTCGCCTCGCTCAGCGACCGCGACGACAAGCTCGAGCGGCGCGAGAGCGAACTCGCCCGCCTGCGCGAACGGGTCAAGGGAGCGGCCGAGGCGCCCGCCAACGGGGCGGCCTACGAGACCGGGCTCTCGGCCGAGCGGGAGCGGCTGGAGGCGCGGCTTACGACGCTGGCGCGGGAGAACAAGCGGCTGAAGGGCGAACTCGCCGGAGCGAACAGGGAAACGCCCTCGCCGAACCAGGATGCGCTGCTGCGCGAGCAGATGCACGAGCTCGCCGCCGAGGTGGTGGCGCTGACCGCCAGGCTGGAGGGGCCGGATTCGCCGATCGAGAAGGCGCTGTCGGCCGAAGGCCCCGCCCCCGCGTCCGGCGGGCGCCCCGCCGCGATCAGCCTCGCCGACCGGGTTAGGGCGCTGCAGAAGGCGCTGCCGGCGGAGTAGGCTAGTCGCCTGCGTCGGAGAAGTGGTGCAGCGCGATCGCCGAGGCCGCTGCCACGTTGAGGCTGTCGAAGCCCTTTGCCATCCGAATCCGCGCCGTCGTCAATCGCGCCAGCAGGGCAGGGGGAAGCCCTTCGCCCTCGGTTCCGAGATAGAGCGCCAGCCGCTGCGGCCGCGGCAATTCGCGGATTTCCTGCCTGCCTGCCGGTGACAGCGCCAGCTGCGCGAAGCCATGGCGGTCGAGCGCATCGGCGATTTCGTGGGATTCGCCGGCGATCGCAAAGGGCACCTTGAGCGCGGCGCCCACCGACACCCTGATCGCCTTGCGGTAGAGCGGATCGCAGCAGCTTCGATCGAGCAGCACGGCGTCGGCGCCGAGGGCCGCGGCATTGCGGAATATGGAGCCGATGTTGTCGTGGTTGGAGATGCCGACCGTGACCACCACCAGGGCGCGCTCGGGCAGGCCCGCCAGCAGTGCTTCCGCGCCCGGCCGGTTGCCCCTGCGGCCGATGGCCAGGATGCCGCGGTGCATGTGGAAACCGGCGATCGCATCGAGGACGGCCGCCGGGGCGACGTAGACCGGCAGGTCGGGCGGCGCCAGGCTCAGCGTTTCGGCCATTCCCGCCAGGCGGTTTTCCAGGACCAGGACGGTCTCGGCCTCGAAGCGGCGGGCGGCAAACAGCACGTTGAGCACGACCTTGCCTTCGGCGACGAAGCGCCCCTCGCGCCCGACGAGGTCACGCTCGCGTATGTCGAGGTAGGCTGCCACGCGCGGATCGGCGGGATCGTCTATGCGGATGATGTTCATCAGCGGTCCATAGCGGAGGGCAGGCCGCCATGGGAGTCCGGAACGCTTGAAATGGATTTCAGGCGTCTTCGAAAATGCCTTCCAGCGTGCCCAGGAGCTTGCGCACGGCCTCGGACTTGCACGTGTAGTAGATCATCTGCCGGTCGCGGCGCGTCTCGACAAGGTCTTCGTTGCGCAGGCGCGCGAGATGCTGCGACAGCGCCGACTGGCTCAAGGACACCTTCTCCGCGATCGCACCCACCGACATTTCCGTGTCGAGCAGGTGGCTCATGATCAGCAACCGCTTTTCATTGCCCATCAGCGTCAGCAGAGAGGCCGCGGCTTCCGCATTGGCCGCCAGTTTCTTGGGTTTCATGGATTCCCCGTGTATCCGCAATGCTTTCCAGCGTCATGGGGGCAACAACGCCGAATTGTGACGCCAGAACGCACAATGGAATCATCGAACGATCAAGCGTTCACAGCACAAAACAGCTTTCCCCCAAAAGATCAAGACTTTGTACGGTATTCCATACCGCGGTTTGCCCCTTCCTGTTGCGCAACTGCCGCGCGTCCCTGTTTTGCCATCGCGACGAGGACGCTGCGCAGATCGTCGGCAGCGTCCAACATCCGAGGGAAAAGCACCCGCCCGGTCTCGTCGCCCATGGCAAGGTCCATGCCTTCCGGATCGAAGCCGGTGAGCATCCAGCCCTTGCCGGCAAGCTTGCCGAAACTGCCGGCGTAGACGTCGATCGCTTCGCGATGGTCGGCGTTCATGTGATCGAGGGCGGACTGCTCCGCAGCGGCGATCTCGTCCACGGCCGGGCCGCCCAGCACCAGGTCGTCGCGGCCAAGCAGATAGGCCTTGCCGAAGCCTGCATTGAGATTGGCGCGTTCGAGTTCGAGGCGGAACAGCGCGAAGTCGCCAAGCCCGGCATAGAGCTTCGCCTTCGGATTGCGATTGAGGTAGCGCCGCTCGGCGCGCGCCTGCTCGGGCGTGCCCCTTTCGAGCCGGACGGCACGGCAGAAGAGCGTGATGCGCGCATAGGCGAGCGGGTCGCCCTTGCCGATTTCGCCGACCAGCAGCGAGCAGCGCGGGTCGGCGACGATGGCGCGGGTGTGGGCGGACAGGCCGGAGATCAGGATCAGCGGCGTGCCGTCGACGTCGGTTGCCGTGCCCACGCGGCTGGCAAGGGGAAAGCCGGTTTCGGGCTCGGCGACGGCGAGCGCGCCATGGCGTGCCGTCCGCATCAATGCGCGCGCCAGGCCGACTGCCGCCGCATCCGTCTCGCGTATGACATCCTTCTTGCGCTCTGCCACGACTGCACCGATCAAAATATGACTGTACGAATCTACTTAAAGTCGAGGTCCGTCGATTTGGCAAGGGGCTGCTGTTAGCGAAATGAATACAGCCCCGGCGCATCGCGACCGGGGCTGCATTTTACCAGGCTTTCGAGCGGCGGCGGCGGTTACTTGGGCGCCATGCGGATCGCGCCGTCGAGGCGGATGGTCTCGCCGTTGAGCATCTGGTTCTCGATGATGTGCAGCGCCAGCGCGCCATATTCGGACGGTTCGCCCAGGCGCGGCGGGAAGGGCACGGCGGCGCCGAGCGAGTCCTGCACCTCCTGCGGCATGGCCGCCATCATCGGCGTCTTGAAGATGCCGGGCGCGATGGTGCAGACGCGGATGCCCGAGCGGGCGAGGTCGCGGGCGATCGGCAGGGTCATGCCGACGACGCCGCCCTTGGAGGCGGAATAGGCGGCCTGGCCGATCTGGCCGTCATAGGCGGCGACGGAGGCGGTGTTGATGATGATGCCTCGTTCCCCGCCGGCGAGCGGGTCGAGCTTGGCGGCCGCGTCGGCGAACAGGCGGATCATGTTGAACGAGCCGAGCAGATTGACCTCGAGCACCTGCCGGAACACGCTGAACGGATGCGGGCCGTCCTTGCCGATGGTCTTCACACCGACGGCGATGCCGGCGCAGTTGACCAGCATGCGCGCGGTGCCGAGCCTGGCTGCGACTTCGGCGAAGGCGGCGACCGCGCTTTCCTCGTTGCTGACGTCGCAGCGCACGGCGATGCCGTCGATGTCGGCTGCGACTTTTTCGGCGCGTTCGAGGCTGAGGTCGAGAACGGCTACCTTGGTGCCCTTGGCTGCAAGTGCCCGTGCGGTTGCCTCGCCAAGGCCGGAGCCCGCGCCGGTCACCACTGCGATCTGCCCGTTTGGATTCATGTCAGCCTGTCCTCTCCTGCTATGGATGAATTAGGAAGATGGGCCGCCCGGGCAAGCCTTGTCGAGGCTAGGCCGGCTCGGCCGTCCGGTGCGGTGTCTTGGCATGGTCGGCGTGGCAGACCTCGCCGGTCAATTCCGCCACCGCACCGGGCACGATTTCGTGGGCGAGCAGTCGGTTGAGGTCGACCGGGCGCGGCATCTCGATCTGACCACGCGGGATGCGGGCGAAGCCGAGGGGGCCATAATAGGGCTCGTCGCCGACGAGGACGACCGCCGGCTCGCCGGCTTTCGCCGCAGCGCCCAGCGCCATCGCGACGAGTTTGCGGCCGATGCCCATGTTCTTGAAGTCGGGCCGGACCGCGAGCGGCCCCAGCATCTGCGCCCGGCCTGCGCCGGCGGCGATCGGCGTCATCCTGACCGAGGCGATCACCTGGCCGCCATGCATGGCGACGAAGGACAGCGAACGGTCGTGCGGCCCGCCCTCGCGGATCTTGTAGGCCGCGCGCGCGAAGCGGCCCGGCCCGAATGCCTCGGCGTTGATCTCATCGATTTCGAGGTCGTGCGCCGGGGCTTCCGGCAGATAGGTGACGTCGGCGAGGGTCATGTTCTTTGCAGTCCGGGATCGTGGGATGAGGTGCCGCGGGCATGCCGCAGCAATCGCAAGTCAGCGCTTCAAGCGCGTGCGCTCATTCGTCGTCGGTCGAACCGGATCTTTGCAATGCTCTGTGACATCGACATGCCCGCTAGCATCATTTTCGGCGTCCGTCCATCGTGCATTTGGCCGATGTGCGCTCGGCGTTGACGATCCGTTCAACGTGTCGCCCTTCGGCTTTGGCTCCGGCTGCCCTACATCGTGGCAAACGAAAGGATGTTGCGATGGGACTGCTGGTCGAAGGCAAATGGCAGGACCGCTGGTACGACACCAAGTCCACCGGCGGCAAATTCGTGCGCTCGCATGCGCAGTGGCGGGACTGGATCACGGTCGACGGCAAGCCCGCTCCAGGGCGGACCCGTGGCTTCAAGGCCGAGCCGGGGCGCTATCATCTCTACGTGTCGCTTGCCTGCCCGTGGGCGCACCGCACCTTGATCTTCCGCGCCCTCAAGGGGCTCGAGGACATCATCTCGGTCTCGGTCGTGCACCATTACATGGGCGAGAACGGCTGGACCTTCCTGGCCGAGGACGGTGCCACCGGCGACACGCTGTACGGGCTCGACTACCTGCACCAGATCTACACCATGGCCGATCCGACCTATTCGGGCCGCGTCACGGTTCCGGTGCTGTGGGACAAGAAGGAGAAGACCATCGTCTCCAACGAATCCTCCGAGATCATCCGCATGCTGAACTCGGTCTTCGACGAATGGGGCGACGCTTCGCTGGACTTCTATCCGGAAGCCCTGCGCGGCGAGATCGACGCGACCAATGAACTCGTCTACCCCTCGATCAACAACGGCGTCTACCGGGCCGGCTTCGCCACAACCCAGGCCGCCTACGAGGAGGCGTTCAACGAGTTGTTTGCCGCCCTCGATACGCTGGAAGATCGCCTGTCGCGGCAGCGCTACCTGGTCGGCGACCGGCTGACCGAGGCCGACTGGCGGCTGTTCACGACGCTGGTGCGCTTCGATCCGGTCTATGTCGGTCACTTCAAGACCAACCTGCGCCGCATCGCCGACTACCCGAACCTGTCGAACTACCTGCGCGAACTCTACCAGGTGCCGGGCGTTGCCGAGACCGTCAACATGCTGCACATCAAGGCGCACTATTACGGCAGCCACGCCACCATCAACCCGACCGGCATCGTGCCGGTGGGGCCGGAACTGGACCTCGATGCCCCGCACAACCGCGGGAAGTTGCTGAAGGCGGCTTAGGCTGCTTTCGCCGGCTGTGTCCCTTCGAGGACCTCTCGCCGCCGTTGTCGCAAGCTACTTGACGGATGTGCGAGTGTAGTGGACGGCGCGCTGGTTCAATTCGGCAAGGAAGCCCCCCACTCCGTCGCGCTACGCGCGCCACCTCTCCCCCTGCCCGAGGAAAGGCGCCAACATCGCGACCGTGCTTCCTCTCCCCCGTCGAACGGGGGAGAGGTGGTTTGCGAAGCAAACCGGAGTGGGGGTCGACCTCTTCCTGAAGTCAGCAGTGCAACCCCGAAGGACGCACCGCAACTCTAGCCGCCCCTAGCTCACCAATACGGCGACGCCTCAACCCCGTCGAAAACTTCGGCCAACCTGCGGCGCGTTGCCGGCGTCGTGCCCTCGGGCAGCGCGTCGAGCCGGAAGAAGCCCGCCTCGGCGATCTCGCGGTCGGGCAGCTTCGGCCGGTCCTGGCTGAAGGCCTCGATCAGGTAGAGCGCGACATGGTCGCGCCTGGTCGCCTGCTTGTTGAGATGCATCGACCTGAGCACCGGCGGGCCGGCGAGCGTGATGTTGCCTTCCTCCTCCAGTTCGCGCGCGAGCGCTTCGACGAAGGTCTCGCCGACCTCGACGCCGCCGCCGGGCAGCTGCCAGCCGGGCACGTAGGTGTGGCGGATCAGGAACACGGAGTTGGTGGCGGCAGCGTGGACGAGGCCGCGCACGCCGAGCGTCATCGGCCGTCTGAGCAGGAAATAGACATGGAACAGGCGCCCGCGCAGCCGCGACCAGGGGCTTTGCCGCAGCGGGAGCGGCTTGGTGACGCCGGCGCCCATCAGGCGCGACGCCATGGGTGGAAAGCCATGAACGCGTAACCTAAAAGGGAATGATGTTCAGGCTTGCGCATATTTCCGACGTCCATCTTGGCCCGCTCCCGGATGTAACCTATCGCGACCTCGCGTCCAAGCGCATGGTCGGCTACGTCAACTGGCAGCGAAACCGCCGCCGCCATCATCATGACGGCGTGGTCGACGCGATCGTCGCCGACATGAAGGCACAGGCGCCGGACCATCTCGCGGTCACCGGCGACCTCGTCAACCTGGCGCTCGACGGCGAGATCGAACTGGCGCGGCTGTGGCTCGAAACGCTCGGTGCGCCCAGCGACGTCTCGGTGGTGCCCGGCAATCACGACGCCTACGTGCCCGGCGCCTTCGACAAGGCCTGCCATGCCTGGGCGCCATGGATGCGCGGCGACGGCGTCGAAGGCCCGCTAAGCCGCACCAGCTTTCCCTATCTCAGGGTGCGCGACAAGGTTGCGCTCATCGGCGTGTCGACGGCGCGGGCGACTGCACCTTTCATGGCCAGCGGCTTCTTTCGCGAAGGGCAGGCCGAGCGGCTGGCGCGGATTCTCGAGCAAACGGGCAGGCGCGGCCTGTTCCGCGTGGTGATGATCCACCATCCGCCCGTCCGTGGCGCCGTCGGCCAGCACAAGCGGCTGTTCGGCATCGGCAAGTTCCAGAAGCTTGTCCGCAGGCATGGCGCCGAACTGGTCCTGCACGGCCACTCGCATCTTCCGACCCTGCACTGGATCGAAGGGCGCAACGGGCCGGTCCCGGCGGTCGGCGTCGCCGCCGCGGGGCAGGCGCCCGGCGGCCACAATCCGGCGGCGCAGTTCAATCTGATCGACATCTCGGCGGAGGAGGGGGGCTGGCAGGTGCGGCTGACCCGGCGCGGCCTCACCGGGCCCTCGCTGCCGCCGTCGGAGATCACCAGCCTCGACCTCCTGTCGCCCGAGGCACGTGCGCTGGTCAGAACCTGACCCCGGCCGCCATACCCAGCCAGTAAAGCGCCGCCATGAGGGCGATGCCCGCCACCGCCCCGGCGACGATCAGCCCGAAGCCGGACAGCAGGTTCGGCCAGAGCGGCCGCTCGGGCGCGCGCGCCGGCGCATGCGCCTCGGAAGCCAGCACGCGGGCGAAGTCCGGCAGCGCGGATTCCGTACCGCCTTCCATCATCTGCTGCCGTTCCACGATGCGTTCGGCGATGTAGCGCGTCACCTGCTCGGCGACGCGTTTCGGATCGGTCGATTCCGCCAGCACCATCCTGCCGGTACGGGTATCGCGCAAGAAGCGATAGGTACGGCGGTCGCGGCCGAGCGCGACATGGCTGACGGCGTCGATCCAGAGTCGCGGCTGCAGGCCGGACGAAATGGTGAAGTCGAAATAGTCGATCGCGGCGGGAACATCGGCGAAAACCGGCTCGAGCTCCGCGGCCAGCAGTTCGAGCCGCATGCGGTGGGCGTCGCGCAGGTCGACGACGACGTCGCTGCGGTCGGCGGCGGCGTTCTTGACGTCGCGAATGGCGTCCGACAGCACGCCTGCCGGCTTCATCGCGGTCGCTTTGTCGTCCTGCATCGGTTGGCGTCCCGAGTGGCCATGGGCACGCCATAACATAGGTGCGATCGCGGCGGAATTGTATCCCTGCGGCGCGGTGCTATCGCCCGAACGCCTCGCGCTCGTCGCAGGCCGGCTGTGGCCGCCGGCGCCGCCGGGTCATCCGGCGGATGATGTCGGCGACCAGCTCCGGCGTCTCTTCGGGCAGCATGTGGCCGACCTCGAGCACGTGGTGGACGAGGAAGCTCGGCGGCAGATTGTCCGCGTGGCTGTAGGGCAGCACGGCATCGTCCGTGCCCCACACGACCATCGTGGGCATCGTGAGCGTGGCCATCATCTCGCGCGGTATCGTGCCCTGGCGGCCGCTGGCCGTCATCGTCGCGGCAAGGGCTACCAGCTTCTCGGTCTGGCCGAAATGCCGCCGCATGTCGGCGAGATGGCGTACCGCGGCCTCCGGGACTTTGCTGTCGGGGCTCGACATCTCGGCGAGGCAGGCACGGATCTCGTCGGCGGAAACAGCCGCGGCGTAGCGCTTGAGCAGCGGCGCATTGATCTCGGGGCCATATCCGCCGGGCGCCAGCAGGGTCAGCGACGCCACCCGGTCGGGTTCCAGAAGGGCGGCGAGCGTCGCCACCGCACCGCCCATCGAATGGCCGACGAAATGAGCGCGGTCCATGCCGCGGGCCGCAAGGTCCGCCAGCACCGCCTGCGCGGCCAGCTTCGCAGGTCCCGCATTGGGAAAATCGAGCGATCGGCCATGGCCCGGCAAATCATAGGCGATCGTCGTGAACGAGTCCTCTAGCTTCCCTGCAATGTCGTCCCAGAGATTGCTGCAACCGCCGAAGCCGTGAAGCAATACCACTACCCTGGTGCCGATCCCCCGAACGGCCGCATGAATGGAATGGTTCATTTTCCCTTTATAGAAAGCCCTGGCCGCATAGAGTGTAGTAACGACGGCCAAAAAAGTAAACTATACCGGTAGTCGTCTGTGTCCAGACGACAGGCCGGTTCAATCTTGCGGCGGGGAAATATTTCAGCTCTGCTGGCCGAGGCCGGCAGCACGGAGCGCCTTGGTGAGCGACCTTGTCAACTCATCGGGATACTTGCGCTTGGCGAAGGAGGCCGCAGGATCGGCGGCGAAGTCGGGGTAGGCCGCCGTGAGTTCCTTCGCCAGTTCCGAGGCCAGCTTCTCGTCACCGACGAATTGCGCGGCGATCAGGCGCGCCGCCATGTAGTGCGATCGTTTCGCTGAGGCCAGCGAGTTGGCCGCGCGCGCCGCGGCGTAGCGGTTGCCGAGCATGAATTCGCCAAGGAACAGTCCATAGTCCCACCAGCCGGGATGCGCGCTCGTGCTGTCGACGGCGCGCTTGATGATGGGCACACCGTCGCTGTAGCTGCCGGACAGGATGAGAGCGTAGCCGTAGGCCGCGGCCATGGTGAGGTCGTAGGTGTTGAGCTCGTAGGCCTTCTGCATCCAGCGGATGGACTCGGCGCGGTCGCCGATCCGCGACTGGAGATAGCCGAAGGCACGGTGCGCATAGGGGCTGGTCGCGCCCATCTGGACGGCGGTGTGGGCAAGTGCCAGCGCGCCGTCGGCGGACGCGTTCTCGGGATATCCGTATCCGTCGGTCACCGCCTCCAGTTGCAGCGACGCCATTTCCGAATAGACGACGGGCGACATTGCGCCTCGCGCCGCCAGCGTCTCGAGGCACTGGTAGGCGGACTTCTGCTTGGCAGCGCTCTGTTCCAGGTAGTAGTCGTCGCTGAGCAACAGGCAGCTCATAAGGCCCTTCTGCAGGCCGTTCTGCTCGATATAGCCGTAGATCATGCCGGACACGGGGACGGTTGCGGTCACGATCTCGGCGATGCGGTCGTCCAGCGCATCCGCCTGGACATCGGCGGCGGCCAGCACGCGCGACATCAGGATCCTGCCGGTTGCCATGTGCTGGAGTTCGATCAGCACTGTTCCGGCATCGGGGCCGGGGTTGACCGTGAAGTCGAAATCCGTGGCATCCTCGCGGCGCGCCGTGTCCGAGCGGTCGCGCGCGATCAGGTCGATGGTGTCGAAACCCGAAAGTGCCGATCTCAGCACCGTCGCCACTCTCGACATGTCGCCCTGATCCGTGGCCTGGTGGATGTGCACGGCCGGCAACTGGTCGACCGTACCGGTGATGCTGCTTGTCGAACCGCGGAAATCGGAGACCGTGGTGGTGTCGCCGGCAGGGCCGAAGTTGCGGAACACCAGGATGCCGAGCATGACGATGACCAGCGCCATGGCGGCCCAGAAGAACTGCAGCTGCCGCCTGACGCCGGGCACTGAATCGAGCGGCGGCGGGTCGGCCTGCTGAGGCTCGGCCTCGTGGCGGGCGGGTGCCGCCGGCGCTGCGTGCGGCTGCTCCGGCGCGGCCGCCTCATGCGCGCCGTTGGGCATTACCTCGTAGCTCGGAACGTAGCTGCCGCGCGGAATGACGACGCGGATCGGGTCGGCCACGCCTTCCACGGCATAATATTGGGCAAGCAGTTCGCGCAGCCGGCCGGCCTGCACGCGCACCACGGCGTCGGTCGCAGAATCGAACTCGGCGTCCTTGCCGAACACGTCGACCGCGATGGCAAACCCCTTCAGCCTCTCGGCCTCGCCGGCGAGTTCGCGCTCGATCAGGTAGCGCAGCAGCTTGCGTGCTCGCTCCGACCTGGCGAAGGTCTCACTGGCAATAAGCCGCTCCAGCGCTTCGCGCACTGCGGGGGCGGCAGGCGTGGAGGCAACCAAGGAGTGACCCTTTTCGAACCGGCACTAACGGCACGATCATAGTCGGCTGGCCGGCTCGCACAAGCTTGCCGCGCCACGATGGACGAGCGCCCCGCCCGTTATCCACGGGCGAGGCGCGTGCAAACGCATTCAATCTTCTGTTAACCTTAACGCTGCGGGGCGATTGCAGTGCAGCGGCTGTCGGCCACGCCGTACGGCCGACAGCGTCCATCGCCTCCTATCGGCGGGCGAGAATCCGGTTCGCCGCCGACACCACCGCCTCGAGCGAGGCCGCCACGATGTTGGTGTTGATGCCCGCGCCAAACAGGCGTCCGCCCGGATGTTCCACTTCCATGTAGCAGATGGCGGCGGCGTTCGAGCCGCGCTGGATCGAGTGCTCGGAATAGTCGAGCACCGACAGGTCGATGCCGAGGTGACGGGAAAGCGCATCGACGAACCCGTCGATCGGACCGTTGCCGGTGCCGGTGATCGTCATTTCCTTGCCTGCGTCGACGATGGTCGCCTCGACGACGCGGCGGCCCTTCATCACCGCATCGGGGAAGGTCTGGTGGTCGACGAACTTCAGGCGTGCGCCCGGCTGGTCGACATAGACCTCGAGGAAGCGCTCGTGGATGCGCTTGGGCGAAACTTCCTTGCCCTCGGCATCGGTGATCGCCTGGATGTCCTGGCTGAACTCGACCTGCAGGCTGCGCGGCAGGTTGAGGCCGTAGTCGGCCTGGAGCACATAGGCGATGCCGCCCTTGCCCGACTGCGAGTTGATGCGGATGATCGCCTCGTAGCTGCGGCCGACGTCCTGCGGGTCGATGGGCAGGTAGGGAACCTCCCACAGCTCCTTGTTCGCCTTCTTGAGCGCTTTCATGCCCTTGTTGATGGCGTCCTGGTGCGAGCCGGAGAACGCCGTGTAGACCAGCTCGCCGACGTAAGGATGGCGTTCCGGGATCTTCAGCTGGTTCGAGTACTCGTAGACGTCCTTCATCCGGTTGATGTCGGTGCAGTCGAGCTCGGGATCGACCCCTTGCGTGTACATGTTCAGCGCCAGGGTGACGACGTCGACATTGCCGGTGCGCTCGCCATTGCCGAACAGCGTGCCTTCGACGCGGTCGGCGCCTGCCATCAGGCCGAGCTCGGTGGCGGCGACGCCGGTGCCACGGTCATTGTGCGGGTGCAGCGAGATCAGCAGGTTGTCGCGGTTGTCGAGCTGGCGGCACATCCATTCGATGCGGTCGGCATAGATGTTGGGCGTCGACATCTCGACCGTCGAGGGCAGGTTGACGATCAGCTTGTTGTCGGCCGTCGGCTGCATGATCTCGGTGACGGCGTTGCAGATATCGAGCGCCACCTCGAGTTCGGTGCCGGTGAAGCTCTCGGGCGAATACTGGAAGCGGTAGCCGCCGCCGGCCTTGGCGGCCATGTCGGCGATCATCTTGGCGGCATCGGTGGCGATGCGCTTGATGCCGGGCACGTCCTTTTCGAACACCACGCGGCGCTGCAACTCGCTGGTCGAGTTGTAGAAATGCACGATCGGCTTGTTGGCGCCCTCGAGCGCTTCAAACGTGCGGGTGATCAGCTCGGGCCGGCACTGCACCAGGACCTGCATCGACACGTCGGCGGGCACGTTGCCTTCCTCTATGGTCCAACGGGCGAAGTCGAAGTCGGTCTGCGAGGCCGAGGGGAAGCCGATCTCGATCTCCTTGAAGCCCATGTCGAGCAGCAGCTGGAACATGCGCGCCTTGCGGTCGTGGCCCATGGGATCGACGAGCGCCTGGTTGCCGTCGCGCAAGTCGACCGAGCACCAGATCGGCGCCTTCTCGATGCGCTTCGACGGCCATGTGCGGTCGGCGAGGTTGAGGGTCGGGTAGGGCGCGTATTTCCTGGCCGCGTCCGGCATGCCCTTTGTACGGCCGATGGGTTCTCTCACGTTCATCTTTTTCACTCCTGCGCGCGCCCTGGCCGATCCGGCGCCGGCAGCGCGCTCATGCTTGGTTCTTCAGGGTCTTTGGATGGCAAGGAGCGTGCGCCTGCGCGGCTTGTCGACCGCCGGGCGCTCCTTCAGCGAGCCCGGCGATCGCCGATAAGGCCGAGAAGAAGAAGAGCAGAAGAGAGGGCGCGCAGCGTCTCGCCCGCAAAAGCGGCCGGACGGGAAACGGTGTGAACCTGGCGCGAATTCATGGCGCTCTCTTACAGGAGCGGCTTTTTTCGCGCAAGGGGAGCCGGATGGCGTCGCTCATTTCGTGCTGGTCATTCCCTGACGGCGCGGGCAACCAGCCGCGCCAGGGCGGGCCCGAAAAGGAGCACGATCAGGAAGCGCAGCATCTGCAGCGTCAGCACGAAGGACAGGTCGACGTTGTCGGCCGCAGCCGCGATGATGGCGATCGAATCCATGCCGCCCGGGCTGGTCGCCAGATAGGCGGTCAGCGGGTCGACGCCGAGAAGCCCGTGCAGCCCCCAGGCGAGCAGTCCGCAGAAGGCCATCAATGTCGCGATCGAGCCGATCACCTGGGGCAGGGCGCGGGCCGCGTGGCGTAGGATCGGGCGGGTGAAGTTGAGGCCGATCGTCCAGCCGATCAGCGCGTAGCCGATCGCCAGCAGCCATTCCGGCAGCTGCAGCACCACGCCGAAGCCGAGGTTCAAGGTCGCGCCGAGCACCATGGCGCCGACGAAATAGGGCGAGGGGATGCGCAGCAGGTAGCCCAGCGCGCCGCCGACGATCGCCACGCCGAGCATCGCGCCGAAGGCGGGCCATTCGATCGCCGGGAACCATTCGACGGCCCCTGCGTCCACGCCCGACGTGTCGACCCAGAGCCGCGCGACGAGGGCGGCTGCGACCGAGACCATGATGACGCGCAGATACTGCATGAAGGCGACGAGGCGCGAATCTGCGCCGAAGGCGTCCGCCATCAGCACCATGGCGGTCGCGGCACCCGGAGCCGAGCCCCACACCGCCGTGGTGCCGGGCAGCACCTTGAGCCGCGAGATGAACCAGCCGAGGAAGCTCGACGCCGCGATGGTGGCGATGGCCGTGCCGAGGAAGAGCGGCCATTCGGCGGAGAAGGTGGCGAAGATGCCGGGAGAGATCGAACTGGCGACCAGGCAGCCGATCAGCGCCTGTGCCGAAACGAACAGCGGCCTCGGCACGCGGATGCTGGCGCCGTTGCTGCCGAGCGCGATCGCCACCAGCATCGGGCCGACCAGCAGCGCCGCCGGCAGGCGAACCAGTTCCAGCATGCCCGCAAGCAGCACCGAACAGCCGAGCAGAAGCGCCCATTGCTGCCAGGGTTCGAGCGCGGCGAGCGGGGCGTGTGAGGGCGTTTCGGGCTTCATGGGGCCTGTCTTAGCGGGAAAAGGCCGCCGACGTCAGTCCGGCGGCTGCGCCGATCATCAAAGATCGTCTACGAAGTTGAGATTTCGGCATTCACGGAGAAACCTGCTTCGCCAAGCTTCCGTGGAAGAGTCGCGCTGAATGCGCACCTGGACCCGGGTAACGTCCGCAAGGATTCCGGTTTTTAGCCCTACTTGTAAGGCGACCCTGTCTACCGCCAACTGTGGATTTGCGACCGCATCTTCGTAAACGAGTCTGACTGGCTGAAGTCCGTTGCGGGCGAAGAATGTCTCCCAACGCGCATTCTCCTTGGCGATCGCGGTCAGGCTAGCCATTATCTTGCGGCTGTCGAAAGTTGGGTCCTTCCGTGCACTCTGTGTGTGCCGGTATTGACCCGTCTGTTCTGCTTTCGCCCATGAAATCGCCTGCCCCAAGAGATCCCGTCTCGTGAGGAAAACAAAATGCAGCTTGGGCAAATGGCGTGTCCATTCGACCTTGCCAGCGATCCAGTCGTGCTGATGAGCAAAAAGCTTTAGACCGTAAATCCCATTGGAGGTCGCGCCCATCGTAGTAATGCGCCGCAGTTGATCGTGCGGATCGTCTGGATATGTGGGATCGTCGAAGAAGCGCCGGCCAGGGCCGTTGAAATACTCAAGCGGTCGTCCGAGCAGCTCCGTGCCAGCCAATAGTTGGCAGAGGTAATTGCTGCCAGACCTGGGCGCCGTACAGATCGCGTAACCTTGGGATACCTGTGTTGCGCCCATAGTGCTCACCGCTTCCTAAGCGTTTTGGGCACGAGCGCCTGCTTGAGGCGTCGACCAATTTCCCAACCAGTTTTGTGGTTTATGTTACGCAGAGCGACGTCCAGGACGGTGCTTTGCGGCGTATCGAGCCTCGTACTCAAGGCCTTGAATTCTACGCCGAGCATGGTCGCGACCTCTCTCGCAAGGGTATCAAGTGGCTGAGCAGCCAGTTCGGTAGGTTGGGGCGGCTCAATCCAAAGTCCGAGATCTTTGGCGACATGTCTCCATTTGCGGTCCGATGTCGTGACTGTGAGCTCTTCGATCCATTTTGCCGTCGCCAGAGCCACGCTTTCCGGTGCTGGGGATGGTCGGCCGATGGCGCGTTGGTAAACGTCAAGATGCTCCGAGATGAACTTGTCGACACCCGCCACGTTGCGCATTTCCTGCGCGACCAAAGCTGTGTCGTCGGCATCGTAGCGGCCAATGGCTTCGTCCAACCTCTCGTCGGTGACGGCAAGGGCGAGCAGGCCGACGCCCAAGTTCAGGCGCCGCCAGGACGCTAGATTGCTACTGGTAAGCATGCCAGCAAAGCCTCGCTCGTCGCAGACGATCACTGCGCAGCCGACCGCGGCTGCCTCGATCGCCATGCGAGCGGTTGCGAAAACGAGGTCGTAGCCGCCGAGTACGGTTTCAAGTTTGGTGACGAACTTACCGGTCCCGCGGCCGAGCTCATCGAGTTCGAGGCCGGCCCTCGCGCAGGCCGCGCGCACTGCTTGGCGATGGCCCTGGTTCTTGGTCAGCAGCAGGGCCTTCTTTGGTCTCGTCGGCAAAGGCGGCCGCCGCTTGAAGCGTTCCAAATCGACGGCGTTGAAGACGACTGACAGTCGGTCGGGATCGACGCCGCGCTCCAGACATTTGGCGGCGCAGCGGTCGTCCACGGCGATCACCTCGCGAATCTGCGAGTGCGGCAGTGGCACTTCCACTTCGAAGTATGAACTGTGGCAGGCGTAAACGACGGGTACTTCCGGAAACCGAGCCATGGCGATCAGGCAAGGCGTCAAATGTTGCCCGTGTATGACGTCCGGTGTTTCGGTGATCGCTTCGACGCGGTCCACGACCTGGAAGCCGCGGCTTCTCATAAAGTCAGCTTGTTCTCCCAGGGCAGGCGCGAGAATGACGGGATAATGCCCTGCGCGCCTCAATCCTTCAGCCAAGAGTTGTACGACATTCTCAGATCCCGAGTAGCTCTTCAAAAAAAGATTGGTTATGAGGATGCGCACTTTAGCTCCTCTGCATGTGTTTCTGCATGGCGGGTAAGACAAGCTATGACGACGATTCTGATCCTAGCTCATCCGGGACATGAACTCCGCATCTTTCATTGGATGGAGCGCGTACGTCCGATTGTCTGCATATTGACGGACGGATCCGGTGGAATCCAATCGTCACGGCTAGAATATTCGCGTCAAATGCTGGCGCTGGCCGGGGCAACTCCGGGGCCTGTCTTTGGAGCGATGTCAGATAAATCTTGGTACCAGGCAATTCTTGCCAAGGACGACGGGCCGTTTCGCGATGTCGTGGACAGGGCGGTTTGCTCTGTTGATACAGCTTCATCTGTCACTGTCGTTGCCGACGCCGTGGATGGATACAATCCCGTTCACGATCTAACTGCCGCGATCGGTGAAGCAGTCGCGGCGCAATTGAAAGGCCGGGCAGCGAATGTGAGCTTCTTGGCGTCAGCGGCAGTCCCGGGCGTCGCAGGCAAAATTAGCGTGGACGTGACGCTCGACGATGCTGCTCAGGGGCGCAAGCGCGCTGCCGTGGCTGCCTATGCGCCGCTGGCTGAAGAGGCGCGGCGCATTTTCGAGGAAGCTCCGGAGTCGTTTGGACGTGAAGTGCTGATCCAACAGGATTTCGACTGGCCTGACGATTTCGAGCCGCACTGGGAGACCTTTGCACGCGAACGCGTGGCCAGCGGACGTTATGTCGATCCGATCACATACCGCAGCCATGTCCTGCCGGTCGCCCGTGCGATCCTAGGCCGGGAGTAGTTCGTCTCGGCACAACGGGAAATGGCTGCCTGCACGGCGCTCGACCTTCATCATCAGTTGACAGCGTATGCAAAGTTCATACGCTCCCTCGTCCAAGCGGCTGGCAAGGAGGTGCCGCCGCACAGATGGGAGATGCGCACCGATGACTTCGAAATTCACCCGCCGCATGGCGATGGCCCTCGGGCTTTCCGCCGCCTCGCTGCTCGCTGTCGGGGCGCAGGCAACGGCCCAGCAATTCCCCGACCGCCCGGTCACGCTCGTCGTGCCCTTCGCCGCAGGCGGGTCGACGGACGTCGTGGCGCGCATCATTGCGCAGAAGATGTCGGACGATCTCGGGCAGCAGGTGGTGGTCGAGAACGTCGCCGGAGCCGGCGGCAATATCGGCGCCGACCGCGTGGCGCGCGCCGAGCCGGACGGCTACACCATCCTCATGGGTACGGTCGCCACCCACGCGCTGAACCCGCTCATCCTCAAGACCAAGCCATATGACCCCGAGAAGGACTTCACCCCGGTCTCACTCTTGGTCGTGGTGCCCAACGTGCTGGTGGTCAATCCGGAACTGCCGGCCAAGACCGTGCAGGAACTGATCGCCTTGCTCAAGGCGGACCCCGAGAAATACGCCTACGCCTCGTCCGGCAACGGCACGCCGCTGCATCTCTCCGGCGAACTGTTCAAGGCCATGGCCGGCGTCAACATCCAGCATATTCCGTACAAGGGGGCCGGACCGGCGCTCAACGACGTGGTCGGCAACCAGGTGCCGATCATGTTCGACAACCTGCCGTCGTCCTCCCCGCACATCAAGTCGGGGACGCTGCGGGCGCTGGGCGTCACGACCGCCGAGCGCGCGCCGTCGTTCCCGGACGTGCCCACCATCGCCGAGGCCGGCGTGCCGGGCTACGAGACCTACACCTGGAACGCGCTGTTTGCGCCGGCCGGCACGCCGAAGGAGATCGTCGATCGCCTCAACGCCTCGGCCAACAAGGCGATGAAGGATCCGGCGGTCATCGAGAAGATGAACGGCTTCAGCGCCAGGATCGTCGGCTCGACGCCGGAGGAACTCGGCGCCCATGTGAAGGCCGAGCTGGCCAAGTGGGAGCCGGTCGTCAAGGGCGCCAACATCAGCATGGAATGATGTTTCCATCGACGAGCGCCCGGCCGTGCGGCCGGGTGCTTCGTGCCCAGGAACATGAGGCAGAGCGGTAGCCGGCCGCTGACGCAGGCGATCGGCGAATTGTCGAGTCGTTGCACGCGGTTGGCCGTGGCGGCTGCCATGCCGATTCAAGCCGACCCGACGGCGCTGAGGTCGACGCCGGGAGCCCGCAATACAGCCGGGGCATGCCGGCGTCTGCCAAATTGCCTTGTCTTGCAGGCGGTTGAGGCTCTTCGCTGCCAATCCGATTCAGGCAGTTGAGGTCGTGTCCGTAGGTGCCTCCAGGCCGATGCCGCGCCGAAACCGCAGACCGGTCTCGATTCTGCCCGTCCAGGCCGTCGGCATGCCCGACGCATCGTTGCCTGCGCGTTCCAGACAGAGCCGATTTCCGGAGAATTCCGCTGGTTTCCGCACGGCACGGGTTACTAGCGACCAGGACCGGGGTTAACGGGAATCGACAAAAGTTCCATGGAGCGGCTTGTCCCTGAGCCGCGACCACTAACCAGCCGGGGGGCTGGGCGCATCGGTTCGAGCTCGGCAGTTGCTTGGGCCGATGCGCATCCCCTGAAAATCCTGCGGGGCGGAGGTCCCCGCGGCGCCGTTCAGGCGAAGGGGACCGCGACAGTGCCCTTGGGCAGCTTTGCCTCGTCGTCCGGCTCGACGTGGATGATGACACGGACCGACGGGATCACGGCCTTCAGCGCGTCTTCGATTCGGTCGCAGATGACGTGGCTGTCGCCCACCGTCATGCCGGCGTTCACCACCAGGTGGAACTCGATGAAGGTGGCGCGGCCGGCGATGCGGGTCTTGAGGTCGTGCACCTCGAGTGCCCCCTTGGAATTGGCCGAGATGATATCGCGGATGCGCATGTGTTCGTCGAGATCGACGGCGCGGTCCATCAGCCCGTCGACCGACGAGCCGACCACGTGCCAGCCCTGCCACAGGATGTTGAGCGCCACGATCACGGCAAGCACCGGGTCGAGGATCTGCCAGCCGGTGACGATCGCGGCGACCAGGCCGACGAGCACGCCGAACGAGGTGACCACGTCGGTCATGATGTGATGGCCGTCGGCGACCATGGCGGGCGAACGTTCGGCGCGGCCGACCCGGATCAGGGCCGCGGCCCACATCGCATTGAGCACGGCGGCGAAGCCGTTGATGCCGAGCCCCAGCCACGGCTGCTCGGCATTCATCGGCGTGCCCCAGCTGCGCCAGACCTCGAACAGGATCAGGAAGGCGGCCACCATGATCAGCACGCCTTCGAGCACGGCCGAGAAATACTCGGCCTTGTGGTGGCCGTGCTGGTGGTCCATGTCGGCCGGCTTGTGGCTGACCTTGATCGCCCAGAAGGCGGCGACCGCGGCGACGACGTTGACGATGGATTCGAGCGCGTCCGAATAGAGCGCCACGGAGCCGGTCAGCCACCAGGCGATGAATTTCAGCCCCATCACCCCCGAGCCGATGATGATGGACCAGAAGGCGAGCCTGGCGATCCGCTGCTTGGCGGAGGTCGTCTGGCTGGCGCCGGCCGGAGATCTCTGCGTTTCGGTCTGGGTCATGGTCTCGCTTGGTAACGGGCCCGCCCCGCGGCGCGCGGCCACGGAGCGAACGGGGCAAATCGGGGCTAGGCGGCCTTGTCCTTGGCCTTGCGCGGCATGTGCGCGACGACGTTCTCGATCATGCGCATGCCTGCGTCGTGGCCGAGCGTCATGATCGATTCGGGATGGAATTGCACCGCCGCGATCGGCTCTTTCCTGTGCTCAAACGCCATGATCACGCCGTCCTCGGTTTCCGCCGTGACGACGAAGTCTGCCGGCAGCCGCACCGGGTCGGCGAAGATCGAGTGGTAGCGGCCGACGGTCACCTCCTTGGGCAGGCCCGAGAAGATGATGCCGGGCTTGGAGACGCGGATGCGCGAGGGCTTGCCGTGCATCGGCACCGCCAGCTGGCGCAGCTCGCCGCCATAGGCTTCGGCGAGTGCCTGCAGGCCGAGGCAGACGCCGAAGATCGGCAGGTCGCGGTCGCGGGCCTTCTTGATGGTCGCGGCGGTGTCGAAATCCTTCGGCGTGCCAGGTCCGGGGGAGAGCACCACGAGATCGGGCTTGATGCGGTCGAATATCTCTTCCGGCACCGGCGAGCGCACGGTCGACACGTCGGCGCCGGTCTGGCGGAAATAGTTGGCGAGCGTATGGACGAAGGAGTCCTCGTGGTCGACGAGCAGGATCTTCACCCCTTCGCCGACGCGCGCGGTGGTGCGCTCGGTGCCTGCGGAGTTGCCGGTCTTGGCGTCGCGGATGGCGGAAAGCATGGCTGAGGCCTTCAGTTCGGTTTCGGCTTCTTCTTCTTCGGGAACGGAATCGTAGAGCAGGGTGGCGCCGGCGCGCACCTCGGCGATGCCGTCCTTGATGCGGATGGTGCGCAACGTCAGGCCCGTGTTGAGGTCGCCGTTGAAATGCACCATGCCGATCGCCCCGCCATACCAGGCGCGGGGGCTCTTCTCGTTGTTCTCGATGAAGCGCATCGCCCAGAGCTTGGGCGCGCCGGTCACCGTCACCGCCCAGGCGTGACTCAAGAACGCGTCGAAGGCGTCCATGCCTTCGCGCAGCCGGCCCTCGATGTGGTCGACGGTGTGGATCAGGCGCGAATACATCTCGATCTGGCGGCGGCCGATGACGCGCACCGAGCCCGGCTCGCAGACGCGGCTCTTGTCGTTGCGGTCGACGTCCGAGCACATGGTGAGCTCGGACTCGTCCTTCTTGGAATTCAGCAGTTTGAGGATCTGCTCGGAGTCCGAGATGGCGTCGTCACCGCGCTTGATGGTGCCGGAGATCGGGCAGGTCTCGACGCGGCGGCCGTTGACGCGCACGAACATCTCGGGCGATGCGCCGATCAGGTATTCGCCTTCGCCGAGATTGATGAAGAAGGAATAGGGCGAGGGGTTGATGTTCTTCAGCCGGCGCGAAATCTCCGAAGGTGCGGTCTCGCAGCGCTCGTAGAACATCTGGCCGGGCACGACCTCGAACAGGTCGCCGCGCTTGAAGCTGTCCATCGCCCGGCGCACCAGCTGGGCGTATTCGCCGGGCTCATGGTCGCCGCGCGGCGGGATGCGGTCCGGGGCCTTGAACGGCTCGACGACGCTGTCGCGCGCGATGCCTTCGGTGGAAAAGCCGTCGCCGGCATAATCGTAGCGGTCGTGCCAGGCCTTGGCCGAATAGTGGTCGACGACCAGCACCTCGTCGGGCAGGAACAGCACCAGGTCGCGCTGGCTCTCCTTGCGCTCGAGCTTGTGCTCGACCGGGTCGAACTGGAAGGCGAGGTCGTAGCCGAAGGCGCCGTAGAGGCCGAGATTGCTGTCGGCGTCGGTCTTGAACAGGGCGGTGACGGCGCGCAGCACGGTGAACACGGAAGGCACGCGCGAGCGCTCTTCCTCGGTGAAGACGCGGCCGGGCCTTGCCACCTCGAGCCTGATCAGGCTGGCCGACGTCTCCCCGATCGTCACCTCGGCGAGGCTGCCGAGCGTCTTGCCGATGACGGGCAGCAGTGCCTTGCCGCGGGCGTTCAGCGCCTCGATCTTCATCGAACGGCCGTGCGCGGAAATCACCAGCGGCGGGTCGATGATGGCGGTGTCCCATCGGGTGTAGCGGCCGGGATATTCGTAGTTGGAGGAAAACACCGCGCCGCGCCGGCTGTTCAGCCCGTCGATATAGGCCTCGATCGCCCCGGCATAGGCGGTCTCATGGCGCTCGCGGGTGATCGCGATGCCACCTCCGGTGACAAAGCGCTCGGCGCCGTTTTCAAGGATTTCCACCGTCATTCCCGTCTCCATCTCTTGCCGCTGGAGGTTCCGGAGCTGGTTCGAAAAAAGCAAATGGCCGCCCGGAACTTCCGTTGCGGCCACCACAATTTTCACGCGCACGCGCTTCAAGAGGCCGCTGTCAGCTGGCCCGCCACCAATTGTTCTGGAGCGAAGTCGTGTTCATGCGAAATCCATAGCGGCGAAAAACAGGGGCTGCAACAGGATTTGCGCTGTGTTGCTTTGCATTACCAACTGGCGCTCAGTTTGTGACCCGGCGGCGCATCAGGGCGACGAACGCCACGCCGCCGATCAATCCGGTGAGGATGCCGAGCGGCATGTCCTGCGGCGGCAGCACGGTGCGGGCGGCCATGTCGGCCGTGACGAGGAAGATGGCGCCGACCAGGGCCGACAGCGGCAGCACGCGACGGTAGTCGCCACCCACGGCGAGCCGCACGACATGCGGGATCATCAGCCCGACGAAGGCGATGACGCCCGAATAGGCGACCGCGCTGCCGGTGAGCACGGCGCAGACCACGAAGATGACGAGGCGGAAGCGTCGCGCCGGCAGCCCCAGCGCGGTGGCGCTCTCGTCGCCGAGCGTCATGGCGTTGAGGTTGCGGGCCTGGGTCAGTAGGTAGCCGCCGCCGCCGGCGAGCGCCAGCAGCGGGTAGGCCAGTTGCTGCCACTGCGCCAGGCCGAGGCCGCCGAGCATCCAGAAGATGACCATAGGCGCTGCCCGTGGATCGGCCAGGAAGATCAACAGGTTGCCGGTCGCGGTTATGATGAAGCTGACGGCGACGCCGGCCAGCACGAGTTGGCCGGCCGAGTGTGCCCGCGTCAGATTGGCGACCATCAGCACCAGGGCGGTTGCAGCCAGCGCGCCGGCGAAGGCGAACAGCGGCACCGTGATCGGGCCGAACACCATGCCGGCGTGGAGAAGAGCGAGGATCGCCCCCAGCGCGGCGCCCGAGGAGACGCCGAGCAGATGCGGATCGGCGAGCGGATTGCGCGTCACCGACTGCAGCGCCGCGCCCACGACCGCGAGCGAGGCACCGACGGTCGCCCCGAGAATGACCCGCGGCGCGCGCACATCCCAGACGATGTTCTCGCGGCCGCTCGACCAGAAGACCTCGACGCTGCCCGGCGCGAGCTTGTTGGCGATCACCCCCCAGACCGCGTCGAGCGGGATCGCCACCGAACCCACGCCGATCGCGACGATCATCGTGACCGCCAGCAGTGCCGCGAGCCCGGCGATCAGCGCCGGCATGGCGTGGATCAGCGCATGCCGGGGGCCCTTGACGAAATTCCGGTGCGACACGGTCAGTCGGCCCGGAACGCTTCGGCCAGGCGCTTGATCGCCGCGATGTTGCGCGGGCCGGGCGTGGCCTCGACATATTCGAGCACGACGAAGCGGTTGCTCCTGACCGCCGCAATGTCCTTGAAGGCCGGGTTGGAGCGCATGAAGGCGATCTTCTGCTCGGCCGTCACCTCGCCGTAGTTGACGATGACGATGACGTCCGGATTGCGTTCGATCACCGGTTCCCAGCCGATCTCGGCCCAGTTGGCCTCGACGTCGTCGGCGATGTTGACGCCGCCGGCCGCCTCGATCATCGCGGTCGGGATGGCGTAGCGGCCCGCGGTGAACGGCTTCTGCTCGCCGGAATCGTAGAGGAACACCTTCACCGGTCTGTCGAGCGGCGGCAGCTTGGCCTGGAAATCGGCGAGATCCTGCTTGTAGCCTGCCACCAGCGCCTCGGCCTTGTCGCGCACCCCGAAGATCGTGCCGAGGTTGAGGAGGTCGACATACATGTCGTCCATCGACGACTTTTCCCGCTCCATGACGTGGATGCAGCTCTCCGTCAGCTCGTATACGGCGATGCCGAAGGGCGCGAGCGTGTCGGGCGTCACGGCGCCGCCGACGCTCATGCCGTAGTTCCAGCCGGCGAAATAGAAATCGGCGTCGGCGCCGAGCAGCACCTCCTTGCTCGGATATTGCGGCGCGAGTTCCGGCAACTGGCCGATGTCCTTGCGAATGGCCGCGTCGATCTTGTTCCAGCCGGAAATGCCGGAATAGCCGACCATGCGGTTGGCCAGGCCGAGGGTCAGCATCATCTCGGTCAGGTTGATGTCGTTGGACACCGCGCGCTGCGGCGGGGCGGCGAAGGTCACGTCGCGGTTGCAGCTCCTGACGGTGACCGGAAAGTCATCCGCCAGGGCGGTGGTGCAGGTCGCAAGGACTGCGGCGGCAAAAATCGTCAGGCGCATGGATGCTCCTCGGCTTGGCGGGTTCAGCGTTCGAGATGGAAGGAAAAGCGCGGGCGGCCGGTGACCGGGTGATCGTCGAGGGTGGCGCCCACGGCGAAGTTCTCGCGGATGCGCTCGGGCGTGAGGATGTCGGCCGGCTTGCCGCAGGCCACCGTGCGGCCGCCGTCCATGACCAGCACGCGGTCCGCATAGGCCGAGGCGAGCGCCAGGTCGTGCAGCGAGACCACCACGGTGCAGCCGAGATTGCGAAGCAGTTCGAGCACTTCGAGCTGATGGCGGATGTCGAGGTGATTGGTCGGCTCGTCCAGGATCAACAGGTCGGGCCGCTGCACCAGGGCGCGCGCGATCATGGCGCGCTGCTTCTCGCCGCCCGACAGCGAGCCGAAATCGCGCGCGGCGAGGCGGGTGAGGCCGAGCAGGGACAACGCAGCCTCGACGCGAAGATAGTCGTCGGCCGCGGTTCCGACGCGGGCGGCGTGCGGGGTGAGGCCGAGCTCGACGATCTCGGCCACGGTCAGGCCGAAGTCCGAGGCCGGCTCCTGCAGCACGGTGGCGATGCGGCGGGCGCAGTCGCGCGGCTTCATTTTCCAGATGTCCTTGCCGTCGAGCCTGACCGTGCCACCGGTCGGCCGGTGGTAGCGGTAGAGGCAGCGCAGCAGGCTCGACTTGCCGGCGCCGTTGGGGCCGACGATGGCCAAGAGCTCCGCCGGTGCGACGCGCACGGTCACGGGCTGGAGGATCGGCTTCGACGCGCGCGGGCCCCATGAGAGGCCGTCGAGTTCGAGCAATGCCGGGGTGGAGCCTACGAGGCGACTAGGGCCGTGGACGCGATCGAGCATGCCCTGTCTCCGTGACGTGGCGGAGGGGGCGGAACGATCCGATCGGCGATCCGAAAAAGGCAGTCGCAACCATCATCATCTCCGCGGCACACCCCGGCCGGTTGAATTCACCTGATGATGGCAGGTCTCCTGGCTTGCGGGTTTCGGCGCCTCGGAGCCTTCCCGGCCTTGCGGCCAGTGGCATTCTTCCGGCTTGCTATCCGCTCACAGTTGCGGGGGCAGCCACGGTTTCGCGTCGACGACGTCTCACCGTGTTCCCATTTAATCCGCTGCCCGAACCAGGCAGCAGGAACCATCGCCGCTGTGGCTATCGCAACGGCAGTGCGCTGGCAAGCCGGGAAAACGTCATGCCGCCTGCTGGATTGCGTCACGCCGGTCGAGCGCGAAGGAAATGACGGCCACGGCGAAGGCGGAAAGCGCGATCGCCGCGCCGACGAAGGGCAGGTCGGCATAACTCACGCCCATCGAGATCGCCGCACCGCCCGCCCAGGCGCCGGCGGCATTGCCGGCGTTGAAGGCGCCCTGGTTCAGCGTGGCGGCGAGGTTCGGTGCTTCCGAGGCGGTCTCGACGACGCGCATCTGCATCGGCGGCACGATGACGAAGGTGATGACGCCCCAGAGGAAGACGAGCAGGATTGCGGCAGGTGCCGAATGGCTGAGGCCGGCGAAGGCGACGTGGATCATGGCCATCACCACGAGCGCGCCGATGGCCGTCGGCATCAGCTTCCAGTCGGCCAGCTTGCCGCCGACGATGTTGCCGATGGTCATGCCGCCGCCGAACAAAAGCAGGATCCAGGTGACGGAATCGACCGACAGGCCGGTGACGTCGGTCAGGATCGGCTTGATGTAGGTGAAGACGGCAAACAGGCTGCCCGAGGCGAGCGCCGAGATGATCATGGCGAGCCACACCTGCAGCTTGCCCAGCACCTTGACCTCGCCTGCCACGCCGCCCTTGCCGGGAGGGGCGACGCCCGCCGGCACCAGAAAGGCAATCGCCGCGACCGAGATCAGGCCGATGACGACGACGGCGTAGAAGGTCATGCGCCAGCCGAAGGCTTCGCCGAGCGCCGTGCCGCCGGGCACGCCGAGGATATTGGCAAGCGTCAGGCCGGCGAACATCAGCGCAATCGCGCTGGCACGCTTGTTGGCCGGCACCAGGCTTGCCGCCACCACCGAGCCGATGCCGAAGAAGGCGCCGTGGCCGAGGGCGGTGACGACGCGCGCCGCCATCAGCGTCCAGTAGGTGGGGGCGATGGCGCAGAGCAGGTTGCCGAGCACGAACAGCGAGGCAAGCCCGATCAGCACCGGCTTGCGCGGCAGTCTCGCCGTGCCGATGGCGATGATCGGGGCGCCGATGACCACGCCGAGCGCATAGCCGGTGACCAGAAGGCCAGCCGCCGGGATCGAGACGCCCAAGTCGGCGGCGACCTCGGGCAACAGCCCCATGATCACGAATTCGGTGGTACCGATGCAAAAAGATGCAACGGCCAGAGCGAGGATCGGCAAGGGCATGGATGGACTCGGGGGAGTTGAAACGATTTAGGTCGACAGTTTCCTTAAGTCGGCCGCCGCGCAAGCGATTTTGGTGCATTGCAGCAATGCATGGAATGCATGGCAGGCATGCGGAAGGGGGTCTGGCACGGCCCTGGTCGCCAGAAATGAAAAGGGGCGCCGAGGCGCCCCTTCCGATGTCGATGCAGTCGGAACTCAGTTCTGCTTGGGCAGCCTGTAGGCGACGATGTAGTCGCCGCGGTCGGGCGACTGGCGCGCGCCACCGGCGGAGATGACGACGAACTGGGTTCCGCTTTCCGGCGACACGAAGGTCATCGGCGTGGCCTGGGCGCCGACGGGCATGCGGCCCTTCCACAGCTCCTCGCCGGTCTCCACGTCGAGGGCGCGCAGGTAGTAGTCCTGCGTGCCGGCGTAGAAGACGAGGCCGCCGGAGGTGGCGATCGGGCCGCCCAGCGTCGGCATGCCGATCGGGATCCCGAGGCCCGTCTTCATGCCGAGCGGGCCGGTGTCCTCCAGCGTGCCGGCCGGAACCTGCCAGGCGATCTGGCGGGTCTTGAGGTCGATGCCGGTGAAGGTGCCGTAGGGCGGCTGGTGGCAGGGAACGCCGAGCGGCGACATGAAGCCGTTCTTCAGCGCACCATAAGGCGTGCCCTTCTGCTGCGACAGCCCGTCATGCGCTGCCGAGCCGCCATAATTGTCGGTCTCCTCGCGCGGCATCAGCTGGGCGAACTGCGGCATGCGGATGTCGTTGACGATCAAAAGGCCACGGGCCTCGTCGATCGCAGCACTGCCCCAGTTCATGCCGCCGTAGTAGCCGGGGAAGATGATCGAGCGGGTCAGGCCGGGAGGCGTGAACTCGCCCTCGTAGCGCATCTTCTTGAACCCGATGCGGCAGTAGAGCTGGTCGAAGGGCGTCGCCCCCCACATCTTTGCCTCGGTGAGAGGTTCGGCACCGATTGTCGGCATGCCCACCGAATAGGGCTGTGTCGGCGCCAGGAAGTCCTCCGGCACGCCGCCGGTCTGCGGCACCGGGCGCTCCTCGACCTCGGCGATCGGCTTGCCGTCGCGGCGGTCGAGCATGAAGATCTGCCCGCGCTTGGTGATCTGGATCAGCGCCGGCACGGTGCCGCCCTTGCCGTCCGGCACGTCGTAGAGTGCGGGCTGGGCGGGAACGTCGTAGTCCCAGATGTCGTGGTGCACGGTCTGGAACTTCCAGCGCTCGCGGCCCGTGGCGATGTCGAGGGCGACGACCGAGGCGGTGTAGTCCTCGGCGGCCTTCGAGCGATGCGCGCCGAAGAAGTCGGGCGTCGCGTTGCCGGTCGGCAGGTAGACGAGGCCGAGCGCTTCGTCATAGGCCGGCGTCGACCAGACGTTCGGTGTGCCGCGCGTGTAGCTCTCGCCTTCCGGCGGCAGCTTGGTGATGGCGGGGTTGCCGAGATCCCAGGCCCAGACCAACTCGCCGGTGCGGGCCGAAAACGCGCGCACGGCGCCCGAGGGCTCGCCGGTCTCGACATTGTCCCACACCCAGCCGCCGACCATGATCAGGTCGCGGGTGACGGTCGGGGCGGAGGTCTGGAAGTAGAAGCCGTCCTTGATCTCGCCCATGCCGGTCTTGAGATCGACGATGCCGCCATTGCCGAAGTCCTGGCACAGCTCGCCGGTCTTGGCGTCGAGCTCGATCAGGCGGGCGTCGATGGTGGTCATGACGATGCGCGACGCGCAGGCGTTGGCCGCCTGGGCGACCGGGGTGGCTGGTGCGATCGGGCTGGCCGGTGCCAGCGGATCGGCAGGGGCGGAAGCTTCAGCCGGAGCTGCGGCTTCGGTCTGCTCCGTTGCCGGTCCCGGCTCGTAGTAGCTCACGCCGCGGCAGCGCTGCCATAGCGGCGACTTGGCCTTCGGGTCGAACTTCCACTTCACTTCGCCCGTGTCGGGGTTCAGCGCATGCACGATGTTGGTGGGCGAGCAGGTGTAGAGCGTGTCGTCGACGAAGAGCGGCGTGTTCTGGTCCTGCGCGGTTCCCGCCGGCGTGTCGCCCGTACGGAACGTCCAGGCGACCTCGAGCCTGTCGACATTGTCGCGGTTGATCTGGTCGATCGGGGCATAGCGCGTGCCCGAGGGCGTGCGGCCGTAGTGGCGCCAATCGGTGGCGCTGGCAGCGGCCGGGGGGACGGTGGCCGCGGGCTCGGCCGAGGCCAGCGCGTTGCGGGTCACGCCATGCGGGGCAAAACCGTAGAAGGCGGTGGCCGCAAGGGCTGCGACCAGCAGGCCGGCAAGTGCGAACGGCCCGCGTTTGCCGGTGCTGGTCGGGAAGAGGGGGGCGAGCAACAGGGCCGGGATGGCGATGACGGCTGGCGCCACGAGGCGCGGGATCAGCGGCCAGAATTCGAGGCCGGATTCCCACAGCGCCCAGGCGACGGTCGCCAGGAAGACGAAGCCGTAGAGCCAGAGGCCGGCCTTGCGGCGCATGACGTAGAGGATGCCGGAGGCGATGACGCCGAGGCCGGCGAGCGCGTAGTACCACGATCCGCCCAGGCCGATCAGTTGGACGCCGCCATAGACGAGCGGTGCCCCGATGATGACCATGAGCAGACCGAATAGAACCAGGAGCCAGCCGCCGCTCCCGCTTTTCTGAAGTTCTGCCATTTTGATTACCTGCGAAATTGTCAATCGGTTCGATGCGGCCCGTGCGGGCGGCGCCGGCTGCGATCGTCCTGCTGGACGTGCGGGCATGTCTCCTCGGCCATCACCACGGTGCCTCCGAGCAAGAATCTAATCGCATCCTAATAGATAATATGCTATCTTTCTTGGATGTCCAACGGGTCCTCCGCGCGCGCCGGTTTCGGCAAGCATCTCATCGCCGTCGCCAGGTTGTGGCGTCGTGCCGCCGACCGTGCGCTCGACGATTGCGGCCTGTCGCATGCCACCGCCATGCCGCTCGTCACCCTCTCGCGCCTCGGCGACAACCGTCGCCAGGGCGTGGTCGCCGATCATCTCGGCCTCGAGGGGCCGTCGCTGGTGCGCACCGTGGATATTCTGGTGGCAGACGGCCTGATCACGCGCATGGAGGATCCCGGCGACCGGCGGGCCAAGATCCTGTCGCTGACCGATGCCGGCCGCGCCCGCGTGGTCGAGATCGAGCGGATCTTCGAGCGCCTGCGCAACGATCTTTTGGCCGGCGAGGACGAGGCCGAGCTGCAGCGCGCCGTCGCCCTGCTCGAACGGCTGGAGAACAGGCTGCTCGCCGCCGAACCCGACGAGGACTGACGCCCGTCGTCTGGCGTTTCAGGGGAGGGGCGGCCCTCGACCTGGACGGGACCATTGCGGCAGTTGATGCGTGACCTGGAAATTGCCGCGATGGTCCCGACCCAGGCAACAGTGATTACCCCCGTCTCTGGCAACTCACTTACCGCATTCTGCGCTATGGCCAAGACGCCTCACGCTGATAGGTTCCGGCCTTCAGTCACCCAAAGAGGCGAATTCCATGACCAGCCAGATCGACAAGGCCAAGGCCTTCCATGCCCTGCACGTGAAGGGCGACCCGGTGGTTCTCTACAACATCTGGGATCCGGGCAGTGCGGCAATCGTCGTCAAGGCCGGCGCCAAGGCGATTGCCACGGGCAGCTGGCCGGTGGCCGCCGCTTTCGGCTTTGCCGATGGCGAGAAGATTCCCCTCGACCTGGCGCTCTACAACATGCGCCGCATCGTCGCCGCGGTTGACCTGCCCGTCACAATGGACCTCGAAGGCGGCTATGGCGTCGAGCCCGAAACGGTCGCCACGACGGTGACGCGGGCGTTGGCGGAAGGCGTGGTCGGCTTCAACTTCGAGGACCAGATCGTCGGCGGCAGCGGCCTGCACGACGTCGCCGTCCAGGTGAAGCGCATCGCGGCGGCCGCCGACGCCGTCAGGGCATCCGGCATCCCCGCCTTCATCAACGCCCGCACCGACATCTTCCTGAAGGCCAAGCCCGACGAACACAGCGACGCGCTGGTCGATGCCGCGATCGAACGAGCAGAGGCCTATGCAAAAGCCGGCGCGCACGGCTTCTTCGCGCCCGGTCTCGGCGATGAGAAGCTGACCGGCCGGCTCTGCCGCGAGGTCGAGCTGCCGGTCAACATCATCGCGCTCGCCCACGTGCCACCGAAGGCGAAGCTCGCCGAGCTCGGCGTCGCCCGCATCAGCTACGGCCCGGTGCCCTACCGCCAGATGGCCGAATGGCTGGAGGCCAAGGCGCGCGCGGCCATCGAAGGCTGAGCCCCAGTTTCGATGGACAAAAAGTGCCGTGCCGGCCCCTGCGTCCACGCGGCACTCAGCTCAGCGGCTTCAGCTCCTGCGCGATCGTCGGCAACAGCTCCGACACAGTCGGGTGGATGTGCACGGCGCGTTGCAGCGTCTCGATCGGCGCCTTGGCGTACATCAGGCCGAGCACGGCGTGGATCGCCTCGTCGCCGCCGGTGCCCAGCACCGAGGCGCCGAGGATCTGCCGGGTCTCGGCGTCGACCAGGATCTTCATGAAGCCCTGCGTCTCGCCTTTCTCGACGGCGCGGCCGACGCGCGTCATCGGCCGCTGGCCGGCCAGCACCTTGCGGCCCGACTTGCGGGCGGCGGCCTCGGTCATGCCGGCGCGACCGAGCGGCGGGTCGATGTAGAGCGCATAGGCCTCGACGCGGTCGCCGACCTTACGCCGGTCGTTGTCCAAAAGGTTGGCGGCGACGATCTCGAAATCGTTGTAGGAGGTGTGGGTGAAGGCGCCCTTGCCGTTGCAGTCGCCCATGGCCCAGATGTGCGGGACATTGGTCCTGAGCTGGTCGTCGACCTCGACGTAGCCGCGCTTGTCGGTGGTAACACCCGCCTTGTCGAGGCCGAGATCGTCGGTGTTGGGCTTGCGGCCGATGGCGAGCAGCACGTGGCTTCCGGTCACCGCGCGGTCGCCCGAGCTGCAATCGACGCCGACGGTCACGCCGTCGGGATGCGGGGCAAAGCTGATGCACTCGGCGTTCAGCCTGAGCGCGATGCCCTCGTTTTCGAGGATGCCCTTCACCGCCTCGGAGACGTCCTCGTCCTCGCGCGAGATCAGCCGCGGGCCCTTTTCCACCACCGTCACCTGCGAGCCGAAGCGCCGGAACATCTGGGCGAATTCCAGCCCGACATAGCTGCCGCCGACCACCACGAGATGGCGCGGCAGGAAGTCGACCTCCATCATAGAGGTGTTGGTCAGGTAGGCGACGTCGTTGACCCCGGGCATTTCGGGGATGTTGGCGCGGCCGCCGACATTGATGAAGATGCGTTCGCCCTCCAGCACCTCGTCGCCGACGCGCACCTCGCGCGGCCCCTCGAAATGGGCATGGCCGCGATAGAGGGTGCAGCCCTTCATGCCGGCGATCCAGCCCTCCAGGTTGGCGCGGGAATCGACCGTCACCTTGTCCTTGCGCGCCTTCACCACCTTCATGTCGACGGAGACATTGCCGGTCGAGACGCCGTAATCGGCGCCGGTGCGGGCGAGATGCGCCGCATAGGCGCTCGCCACCATGGTCTTGGTCGGCTTGCAGCCGGTGTTGACGCAGGTGCCGCCGACCAGCTTGCGCTCGATCAGCGCCACCGTCTGGCCCGCGGCCGTCAGCCGCCCGGCCAGCGGCGGCCCGGCCTGGCCGCAGCCGATGATGATGGCGTCGAATTTTTTCGCCGCGGTCATGCGACGAGGCTCACGATCAGAAGCGCGCCGAGGATCGCCACGGCATCCTCGATGAGCGCCGCCGGCAGGTCCTTGCCGAACGATTTAGCCAGGCTGGCTCGAGCGGCCGCGCCGCCGAGCGTGCCGAGGATGGCGCCGATGACGCCCGCTGCCAGCCCGCCGACGGCCGCGCCGCCCACCGTGCCGATGACGGCGCCCGACAGCGCGCCGGTCAGGATGCGCGCGCCGAACTGCTGCGGCACCTTGCGGCTCGGCGTCGACGGCAGTTGGTCGGTGACGAGCTCGACCAGCGCAAGCACGGTGAAGATCGCCACCGCGATCCAGTGGCCCATGAAGCTCGCCCATGTGCCGGCGAGCGGCAGCCAGCCGAGCCAGGCGCCCCAGGCGACTGCCGTCGGCGCGGCCATGGCCCTGAGCCCGGCGACGGTCCCGATGAGCAGTGCGAGCAGGTAGATCGCCATCCGTTGTCCCCCTGGTGGATGTGGCCGTTACCGGAAGTGCACTTCCGCCGAAGGCTAGCACAGCTAGACGGTTTCGCCAGAGGCAGGCGGCTTCGACCTTTGCAGCAGGGCGCGTACTATGGTTGGCTGGGCGAGGACGGAAAGGGCCGCGCATGGCTGCGAGCGAACGTGAAAAGATGGCCGCCGGCGAGTGGTACACTTGCCTCGATCCCGAACTCGACGCGCTGCGCCTGGCCGCCGCCAACGCCGTCTTCGAGCACAACTCGCTGCCGCCTTTGGCACGCGGTGATTTCGCCCCCGCTCTGCGCGCCCTGCTCGGCACGGTGGGCGAGGGCGCCCGCATCGAGGCGCCGTTCCACTGCCCCTACGGATTCAACATCCATCTCGGCGAGAACGTGTTCCTCAATGCCGGCTGCACCATCCTCGACACGGCACCGGTGCGCATCGGCAAGGGCACCATGTTCGGGCCCAAAGTGCAGGTCTATTGCCCTGAGCACAGCAAGGACCCGGTCAAGCGCCGCGCCGGCCTGGAGATCGGCCGCCCGGTCACGATCGGCGACAACGTCTGGATCGGCGGCGGCGCCATCATCCTCGGCGGCATCGAGATCGGCGACGACGCCATCGTCGGCGCGGGCTCGGTGGTGACGAAGAACGTGCCGGCCGGGGCGACCGTCGTCGGCAATCCGGCACGGGTTCGCTGAAACTATTATTCCTGCCGTTGACAGTCCGGCCGGCCCCCGGCATATCGACAGGGCAAATATGTTCTCAGGGCGGGGTGAAAGTCCCCACCGGCGGTAAGGGTCTCGGCCCAAGCCCGCGAGCGCCTCCCGGCAACGGGAGGGTCAGCAGATCCGGTGCAAATCCGGAGCCGACGGTCACAGTCCGGATGGAAGAGGACGATAGGGCGAGCGGTGGCGCATGCCGCCGGGAGTCCGTGTCGTGCGTCCTGATTCTGGTTCGAAACGGAAGGATGGACCCATGAATCAGCAATCCCCGAAAGACTTCGATACCCGCCGTGTCGCCGTGATCCGCGCCCGCTGGCATGCCGACATCGTCGACGAATGCGTGAAGGCCTTCGGCGCCGAGATCGAACAACTGTCGGGCGGCCGCATCGCCGTGGACGTCTACGACGTGCCCGGCGCCTACGAGATCCCGCTGTTTGCCAAGACGCTGGCCGAGACCGGCCGCTACCAGGCGATCCTCGGCACCGCCTTCGTGGTCAATGGCGGCATCTACCGCCACGATTTCGTGGCGCATGCGGTGCTCGACGGCATGATGAACGTGCAGCTTCAGACCGGCGTGCCGGTGCTTTCGGCGGTGCTCACCCCGCACAACTACCACGACGGCGCCGAGCATCACCGCTTCTTCTTCGACCACTTCAAGGTCAAGGGCAAGGAAGCGGCCAACGCCTGCGTCGAGATCCTCAAGGCGCGCGCCCTGGTCGTCGCCTGAGGCGACCGCATCAGCCCGGCTCTCCCTCAAGGGGAGGATTGGCAGCCGGCACGTCACCCCCACCCCTGACCCCTCCCCACAAGGGGGAGGGGAATCTGGTGCGCCAGCTCCTACTTGCGCCAATCCTTGATGTTTTCGCCAAAGCGGCGACGATCTGGTCCCCCTCCCCCTTGTGGGGAGGGGCCAGGGGTGGGGGTATGAGGTCGCTGCCGCTCCTTGATGTGATTGCCCAGCACAAATAGGAAGTGGTCGGTCGTTGATCGCCCCGCCTGCGATGGCGCGCCGCACCGAAAAGGCGATCGTGGCCCTAGGCTTCGGGCAGTCGGCATCGCATGATGCGACAAGCATCGGACAAGGAGCCCGTCATGTCGTCCATTCCACTGCCGCTCAAAGGTTCCTGCCGCTGCGGCCGGGTCGAGATCGAGGTGTCGAAGCCGCCCATCGCTACCGCCGCCTGCCATTGCCCGGGCTGCCAGAAGATGTCGTCTTCGGCCTATTCGCTGACGGCGATCGTGCCGGCCGACGGGTTTGCGGTGACCAAGGGCAAACCGGTGATCGGCGGGCTGCGCGGGCCGGAACTGCACCATCATTTCTGCGATTACTGCAAGACCTGGATGTTCACGCGCGTCGAGGGCGTCGACTGGTTCGTCAACGTGCGGCCGACCATGCTGGAGGACACGGCCTGGTTTCGCCCGTTCATGGAGACCTTCACGAAAACAAGGCTGTCCTTCGCCGAGACGGGTGCTGCCAGGAGTTTTCACGAGTTCCCGGCGATGGAGGAACTCGAGCCGCTGATGCAGGAGTACCAGGCCTGGGCAAAGGCAGGGGAAGCGTCGAGCTAAGGCACACGGCGCGACACCGGCGCGAAGCTGCTCAGGCCCAGCCAGGCCTGCATGGCGCCGGCGATGCGGTCGTCGCCGTCGAGTTCCAGCCGGCCGGAATCGATCTCCTGGCTCAGCCGGGCGAGGCCCATCCACACCGCCGTCATGCTGCGCAAGGAGCCGGTGACCAGCAGGTCGACCTCGAAGCCGGGGTCGGAATTGCAGAGGTCGACCGTACCTTCTTCGACCACCAGCCACCAGTTCTGCTGCGCCTTGCTCACTTCGGGGTACAGAAAGTGAATCGTGCAGCGCTGCGGCGGCAAAGGCTCCGGGTTGAGGTTGCGCCGCATGTCCCACATCAACAGCGAAGGGTCTAGATTCCTGAGGGTTAGCTGGCTTTCCACCCAGCGGTGACCCCATTCGCCCAGGCCGAGGATGACCGGACGCAGATCCTCGCCGGCCTCGGTCAGGCGGTATTCGACGCTGCCCGAGCTGCCGCGCTCGGTCTGCACCACGCCGGCGCGTTCGAGCTCCTTCAGCCGCTTGGACAAGAGTGCCGGCGACATCCTGGGCACGCCGCGGCGCAGGTCGTTGAACCGGCTCGATCCCATCAGCATTTCGCGCACGACCAAGGTCGTCCAGCGCGTGCAGAGGATCTCCGACGCCATCGAAACCGGGCAAAACTGGCCATATCCGCCGCGATCGCTCATCTCGCACCAGTCGCAGGGGGATCGGACCTTATAGCGCGAATGCCGGCTTTCCGCACCTAGCCCATAGGGTTGACTGGCGGACTGGCCGATTCAGTTCCTGAACTGGACCCGGCTGGTCGTTGGCGCGATGTTCCGCCCCGACCTGCCGGTCAACCAGGAGACGACTTGATGAGAAGTCTTGAAAACATGACGACGGGAAGCACGGGTGCTGCAACTGAGGTCCCGACCGATGTCGTGGGCGTCGCCCATGATCTCGCACCCGTCCTTGCCGAACGTGCTCCCAAGTTCGACGAGGGCGACCGTTTCGTCGCCGACAACTACGTGCTTCTGAAGGAAGCCGGGCTCGTCCAGGCCGGCGTGCCGCTCGAACTGGGCGGCGGCGGGGCCGGCATCGCCGAGCTCTGCGAGATGCTGCGCATCCTGGCGCATTCATGCGGTTCGACCGCACTCGCTTTCGCCATGCACACACACCAGGTCGCGATACCCGCCTGGCGCTGGCGTCACCAGAACGTCGCCGCCGTCGAGCCCCTGCTCAAGCGCGTGGCGACCGAGAGGATCATCCTTCTCTCCAGCGGCGGGTCCGACTGGATCGGCGGCTCGGGCAAGGCCGAGAAGGTCGAGGGCGGCTACCGCATCACCGCGCGCAAGGTCTTTACTTCGGGCGCGGTCGCGGGCGACATCCTGATGACCGGGGCGATCCACTGCGCCGACGACGGCACCGAAAATGTGATCCATTTCGGCGTGCCGATGCGGGCGCCGGAAGTCAGCGTCATGGACAATTGGCGTACCCTGGGCATGCGCGGCACCGGCTCGAACGACGTCGTCATCGACGGGCTGTTCATCCCGGATGCTTCCGTCGCCTTCTCGCGTGCCGCGGGGCACTGGCATCCGGTGTTCCAGGTCATCTCGACCATCGCCTTCCCACTGATCTATGCGGTCTATCTCGGGGTCGCCGAAGGCGCCCGCGACATCGCCGTCGAGACCGCCAGGAAGAAGCCGGCAAGCGAGACCGCGCTCAATCTGGCCGGGCGCATGGACACGGCCCTGCGCGCAGCCCAGCTGGCGCACCGCGCCATGGTCGAGGAGGCCGAACGCAATGCGCCTTCGGCAGAAAGCGTCAACGAGGTGATGATCGGCCGCTCGCTGGTCGCCAGCCACGGGCTGGAAGTGGTGGAACTCGCCATGGAACTTGCCGGCGGGGCGTCGTTCTACCGCGACCGCGGGCTCGAGCGCCGCTTCCGCGACATGCAGGGCGCGCGCTTCCATCCGCTGCAGGCCGGACCGCAGGCCCGCTATGCCGGGGCGATGGCGCTCTGCCTGCCGGTCGACGCGATCTTCTGAGGCAAGCCGCCAACAAGGATCGGCCGCCGCGATTTCTCGCGGTGGCCGAATTCTTGCCATAGCTGGCGAACCAGGCCCTCAGAACAGGCCTTCGATCTGGCCCTGTTCGTTGAGGAAGATCTTCTCGGAGGAGGGGACCTTGGGCAGGCCGGGCATGGTCATGATCTCGCCGCAGATGGCGACGACGAAGCCGGCGCCGGCCGACAGCCTGACCTCGCGCACCGGCACCACGTGGTCGACCGGGGCGCCCCTGAGGTTCGGGTCGGTCGAGAACGAGTACTGGGTCTTGGCCATGCACACCGGCAGGTTGCCGTAGCCGGCCGCCTCCCACGCATGCAGCTGGTCGCGCACGCTCTTGTCGGCGATCGCCTGCGAGCCGCGGTAGATGCGCTTGACGATGGTGTCGATCTTGTCGAACAGCTTCATGTCGTCGGGATAGAGCGGGGCGAACTGCGCAGCGCCGCTTTCGGCGAGGCTCACCACCTTCTTGGCCAGCTCCTCGATGCCGGCCGAGCCCTTGGCCCAGTGCTGGCACAGGATCGCTTCCTCGCCCATCTTGGCGACATAGTCCTTCATCGCCTGGATCTCGGCGTCGGTGTCGGAATGGAAGTGGTTGATGGCGACGACCGCCGGCACGCCGAACTGGCGCACGTTCTCGATGTGGCGGCCGAGATTGGCGCAGCCCTTCTTCACCGCCTCGACGTCTTCGCGGCCCAGGTC